>CAYXZR010000005.1:0-32029 GCA_964470025.1 uncultured Gammaproteobacteria bacterium | reverse complement strand
CTTCGAGGGATTATTCTAGCTTATGCACAGTGTGTGCACATCGTGTTAACACTTTATAATCTGTGGATGGATTTTACAGAGATGGTCTGTGTGCTATAATCATCAGTACAAAAGTTTTTGCTGTTTTTTACGTTTATTTATCTTAATTTTTTATATACATGGGGGTAGAAGATATCTGGCAAGCGACGCTAGGCGAGTTGGAGCTTACGCTTAGTAAGGCTAATTTCACAACTTGGTTTAAAAATACATTTATCTCAAAGCGCGATGAGACATCGGTTGTGATTGGGGTGCCAAATACTTTCACCAAAGCTTGGCTCGAGAAAAAATATCATTCTTCTATTTTGAAGGCACTTCAAAAAATTACAGACAATAAAATTCGGGCAATTAGCTATCGTGTAGAGACAAAGCCAAAAGGGCAGGTTCGCCTTACTTCAGAAGAAGTGCCAACTCAAGCGGTACAAACTCCTAATGTTTCTAGCGAACAAGCGGTTCCGCAGTCTCATGAGGCTCAGTTGCAATCTAATCGGTATGGGCTTAACCCAAAGTATTCATTTTCAAACTTTGTTATTGGTAAGGGTAATGAGTTAGCTCATGCTGCTGCGCTGGCTGTTACTCAGAAACTTGGTCAAGCGTACAACCCGCTTTTTATTTATGGTGGTGTTGGACTGGGTAAGACTCACTTGATGCAGGCAGTTGGTCAACAGGTGTTGGCGTCTAGGGCTGATGCACAGGTGCTGTATGTTTCTTGTGAAAAATTTACCAATGATTTTATTAAATCAATTTCATCTAACCGGATTGAAAAATTTAAAGAGGTATATCGTTCGGTTGATGTTTTATTGATTGATGACATTCAGTTTTTAGCAGGTAAAGAAGGGATACAGGAGGCATTTTTTCATACGTTTAATGATTTACATCAGGCTAATAAGCAGATTGTGCTTACTTCAGATAGACCACCTAAGGCAATTCCTGCTTTAGAGCAACGGCTCATCTCTCGCTTTGAATGGGGCATGCTTGCTGATATTTCAATGCCTGATATGGAAACGCGAACAGCGATTCTACGCTCAAAATTAAAAGAGAGAAAATACGAATTGCATCCTGAGATTGTTTCTCATATTGCGACTAGTATTCAAAACAATGTTCGTGAGCTTGAAGGCGCGCTCAATAAGATCGTTGCACACCATGAGTTAAAAGGACAGAAACCAACATTGGAATCTGTAAAGTCTATTTTAAGTTCATTGTCTTCAATTCAGCACCGTCGCTCTCTGACGCCAAAGCAAATTATTCAAACTGTTGGAGAGTTCTATGATGTGTCGCATGAAGACTTGCTTGGAAATTGTAGAAAGAAAAATTTAGCACAACCTCGACAAATTGTAATGTTTTTGATGCGAGAAGAGCTTAAGACATCATACCCAGCAATTGGTCATGAGGTTGGAAACCGAGATCACACCACGGCAATTCACGCGTTTACTAAGATTTCGCAGCTATTGGATAGCGATGAAAAGATTATCCAGGATGTAAAACTCATTCGTGAAAAGCTTTATAATTAGTTAACTAGAAGTAGCATATGAAAATCTCATGTACTCAAGAGAATTTGAATCAAGGTCTTTTTGTAGTAAGTCATATTGCTTCTAAGAACTCTAGCCTTCCTATTTTGAATAATATTTTGTTTCAAGTGCAAGATCGATCTATAAAGCTTATGGCAACTGATCTTGAGCTTGGGGTTAGCTGTGTGGTACGCGGCAAGGTTGAGGAAACTGGAGATTTTACAGTTCAATCTCGATTATTAGCTGATTATGTGAACTTACTGCCAAAAGAGCGCGTTGACCTTAGTGCTCCGTCAACTGAAGACGAAGATCAGGTGCTTGCCGTTAGTTGTGGCAGCTCTTCTACTAAAATTAAAGGTCAGAGTGCTGGTGATTTTCCAGTGATTCCAGAAATAGAGAAGGTGACACCATATGTGATTGACTATAAGAAGTTGCGACAGGCTTTAAGCCAGGTAATTTTTGCAGTTTCTGCAAATGAAACTCGTCCAGAAATTAATGGTGTGCTTTTTTCTTTTTCAGAAGGCATGCTTACTTTGGCAGCTACAGATAGCTATCGTTTGGCAGAAAAAAGGGTTGCACTTGATACTTCAAGTTTGCAGAGCGAGAAGCGGATTACTGTCCCAGCTCGTGCCTTGCAAGAGTTGATGCGTATTATGGGTAGTTTAAAAGATCCAGCATCCTTATCTGAAGTTGAGAGTGTGTCAATTTATGTTTCTGATAACCAAATCATGTTTGTGCTTGATTCTATTGAATTGGTGTCACGATTGGTAGATGGTCAGTATCCGGATTATACGCAAATAATTCCCCAAGATTCAAAAACTACAGCTACGTTAGATGTTTCAGAGTTTTCTAAGGCTGTAAAAGCAACAAGTTTGTTTGCTCGCAGTGGTATATATGATGTGCATTTGGGATTTGATCCAGGAGAGGGAACTGTTACGGTCTCATCAACCAATACACAACTAGGAGAGAGCACCTCGTCTTTGAGTGCTAATTGTACTGGAGAAACTAATAATGTTGTTGTTAATTATCGTTATTTGCTTGATGGCTTAAGTAATTCAAAGGCGACTGAAGTCGTACTGAAGGTTATTGATGGAGATAGTCCAGTTGTGTTATTGCCGGTTGAAAAAGAAAGTGATTATACCTATATTATTATGCCTATTAAACAGTAGGTAGTAGTAGATTATAAATAAAAAAGAGCTCTATATTTAGAGCTCTTTTTTATACGGTGTTTATTTAACAATGATTACAAATTTTACCCTGCTCGATGCTCCCTTGGAGTCAGTTGCTACAACTCTTAGGCCAACTCGGCTCCCTCTAGAATCATCGGTACCCTGTGTTTTGTCTGCTTTCCAGTAGAAGGTATGTGTTTTTTTGTTTTTATCATAGAGTATTACCGCATTGATATTTGTCGCTAATTCTCCTTTTTCATTTTCTATTGTTACGATTACATCATCGTTTTCATTGTCTCTTATTTTAAATATTTCAGACAGATATTTTCCGTTGTTAATTTTTCGATAATGATCGTTATCATTAAATTTTGGAGGAGTATTTGTGATTGGAGGTATAGGAAGTACTTCGTCTATTTTAATAATTAAGACAAATGGTACCGAGCTTTTGGCCCCATGAATATCAGTAGCGGTGACGGTAAATTCAATTCTGCTACCCCGTGGGCCAATTTTTCCAAACTCTTGTTTTGCCATCCACTTGAATTCGTAGGCCTTTTTACTCTGGTTGTAGACAATTTTTGCATCAATATCTTCAAGAGTGTCGCCACTGTCAGTTACTGCTGTCAGTGTAAGTGATTCTATATTTTCATCACTAATGCTAAATAATTGCTTGGTAAAGGCATTATCTCTGGTTATATTGTAATAATTAGATGCATCAAATTTTGGAGGGTTGTTCGGTTGTGGCTGCTCGTTTACCGTACGGTTGTCTATAACAATTTGATTGTTGGCATATGTTGAATCATTATCAGCAAAGTTGCTAATTGATTGATGTTCATCTTTTATGTATTCGCCGTGGTTTATGGTGTTTGATCCAGTATTTTTATCAAATAGAATACCAATCAACTTTACGGCATCTTTGTATTCTTGATAATTATCACTTTTATCAATAGCCAGGATCGTAGCATTGTGTGTATTTGTGATGCTGTTGTTTTTAACGGTGACAAAGTAATTTGGTCGTAGGGTGTAAGTATCTTCGATCTTTTGTTTTTTATGGTTAGCAACTATGTATAAGGCTGATCGTAGTTCGTTAAATTTATTTGAATCAATGATAATGTTGTGGCCATTTCCATATAACTCAACACCGGCAGATGCAGTTTTTCTTGTGTTGTAGTCTGAGTCACCATCAAAGTAGTTGTCGTAAATGACTGCATGATCAGTGATATTTGCGACTATGATTTTGTCACCCTTGCTTGGAATCACTCGTAGCTCTTCTTTGAGCTCTATTTCACCATTGTCATTGATTGACTTGATTTGAGCTGTTTGACCTGCGCCATTTCCGGACAAGATTACAACACTAGCATTTTCATGCCAATGCTTTGTGCTTAGCATTTTTTCTATTTGTAGCTTGTTTGATTGTGCTTGTTTTATTATTCCTTCATTTAAGATATTGTTGTTTTCAAACAACACTTGTTCGCCTGAGTTTTGATCAACACAGTAGTAATCATCTACAGGACACTTTCGAGGAGCAAAGTCGGTGATTTGGTTTTTACCAAAATATATATTATTAACACTACCCCAGGTTCCTTGGGTGACTAATACACGGCCCCTGCCCTGGCCATTTTCAGTGTTTTGATTATAATCTTTGAATTGGGAGTTATTAATTGAGATATTTTCTCCGCCCCAGAAGGTAAGGATAGAGTTTGCGTCATCAGTAGATAGGAAGGTGCTGTTTGTGATGGTTACATTTTTTGATGTTCGAAGAAAGTTATTACCGCCGATGCAAGTAAAGTTTTCAAGTAGTAAGCCGTCGATTTGAGAGTTTAGGCATCCTGCTGGAGCTGCGTTAATTGTAGTATTTGATAGTCTTAGATTTTTTCTATGCAATGACGACTGAATTCTTATTGCAAAGGCATCATATAGGTTCCATGTAGGATTGTATGCTCTATTCATGTCAATCGTGATGTTTTCGATTGCAATATTTATCTCTTCATGATTTCCACCAATATTCCAAAATCTTTGTTTGTAAAAATTTTGTTCATTTTGTATTTGTTCGCCTGCTTTAAGTATTGTATTTGCCATGCCAGCACCCTTCCAGGTTACATTGCTAGGAGCCTCAAAACCTGAAGTGAATATGTATGTGCCCTTTGGGAAGTATAGTGTAGATGGCGCTATTTTTTTTGCTGCTTCAACTGCTTGGTTGATAGCATTTGTATCGTCACTTTTACCATTACCTTTTGCTCCATGATCTTTAACATTTATAATATTTTGTGAATGGCTAGCCCAGAACGCTTCTTTGCTAATACTGATTTCTTTTGATTGTGACCAGCCAAGGTCGCCACCATAACCATTATGTGTCCATACAATATATCGACCTGGTTTAAGGGTGTCAGGGATTTTTGCTTCAAGATGGTATTGATTTGATGATGTTACTTCAAGCCAAGTGTAGCTGTCTTCTCTGGTCGTAGTTAGCAAAACATGAGATGCTCCCGTTGCTTCATTGATCAGGTTTTCTCCAAAAATACCAATGGTGCCACCATTGTATGCATGATTTGTATCAACCCATTGAATTGTTGACTGATTAATTGAGATTGCTGGACCTTCAGCGCCATTAATCATAGGCCAAACAACATATATTGAGTCTTTTGCAAAATTTTCTGGAATAGTTATAACGGCGGTGTTGCTTGTTGTGTTGTCTGGTAGGACTGTTTGAGATACAGTGCCACCATTTATGTACTTACCAGTAATTTTAAAACGTAAATCAGAAGTATTCATGGCACTTCCTGCAAGTAGTATTTTTGATCCTGGACCACCTGTTTTTGTCCAGTTACTTATGATAACTTTGTTGCTTTTAAGTTGGGTATTGCTAGAGATAATATCAAACGAACCAAAGCCTTCTGGGTTATTTGGCATTGGTCTTGGTAGGATGTTTTGTTTTTGATTTAGAATTTCTGTGCGAAGTTCTAAGATAGTATCGTTGCTATTTTTGGCGTATCTTGTTAACCCTTCCACTGATGAGGGCAGGAGAGTTATGACTACGGCAAACAGAAGAGGGGCTATACTTGTGTGATAGCGTAATTTTTTTGCTTTTTCCATCATAGAAAAGTATTAAAAATTAACGCTATAGTATAGCATATTTTTTATATATTGTCAATAATCTAGCAGAGTTACGTGTTACTTTTTTGCTTATTTAAGGATTTTTTAGTACATATTAACGTTAAGAGAATGTTTGCTAGTATAGTCAGTATGCCAACTTGAATAAAAAGCCCCATAAATACCTCCGGACTGAAAATTACAATTAACGACTCATGGCTTGGGTCTAGCAACCAGGCATCATTACTAAATAGTACTTCGTGTGCCTTAAGAAAAAGTGGCTCAAAAAATGCTGCTATTACTACTGTCACGGCAATTATAATACCGATACTGATTGTAGCGCTATGTCGCAGTAGTTCTCGGGTTGTTTTACTTTTTTTGTGTGGAAGGGTGAAAACAATAACTGCAAGTAGTAGAATGACTATTTTTTTTGCTTGCTGGACTAGCTCTTGTACATCTTGCAGATGAAGTATTTCTTTGTCGGAGTAATAAGAGGTGTTTAGTTCTACTTTTCTACGAAGATAGAGTACCAGGTTTTCTGTTTGACTACTGATTCGCTCCTGAGAAAATTTTTCTAAGGCTTCGACTGGAGTGTGTTGTTTGTGCCAACCGGGAGCAAGTCCGAGCAGGAGTGTGAAGCCAATAAAAAAAATCATCACAAGACAACATGCAAGGACGATTTTTTTTAATTGCTGTAGCATTTATTTATTCTTCAGTCTCTTCAGGTGTGGTTGGTTGGGGTAGGCTTAAGGTGATTTCTGGACCTCGATATTTTAGCCCAGAATTGGTAGTGATTTCAGCAGAAAGACGATGTTCGCCTGGTTGAGGTGGTACACTCCAGCGAGTGATTAGTTGTGATCCAGGGAACTGTCGTACAGTGGCGATGAGTTGCTGTGGGCCATTGTTAGTTCGATAGAACACATCTATTTGTTTAATGTTGCTGGTATTTGTGAGGTCAGCTGATAATGTGAGTGGGAAAGCTTCTGGATGTAGGGTCGTGCCATTTTGTGGAGTTTTCCAATTAAATTCTGAGCTAAGTTGTTCGAGTTGAAGATTAAGCTCAATTTCATACGACCTGCTGTTATCTGCGTCATCATATGCAATAGCCTTGAATGGATAAAAACCTTTACTTACTCCAATGTCTCCAATGATAGTGTTAAGCTCATAAGGTGCTTCACTCACTTCTTGCAGTAGTTGACCATTTAAGTAGTATTCAACTCTTTCAATGCCTCGAGGTGCGGAAGCGTTTATTCGAGCGCTGAATTCTCGGTTGTTGATTGTTTGATTGTTTGCAGGTTGAGTAATTGAGATCGTTGGTTGATTTTCTTGTGTATGTACATCATCAAATTCTGTTGGCGGTTCTTCTAGGGTTAGTTCTTGCTCTTCTGCCCATTTTAGCACAGCTTCTTCCCATCTTTGGTACTGTTCATCATTGTGATCTGGCTTGGCATCACCCTGCGGGTCATCTTTATTGATATAGTGAAGAATTGAGTGGACGTCTTGGAATTTCTTTTCTTCAATTAGATGCTCTGGCGTAAATTCTGTTGCAAGTTTTCCAGTAAAGGTGTCAATTTTTACTTCTACACCATCAGCAATAGCCCCGGTGAGTGACGGTTTATCGGTTTTTATTGGTTCAGGTTTTATGAATTGTACAACCTCTTTTCCTTCATGTGCTCTTTGCATAAAGCTGTGCCAAATTGGTGCAGCTACGACTCCACCTGCTGCTCCACGCTTCATAGTGCTATTATCACTGTTGCCGACCCACACACCTGCGGCTAGTTGGGCAGTGTATCCAATTGTCCATGCATCACGATAATCATTTGTTGTTCCAGTTTTTGCTGCAACTGGTCGGTTGCCTAGGTTTAGCTTATTTTGAGCACCAAATATATATTGTCGGGCGCTGTTATCAGAGAGCATGTCAGTAATTTGTCGTGCAGTTTGTGTTTCTAGTACCTTTTTATCCTGTTGTTTATACTCTTCTAAAACATTGCCGTTTTTATCTCTAACCTCAAGTATAAAGTTTGCAGGGTGTAGACTGCCTTCTTGGGCTAGTGCCGCAAATGCTGCTACATGCTCCGTTAATTTCACTTCTCCACCACCGAGTACAAGTGATAGTCCAAAGCGACTACGATCAGTTAGTGATGTGTAGCCAAGGTCCTCAGCGAGATCGAGTACATTATCAATACCTGCGAGATAGATTGCCTTGACTGCAGGGATATTAAGTGATCCTGCAAGTGCTTTTCGCATCGTAACTGGTCCATGTTCTTGTAGGTCGTAGTTGTGAGGAGTGTAGTCGGTGGCATCGTAGTTTTTAAATACAGTTTCCACATCTTGAAGCACGGTTTCTGTTGTGAATCCTTTTTTTAATGCTGCTGTATATACAATTGGTTTGAATGATGACCCAGGTTGTCGAAGTCTGGTGGTTGTGTTTACTTGAGGGTCGAACTTACAGTTAGCGCCAGGGGTGCATCCTTCAGGAAAAGCGTCTCCAAAGAAGTCTTTTGACCCAACCATGGCACGAATATGTCCAGTTGCAGTGTCTATTGCTACTAGTGCTGCATTGTATGCTTGCCATTGCTCAGCATTGTTTTCGGCATACTCTGTTACGGTTTCTTCAGCGATTTTTTGTAGCTCAGTATCAAGGGTTGTAACTACATGAAGCCCATCTTGTTCGATTGCAAGTTCTCCGTAAGTTTCTGCAAGATATTCTCGTACCATTAGTACAAAATGAGGTGCGTTGATGTCACCTGTTCGTTCTTTGAAGGTTATTTCTTCATTTTTTGCAGCTGTAGCTTCTGCTTCAGTGATGTAGTTAAGTTCTACCATGCTGTCCAGTATCCAATGTTGACGACCATAGAGAAGATCGGTGTTGCTGCCGTATGGTGAGTATGTGGTTGGTCGCTGAGGAAGGGCAGCGAGGATGGCTGCTTCAGCAAGAGTGATTTCTTTTGCACTTTTTCCAAAATAGGTTTCAGCGGCGGCTTCTATGCCGTAGGTTACAGAGCCGTATGGAATTTCATTGAAGTAGAGCTTTAAGATTTCATCTTTTGTGAACTTTCTTTCAATTTGGTAGGCAAGAATAGCTTCTTTGATTTTTCTCGTGTAGGTTTTTTCAGAAGATAAAATCGCTTGCTTTACTAGCTGCTGTGTCAGCGTAGATCCACCAACCCGGCTGCCTGTAGTTAGGTTGATAAACACAGATCGGATGATGCCGGTCACGCTAATTCCACTGTGCTCATAAAAATTTCTGTCTTCTGCTGTAAGGGTTGCTTGAATTGCGTATTCAGGGATGTCACTTAGTTCAATCAGTGTTCGTTTTTCATTTCCATGGATTTCATACAGTAAGTTATCTCCTGATTCGTCAAAAATTTTACTACTTTGAGCTACTGAGCGATCAATAATTTTATTTGGATCTGGTAGATCACGTGTTGCCCAGGCAACGAGGCCAATTGCAAAAATTACTCCAATTCCAAAGAGAACCATCAGAGCAATGGCAATTTTTTTGCCAGTGTTTTTTGGTCGATAGTGTCGAGAGTCTTTGGGTTGTTTTTTGCGGTTACCGCCTGTGTAGATTGTGAGGCGAGATGGTTGTTTTTTCCCAGAGCTATTTTTTCTCCATGATTGTGAATTTTGCTTGGGAGTAAGTCCAGAAATTGGCATTGTTGTGCGTTTATTATCAAAAGCTTACGCACCAATTTTACCATCTTTCTGTACTATTGACAAATAGGGTTTTTTTCACTATTACATGATTTTTTTTCGTTTTTACGAGTAGTTTCACAAAATATTGCCATTTTTATTTTGCTTTGTAGAATGAGGCAGCTGTTTCTGGGGAAATGGGGTTGATAATTAGTCCTGATCCGATTTCTACGCCTGCCCAGACAGAGCCTCGTGGTTTGATTTTCATATAGAGGTGCTGATCTTTGTCATCGATAACTTGGTGAAAGTAGTAATTGTATGGCAGTCCGATGTCATTTACTTTCTTAAGAATTTTTTTCATGATTTGTGCAAAACTCTGTCTCTCAGATTTGGTTAGCTGGGTGATATTATCAACATGTCGCTTTGGCATAATCCATACTTCATAATTATGCATTGGAGCCCAAGGGCAAAAGGCGATTACGTTTTTATCTTCAGTAATAAATCGTGGAGATTTCTGTTCTTTTTTGATCACTTCACAGTAAATGCATGTGCCATGTTTTTTGTGATATGTATGTACTCTGGCAGATTTATCAAGTAGATGTGGTGGTACAAATTCTGAGGCAAAAATTTGTGAATGAGCGTGTTGAAGTGATGCGCCAGCCGCACCACCGTAATTTTTGAAGATAATTATGTATTTGATTTTTTTGTCTTTAGACAACTCTTTTGTTCTTTTGGCGTATACATTTAACACTTCTGCGATACGATCGGTAGAAAGATCTTCAATTTCTGCTTCATGTTTTGGTGTTTCAACGACTACTTCTTGGTAGCCATATGCCTTTTTATTGTTGGGAGTTACTGCGGGAAATTTATTTGCGATTACTTTTATCGCCCAGGGTTCTTTTTTATTTCGGGTGTTTTTAGATGTAAGTAATTCAGTGCCAGCTTGAGCTATGTTTTCCGGACAAAATACGCAGGATGCTTTGTTTACTGCTTCGCGAACTGGTTTTTCTACATCATGAGGGCGTTTGCCACGTCGTGGCGCGATGAGTACGTATTTTTCTTGTATATAGTCTTTGCGTATTTCGTTTGACATAAGAGATTATGATATTTTTTTAGTTGTACAACAGATGGCAATAGCAAGTGCATCTGCTGCGTCGTCCGGGGTTGGGATTTTTTTTAAATTTAATGTGGTTTTAATCATGTGTTGGATTTGTTTTTTTGTTGCTTGACCATATCCAGTAATAGCTGATTTTACTTGTAGTGGTGTAAATTCTTGGAGGGCGATATTGTGTTGTGCGGCAGTTAATAAAACAACTCCACGTGCATGGCCAACTGCAAGTGCTGTTTTTACGTTTTTACAAAAAAATAGTTGCTCAACTCCAATAATTTCTGGTTGGTATTCTGATATTATTTGGTTGAGTTGTTTTGCGATAGATACTAGTCGCTTATTCAGCGCTACGCCAGCTTTGGTTTTTATGCTGCCATACTCTTTGCAGATAAGGGAGCTGCCCTTTTTTTCAATAATTCCATAGCCAGTGTCTGCAAGGCCTGGGTCAATCCCAAGAATTATTTTACTCGCTGAGCTCGGCATTGGTGTAGATATTACTTACATCGTCAAGCTCTTCTAGTGTGCTGTATAGCTTTTGAAACTTAGCAGCTTCTTCTGAAGAGAGTGCTTTTGGTTCTTTTGGTTTGTATTCGATTTCAGCTGCATTGATTTTTTTTCCAATTTTTTCTACGGCATCTTTGATTTTTTGTAGATCTGCAGGTGAACAAAAAATATGAGTTACTTGATCCTCTTGAGAAAAATCATTAGCCCCTGCATCAATTAACTCGAGCTGTTGTTCTTCTGTTATTTTTTGTGTTTCAACTACTCCGACGTGATCAAACATCCAGCTAACTGCATTTGGTCCACCAAGGCTACCGCCAGCTTTTGTGAGAGCGTACTTTATTTCTGAGCTAGTTCTATTTCGATTGTCGGTTAGGCATTCGATAATTAGCGCAATGCCGTCTGAGGCAAACCCTTCATAGGTTATTTCTTCAATAGCAGCTCCTTCTAGCTCGCCGGTACCACGCTTAACTGCTCGCTCGATGTTATCTTTTGGCATATTTGAGCCTTTTGCTTTGTCGATTGCTAGTCGTAGAGAAAAATTCATATCAGGATCTCCGCCGCCACTTTTTGCTGCCATGGTGATAGCATTGCCTAGCTTGGTGAACAATGCACCACGCTTTGCGTCATTGGCGCCTTTTTGATGTTTGATTTGAGACCATTTTGAGTGTCCTGCCATATGTTTGGTATTTATATCTAGTTACTGTTGTGTTGAGACAGTATACCATTTTGTGTGCTGGCTGAGCAATTTACTAAGTAGCCTTTTTATTGCTTAATAAGCTACTTTTTTGATATACTAAGACCATGAAATTAAGAAAAATTGAAGGGAAAATGCATTGGAGCTCATTGCCTTGGTTGCAGTACGTTACCTTGGCTTTTTTAGTAGCTGCCTTGGGTATATTTGTACGCTGGGGTGGTGGTTTTGCTGATCCAGATGCTTTTTATCATGCAGCGATGCCTTCTGTTTTAGTAGAGTATGGCACTAATGCTTCTTTTCCATGGCTCCCGTTTACTTCCTTGGCGCAGGGATACACTGATCATCACTTTTTGTATCATATTTTTCTTCTACCTTTTTCATATTTTTTTGGAGAGCTGACGGGAATAGTGGTTGCAACCATTGTTTTGACGGTTTTTTTGGCATTAGTGCTTCTTTGGTTTTTGCGGTCAATGCGAGTTAAGGGCGCTTTTTGGTATGTTGCTTTTTTGTTTTTACAGTCACCGTTTTTGTTTAGAGTTGAGCTGGCAAAAGTCCCTGTTGTTTCGCTGTTGGTTTTGTTTATTGGTTTATGGTGTCTTTTCCATCGACGTCATTATGGTTTATTAATAGTGTCTTTTATTTACACTTGGACGTATGGGGGCTGGCCGATATTACCAGCTCTTGTTATAGGTCATATTGTTGTTCGATTTGTTCATGAGTTATTGACCCACAAGCGATGGAGAATTAAAAAATATTGGCGTCGGACTTGGAAGCACGACGGTTGGTCATTATCTGCCACTTTTATTGGTTGTGGTTTAGGCGTTGTTTTAAATCCATATTTTCCATCAAATTTAGGATTTTTTTGGCAGCAAGTATTTCAGATAGCAGTTCTTGATGCTCATGGTGGAATTGGTGTTGGGGGAGAATGGCACCCTTATGCACTGCAGTCGTTTGTTGGTGATGCAGGATTGCTTTTGCTGGCACTATTTCTTACGACTATTGCCTTTGTAGTAACACCACGAAAACACGACTCGTACAGTTGGTTTTTTATTGTGACAGCTTATGGTTTCATGGTATTAACCCTCTCTTCTCAGCGATACATTGAATATTTTGCACCATTTACAGTTGTGGCAATGGCGCTTGTAGTTCAACGCTGGTTGCAACTACGTTCTCATAAACTACAGCACATGCTTCGATATGTTGGAGTAGTTGTGTTTGTAGGTTTATTGCCTATATTTTTCTTGTCAGTTACTTCGGTTCGACAGTCCTTTGCATATGGTTTTGAGCCCACTCGATTAGCTGAGGAATCTAGATGGCTGTCTGACAATAGTATGGAACGCGATGTGGTATTTCATACTGATTGGGATCATTTTCCTATGTTATTTTTTAATAATAAGAAAAATAGTTATATTGCAGGCCTTGATCCTAGGTTTTTTTACTTTGAAGATCAGGATTTATTTAGACGCTATGTCGATGTGGTTGAGGGTCGTGCTGCTGATGAGCTGTATAAAACTATTACCATACTCTTTGATGCGAAGTATGTTCTAGTGGAGGTTGATAGACATGTTGATTTTGATCGACAATTAACGAACAATATTTATTTCGAATTAGCCTTTGAAGGTGATAAGTATAAGATTTATCGTGTTACGAGTCAGGAGTAGGGAGGGGTTTCTGTTTTTAATGTACATGTATGTATAGATTTTGTTTGGCTATTCCAGCCTACAATGAAGAAGAATTGATTAAAGCTAGTCTTGAAAAGACAATTGCTTTTTGCGAGCAGCATTTTGAAGCTGGTAGTTATACTATAGTTGTTGCTGATAATAATTCTAAGGATGACACAGCTTCTATTGTAAAAACTTTTTTGAAGGATCGAGATGATATCACATATTTATTTGTTGCCCAACAGGGGAAAGGTGCTGCAATTAGAGCGGCATGGAATTCCTGTGATGCACAGCACTATGTGTTTATGGACGCTGATTTAGCCACTGATCTTGAGGCACTACCGAGATTGTTAGATAAACTAGAATCAGGCGTGGATGTTGTGTATGGTTCACGATATCATGTTGATTCAATCGTAGAACGAACATTATTGAGAAAGTGTATTTCGCGTGGTTATAGAATTTTATTGCGTATGTTGCTCAGGACAAAGATTGGAGATGCTCCATGTGGATTCAAGGGGATTTCTCGAAAAACGTATCTCTCACTTTTGCCAAATATTGGCAACACTACTTGGTTTTTTGATTCCGAGCTTGTGTTGCGAGCAGAGCATGAAAAGTATACTGTAGAGGCAATTCCTGTTGTTTGGAAGGAGCCACGTGTTGCAGTAAAAACGAGATTGCCATTTTTTTCCGTAGCTTTAGAGTATATAAAAAAAGTGGTGGCTTTGCGTAAAGATTTTAAGCAATAATATGAATTTTGTAGTAATTCCAACCTATAATGAACGTGAGACGATTTCGTTGCTTATTGAGGCTTTGTTTTCTTATATTTCTGATATTTCGATATTGATTGTTGATGATAATTCACCAGACGGCACTGGTCAAATAGTTGTAGATTTGAAGCAACGTTATGAAAAACTCCACTTACTTCAGCGTGAGGGTAAGCAGGGTATTGGCCCGGCTTATCGTGCTGGATTTAAATATGCGCTAGAGCATGGTGCTTCAACTATTATTCAAATGGATGCTGATATGTCCCATGATCCGGCTGTTGTGCCAAAGCTTCTTGAGCACATTAAGACTTGTGATTTGGTACTTGGTTCACGATATATAAAAGATGGGTCAATAAAAAATTGGAATGTTATACGCCGTGCTATTAGTTACTTTGGCAATATGTATGCTCGGTTTATTTTGCAGTTGCCCTACAAGGATTTAACAGGGGGTTTTAAGTGTTACAGTGCCAAAGCGGCTCGTGATGTGTTTGAGCAGCAACTGAGTTCAGTTGGATATAATTTTCAGATTGAGACTACATATTATGCACATAAGTTAGGCTATCAGATCAAGGAGATTCCCATTGTCTTTACAGAGCGTGAACATGGTGTCTCAAAGTTTTCTTTTTCAATTTTCTTTGAAAGTTTTTTGGCAGTATTACGTTTACGTTTTAAGTAGATATGAAATTGTCAGTAGTAGTTCCTGTTTATAATGAGCGACACTATATTGCATCAGTTGTTTCTTCTTTAGAAAATACAGATTATGGTATTGATGATGTAGAACTGATTTTTGTAGACGATGGTTCAACAGATGGCACTCGAGAATTGTTAGAGTTGATAGCAAGTAGACATGAGGTTATTTTTCATAAGACCAATCGAGGTAAGGGTGCTGCGCTTCGCACAGGATTTTCTCATGCAAAAGGTGATATTATTGCTATTCAAGATGCAGACTTAGAGTATGATCCAGGCTTATTGCGAGTGTTGTTGTACAAGCTTGACGAAGCGCCGGTAGTGTATGGATCGCGTCTTTTGCAGGATAATCCTCGTGGTAAGTGGTATATGTATTGGGGAAATAGAGTAATTAATCTGGTGACCAACTTTTTGTACAGCACTAGTCTTACGGATGTGCTTACGTGTCAGAAGGTATTTTACAAAAAATGTCTACCAACTCAGTTGAGTGAAGAGCGTTTTGGATGTGAGGTAGAGTTAACCATTGGCTTTGTTCGTGCTGGGTATTCAATAGTAGAGGTACCAATTACGTATAGTCCACGAACATTTTCTCAGGGTAAGAAAATTTCCTGGAAAGATGGAATGTATACGCTTTGGTTATTATTTATTACTTTTTTTAAAAAATAATATTGTTCATGCGAAGGATTTATTTACCCGCTGTTATAGTGGCTATTATTTATTTTTTTGTTACCATAGGTTTTTTATCATGGCATAGTTGGGATGTGACAAGCTTTGCTGCATTTGGGTATGAGCAAAATGTTTCAGTTGCTTTGGGGCAAGTGTATCGTGTTGATGACCCAACTGGGTACGATGGTCAAATGTTTTATACAGCTGCCCATCAGCCTTTTAAGCTTGACTCACTTGTAGACAACCCACGCTGGCGTTTACAGCGAATCGTTTATCCTTTGACACTGCATGTATTATCTGGTTTTGGTAATTTAGCAATTCTTGGCTGGGTTTTCTTGGTAGTAAATTTTTTGGCAATTATTGGATCAGTGTATCTTCTTTCAAAAATTTTGTTGCGCTATAACCTTTCTACCTATTGGAGTTTGGTGTATGGGCTTTATCCCGGTTTACTTTTTTCTTATACGCTAAATTTAGCTGAGCCATTAGCATATTTTTTTGCTATTATGGGTTGGTATATGTATACTCGACAACGCAGTTTTTTGATGGTGACCTGTTTCACGCTGGCAGCTTTGACCAAAGAAATTACATTGTTGATTCCACTCTCTATAACTTTGTACCACTTTGTTACTAATCGTTTTTTGACGGCAAAGCGGTCAGTTTTTATACATGCTATACCAGCTATTACTTTTTGGGTATGGCAGCTTTTGCTTGGCTATTGGTTTGGTAGCCAGCAATATGTGGCAATGTCAGGGTTAAACTTACGTACACCTTTTATTGCTTGGATTGAGCGTTTTGTTGTTGCAATTGTTAATCCTCATTATGTTTCTGATTGGTTCGTTGCAGTCTGGCTAGTTGTTATGCTGTTTTTGGTTGGTGTTAGTATTTTTACTTTTTTTCAAAAGCAATCTGTAGAGACAACATTAGTACTTATTCATGGGTCTTTTATGCTGATATATGCCTGGCCTTTATTATATCAACCTCGTGAAATTCATCGACACAGTGTAGGTTTTTTACTATGTTTACTACTTGCCTTTGCCATTACAAAATTACGTACTGTGCGTTTTTCTCTTATTATTTTAACTGTTTTAGGTTTTTATTTTTTTATTGATGTGTTTATTTTCCATTACTTTTTTTTCTAAGGTAACTACATGTTTACTTATTTAAAAAATCTTTTTAGTAGGTCAGAGTGGCGATTTTTATTATTATGCATTGTTGTATTTGAGCTTCTTAGCATTTTGCCATTATTATATGGGTTGGCTGTTCGTCCAGAGGGGAGTGTATTTACTTTTACTCAGTTTACCGCAGTTAATGACTGGTTTGTGTACTATTCCTATATTTTGCAGGCTAAGGATGGTGAGTTTCTATTTCGTAATTTATTTTCTCCTGATGGCCATGTGGTATTTTTAAGTTCTTTCTGGCTTGTGGTAGGATGGTTTGCTCGAATTACTTCGCTTAGCCCAGAATGGTCTTTTGTGGTTTTTAGGCTGTTATTAATACCAGTGGCGATCATTTTTCTATATCGCTTTGTTGGTATTTTTTATAATAGCATTCGAGATAAGATGCTTGGCTTGATATTATTACTTTTTTCTTCAGGTGCAGGCTTTTTGTTGTTAGATAGAATTGTACGATATCCTGGTAACTACGAGAACGGGGTGTTTAACTGGCCAATGGATTTATGGGTTCCAGAGTCGATTACTTTTTTAACTTTGTATACCTCACCTCATTTTATTGTATCTCTGCTTTTATTACTTGGAATTTTTTGGGCAACAATATCTTTTATGAAGACTCAAAAATATGTGGCTAGTATCATTGCAGGTTGCTGTGCTTTGTTGCTTTTTTCTTTTCATCCCTTTCATGTCATTAGTGTTTATTCAGTGCTGCTGTGTTACGGGGTAGTATCCTGGATTAGAAGTAAAAAGTTTCCAGTGGCTTATTTTTCCCACGGTTTGATAATTTTATTTCTTTCATTGCCTTCCATTGTTTACTACCTGTACTTATTGCGATTTGATTGGGTAACTCAAATTCGAGCTTTGCAAAACTTAACTTTTACAACACCTGTTTGGATAACATTTTTTAGTTACGGTATTTTGGGAATTGTTGCTTTGATCGCGCTATGGAAATCGTTAAAAAGAGTGCTTTCAGTAGAACATCAGTTTTTATTTGTTTGGCTCGTAGTGCATATCTTAATTATATATTTTCCAGTTGATTATCAGCGCCGTATGACTGCTGGTTTGCACGTGGTTGTTGTTCTTTCAGCGCTATACTTATTACCAGAGCTCAAGAAGTGGTATGACTCTTTAAGATTGTATTGGAAAAGTGTTATTGTATCCATTGCTATTATCATGCTTACTGGTGCAACATTATTTCAAATAGCGTCACAGGTGTATATTTATTTCGATCATCGAGGGATAGCCTATGTTGATGAAGATATTGTGGCTGCTGCTGATTTTTTACATTCACTTGATCAAGAGATTGTCGTTTTTAACTCTTCCAGTAGTTTGATTAATATTTTGCCAGCTTACTCTGGCAAGACAGTGTATGTTGGTCATGGAGTGGAGACCCCATTTTTTCAAGAGCGTCAAGAAGAGGTGGCGTGGTTTTTTTCTAGAAATCGTGAAGTGCAGAGAGATCTAGATTTTCTGCATCGGAATAACATAACTCATCTTTTTTGGGGACCAGCAGAGCAATCGCTGGGTGAGTATTTGCCAGCCAATAAAGAGTACCTGGAGCTTATTTATCAGAGTGATGAAGTCTTTGTTTATAAGGTTTTATGAAGGATTTTTTAGTAAAATTTTTAGAAAAAGAGTTTCGTATCGTATGGGCGATGTCTTTTTTAATTATACTGATAACGACTCTTCCATATTTAATAGGCTGGTACTTCACACCTGAAGGTTTGTCGTATCTTGGTTTACATGCAATTACACCTGGAGATATTCCTGTCTATTACTCTTATATTTTTCAATTACAAAATGGTGCACTAGCGGTTAAGGATTTATTTACTGCTGAGATGCAATCTATTGGGACATTTAATGTCTGGTGGTTTATAGTTGCTTTTATTGGTAATCTTTTTTCCTTGTCTCCTGCTTTAGCATTTCATCTATCTAGAATTTTAATGATTCCTGTTTTTTGTTTTATGCTTTACTTTTTTACTTCTTATATTTTTTCTGCTATAGCACTTCGTAGGACAGCTTTTATTTTTAGTTTATTTTCTGCAGGTGTCGGTGTATATGTTATTCCATTTTTTAATACCATAGATGTATATAATACGGCAGCGTATAATTGGCCAATTGATGTGTGGATGTCTGAGGCTAGTGTATTTTTTACCTTATTTCAAAGTTCTCATTTTATTGCATCACTTACACTTACTTTGGTAGTGTTTTTACTGCTTGCATCTGGCTTTGCTAATTATAGGTTGTCTAACATAGTTTTCGCAGGGTTTTCGGCAATGATTTTGTTTCAGTTTCATCCGTATTATGTACCAGTGTTATATGGGGCGATTTTGCTGTATGTGGTTATTGATACCTTGAGGAGTAAATCAATTAATTGGAAATACGTACTATATGGTTTTTTGTTTTTTTTAATTTCAGTACCTTCAGCCTTGTATCATGTATGGCTACTACGTCAGAATGAGGTTATTTTAGTGCGCGCAACCCAGAATGTAACGCCAGCTCCTGACTGGCTATTTATTTTTATTGGTTTTGGTGGTCTTTTGTGCGGCTTCTACTATGCGGTTAAGCTTTTTTTGCAACATCGCCTCAATAGCGCAGGTGTATGGTTGCTGTGTTGGTTGATGGCTAGTTTGTTGTTGTTATCTTCACCGGTGCAATTTCAAAGCAGGTATGTACAGGGGATGCAGTTGGCACTTTCAATGTTTTTAATTTTAGGTTTGAGTATTTATCAAAAGGAGAGATTTCAGAGATTGTTATCACAACTTCATGTATGGTGGTTTATGATAATTTTGATATTTGGTGTAACGCCACTTTTTGCGTTTACAAGAGATGTGTATTTATTTACTCAGCACCCTGGTGAAACAAAAGAACTGCTTTATCTGAATAGCAATTATCTTTCTGCGTTTGAAAAACTACGTCCTTTGTCTGATGGTGTGGTCCTTGCTCCAAATCATGTATCACTTTTTGTGCCCGGTTATACTGGTAAGTCGGTGTATTATGCGCATGAGCACGAAACAGTAGCTCCTGAGATTAAGCGACATATTTATGGATATGTATTAGAGTTGCTATCAAGTGGAAAAGGTATGGTTGCCTATGATTTTTTACTTCGAAATAATATTACTTATTTATTTTTGACTTCTGAATTGTCGTTTGTGGTAGAAGATTTGCCATTTGAACTAGTATTTATTGAAGGTGATGTGCAACTTTTTGCTGTTACTCCATTACAATAGGATATTTTTGTTGACTGTCTATAAAGTCTGTAATTGATCGCTTTGTATCTAGCTCAATTCCACCCTTGATGTTATGCACTAGCGATATATTTATAGAGTTTGATTTTTCTTCTTCTGTTAAAGTGTATGTTATCTCAACAGCTTTATCGATGGGCCATTTCTCGTATGGAATATTTCCATAACTTAGATGTATATATCTTTTTGTTTTATCGGTGCTTATTTCAAGAAAGTAATCATGCTTTAGTGTTTCAGTGGCTTGCCAGCTAAGTACAAGATCGCTTGATTTTTTTGATATGCTTGTTATGCTTATCTCGTTTATTTTTTGTAATACTTGATCACTCGGCTCTTTGAATGAAATAAAGGTGAGTTCTGGTTGATAATTTTTTTGATACAATGAAAGATTTCCAACTCGTTTTTTTAGGTTGAATTGTTCTATAATTTGATTCCAACCCGATCTGCTTTGATTGTATCGATCTTGATAGATGCTATTATTTTTGAACTGAAGCTGATATGTTAGTAGGTCATTGTCATTAACAACTAGATATTCGGTGCTACTGGGCAGAGAATAGTCTGAGCCCAGAAATTGAAGTCCATTTAAGAACACATACTGAAGTGATGCAGTCTGATGACGCGATGAAAGCGGGGCAAGTGTGCTGTATCCGCTGGCAACATGTGCATTGTCTGGTATGCTCTCTATGAGTTGCCACTGACTTTTACTTTCTTCAGTGATACTTAATTGTGTTGCCACCTGAGGCAGAGGGCCAAGCATGACTGATCCATATACTACAGATGTGCTAGCTAGTAGACCGGCTAGCGGTAAGTGTTTTTTGTGCTTTGAATTTTTTAGTCTCTCTATAATAGTGCTTACTCCATGTATGCCAGCAATAAATACACCTGGCAGCAGCATGGCACTATACTGAGTAAAAAGTATCATAGTAAGCCATTGCCAATTAGTGCCAGTTGTTAGTTGGATGAAATTTGGTGCTGATAGCAGTAAATACTTGGGTCTTCTTAGTGCAGTAAAAGCAATGGGCATAAGTAATGCAAATACTACAACAATACTTCCTATGCTTATTATTTTTGGTATTAGCAGCCAGGGTTGAGTGATGATTGTTTTAATGATCTCTGATGTAGAATTGCCGGCCCATGCGTAGTAAAGTAAAAATTTGTAGGCACCTGTAACCGAGAAAATTTTACTTATGCTTAATGCTATTGCAAACCAACCAATCCCCAGGGCACATGGTGTGAGCCACCATTTTATTGATCTTTTTTCAATTAGCGCAATTATTGCTATTGCAATGAGAATCAGAAAGACATCCTCTCTGATTAGTAAGGCTGCTACTAGGAAAGTGCAGTATGGTAGGAATTTTTTTTCTTTGTAATAGTAGACTAAAAAAAATATTACTAAAGGTAATAGCGCAAGAAAGTGAAACTCGAATAAGTTTATATTATGAACAAATGGATTAACTAGCCAAACAAGAGAGGGGATGATGTGTAGTTTTTTTGGTAGTATTTTTTGTGCAATTAAAAATAGTGGCCAGGCTGCAGCTGCAAGGGCGATGGTTTGAATAATAAGTAAAAAAATTGGACTGTCAAAAATACCGTATAGCGGAGCAAGTAGGAGTACGATTGGTGTGACATGGTCACCTAGGTAGCTTGGTGGATGGATACTTGATGAAAAAGGCGCTCCATGCGCAGTAGTAAAAAAAACCTGGTTAATTATTGCCAGATCTAGCCCGTTGTATCCAAATTGTGTGTACTTGAGAATCGTAATTGTACAAAATACGATACAGTATAGCGCAATTGCTATAATTACGATTAAGTTATTTTTATTGCCCTTCATTGTAGCTGTTTAATATCCAGCTGCATTTAGTGCACCACGAAAAACAAATATGGTGATCATGTATGAAAATAGAATGATGGCAATTCCAATAATTGCAGCAGATATGACGCGGCGGGCCTTACTTGCTTGTTCATCGTTACCTCCTGCGGTTAGCCATAGGTATCCAGCGTAAATCATGAGTGCAATAAAAATAATTGCTAGAAAACCTAAAATTGCTCGGATGTAGTCAAATATTTTTTTGATAAACGGAACATCGTCTACATCACCAACTGGATCATATAGGTCTTTGAGCGGAGTTAAGTTAAATTCTACATCTTCTCCTGTTGAAACATCAGTTCTTTCGCTGGTAGTTATTAATCCATATGCAGGGGTGAACGGGATAAAAATACTGCAAATAAATAGAGATAAAGCGAAATGTAGTGCTACTTTTTTCATGTGGTTAGGTATCAAGAAATAAATTTATAACAAAGATGGTTATTGCATAGGCAAGTAGAATGATTGCAACACCTATAATTGATCTTATTATTATTTTTCTTGCTTTTGAGATTTTATCTTCACTTCCTCCCGAGGTCATCCATAGAAATCCCGCATAGATGATCATGATGATGAAAATGATTCCTAAAAAGGTGAGTGCAAAAATAATAAGGTTAATCATTCGTTCTTGAAGCGATAGGTCACTGCCGAATAATCCAGGTGAGTAAATTGAAGCGATAGGTCGTGAGCCCTCTTCAATATCTAGCTGCAAGTCTGCGCCAGGTAGTCTGAGGTCGCTTTCATCGAATCGTGACTGATCGCTCACTAGCGCAAAGGCTTGTGGCGCCATACATAGTAGCAGTAGGGATGTAAGTAGGTATTTCATATTATTATCAAGTATAGCATTTTTTGTGGGTTGACAAAAGAGCCTTTTTTATGTAGTCTTATTGATTCAATACACCAAAAAAGGAGCTATCGATGAAATTTCTTGTGTGTTGTCTGCTCTTTGTCTTTTGTACTGGTTGTGCATGTCACAACTACCAAGCTCAGACTGGTATCGTGGTGAATCCCACCAATCATGACGTTACGATCGCCTTCTACGGAGATTGTGACTATGCCTACGTCTTTGTGCCTAAAGGCTCGTATAAGGAAATTTCCTTGGGTCGTGGGCACTATAATCTTGTTTGTACTCAGCAGAAAAAAGCAACTGCTACTGCAGGTAGGATTACTGGATTGTCAGGCCGAGATAAGCTCTATATTGATAAAACAGAAAACGACACCCTACTGGATGTCGGTTTACTTCTGGGCGATGATGAGCTTACAGAGCCAATTATTACAAGTTGGGTGTACCCATACCATGGAGGAGTGTACCCAATACCACGCTACTTGAGGAGATGAGTATTGCCCTGTCTTTAACAAAAAGACAGGGTTTTTTTATACATTGTAATAATTGCTTCTTCCTTTTAGGATTGTGTCGAAAACAAAGGTGGTGATAGCAAATGCTAAAATTACAATTACGACACCAATAATTGCTGCGATCATTATTCGTTTTGCTTTTGAAATAGCTTCTTCGTTTCCAGCAGAAGTCATCCATCTAAAGCCAGCAAAAATCATTAAACAAATAAAAATCACACCTAAGAAGGTAAGCATGACTCGAATTACTGCAGCGACCACAACTGAAATATGCACTGGCTGGATGCCAGAGGTCTCAATAAATGCTTGATCTTGCTGATCTTTTTCAGCAAATGTCTCCTGATTAAGTGCACCTGCTTGTGCGAGGACTGTCTGTGGGGCAACTGCTGCAATTAGTGCAGATAGTGTAAGTGCGATTGTGAGTAGGTATTTTTTCATATTAGCTACCTCCTACACCTACGCTTTGACTGCCCCCAATAGAAATAGCTTGATCCACAAGGTAGAGGAATCCGGATGCTGCAAGGATGATAATTAATCCCCATATGCCATTTCCTATTGTCTTTTTTGCTCGTGCTACTTTTTCTTCGTTTCCTGATGAGGTCATCCAAGTGTAGCCTCCATAGATAATATAGGTCATAAAGACTACCCCTAGAAATGAAACAAACCATCTGTATACATTACCAATAAATCGTGAGGCAATAACTTGTTCTTCGTCTTCGTTAAAGGTTTGAAATCCTGAGCTTTGTCCAGCTTCTCGGAGTAGTACGCTTGGATCATTGCTTGGTTCCTGAGCAGTGGTTGGAACTGCTGTTATAGCGCTTACTACTAGAATAGCTAGTAGTAATAGTTTTGATAGGTGACAGTGTAAAAAAGACATATGTTATTCGCTTTCTGAGACTTGTTGACTCGCAATTGATGAAATACGAGATACAACAGTAATACTTAGTGCGTATGCTGACATGGTAATTATAAATCCGATAATACTTGATCTAAGTGCACGCTTAGCTTGTCCTAGTTTTTCTTCATTGCCGTGTGCTGTCATCCAGGTGTAGCCAGCCCAGATCGCCTGCATCATGAAAAGCACACCAAGAATTGAAATAAAGAAATTGATAATAAGGCCGATCTGGTTAACAAGCTGTGGCTCTTCTTCTTCCTTTCCTAAGCCTTCGCCAACGCGTTGAAATCTATCAAGAGCACTGTTTGTCGTTTCTTCTTGCGCAACTGCCTGCTCTGAAGCAATTGGTAGGATGGTAAAAAGCGAAACAAGTAAGAGAATTGATAGTGTGATTTTTTTTGTCATATTTATTCTTCTGATTCAGCTGAAGGAGTGTCACCAACCCCACCAGCACCTGGTAATCGACTTAAGACGAAGAAGGTGATGCTATATGCTAGAAAAGCAATAATTATACCAATTACAGCTGACTGGATGATTTTTTTTCCACGATCGACTTCTTCTTCCCTTCCTTGAGCTTTCATGTAGGTATAGCCACCGTAAATCATTAGCGCAAGAAAGATGATACCAAAGACGCTTAGAAAAAATTGAATAATTCGTCCCAAGAGGACCTCTTCTCCGCCTGGCTCATCAGTTTGTGGCAAAGCAACAGGCTCTAATGCGTCAATCATACTGTTTGTGATAGCTGCTTGAGCTGGCGTTGTAGCAAGGCCGAAGGTAAAAATACCAAATCCAACAGTTAAGCAAAGTAGTAATTTTTTCATACAATTTTATAGTAGATATACCAATAGTATACACTACTACGCTAGTTTCTGCACGTATTTTAGTGGATTACTCAGCAAGACCACTATCACTTGTATCTAGGCTTGAGGTCTCGTCGTAGTTGGGAGTAGTGGCAACTTCATCAACTTGTCTGATTAGTACCGCGGTGATGATTCGCGCAAATAGTATAATAAGTAGTCCGATGATTACTTCACGGCTGATTTTTTGCGACTTGGTGATTTTTTCTTCATTGCCTTGAGAGGTCATCCATAGCCAACCAGCGTATATAAGAAGTATAAAAAATATGATTGAAATAAACCCAAGTACAAAATTTACTATAAAAATAGCTCTGTCTGTGAAAACAGTTTGAGAGCTATCAAGTTCATCCTCATTGAAGGTGGTCTGTGCGCCTTGTTCTAATCCTGTTTCTGCTTGATCAAAAATATTTGCAGCATGTGTGACTGGGGTAAGTAAACTACCTAGTGAAAGGGTGGTTATGAGTACAATAAGAAATTTTTTTCTCATATTTTATTGAAGTCTTACAGGGTTTGGAAGGTTGAGTAAGATGAATTCAACGATGATTCTACTGCCCAGTGCAATACCAAAGCCAATTAGCGCAGCTACTAGGAGTTGCTTTGCTTTTTCTACCTGTGCTTCGTTACCTCTTGCTGACATCCAGAGAAATCCTCCATAAATCATGATTGCCATGAAGATAAGTCCAAGTAGAATAGTGATGCCACGTACATAACGAAGCAGGGTAGGGGTGAAGAATTCTTCAGTGTACTGCTCGTCAGCTTGAGGGAAGCCGGCTGTTTGACCGGTTTCATTGATACCACTGTTAACTGTATCAAATGTAGATGCAGATACGGTAAAAGGCACTACCAAGAGTGCCAGAGTAAGGGTGGTAATAATTTTTTGCATCTTGGTCATTGGTGTACAGTTATCCTTCTGAGGCAGCTCGTAGAGCGAAGAGAATTACAAAGACAAGCGCATATGAAAGAAATACAATCAATATACCATTGATGCTGTTGTTGATCATTTTTTTTGCTGTAGCAACTTTTTCTTCATTGCCAGCTGCAGTCATCCAGGTGAAGCCTCCGAGTAAAATTATGATAAGAAAAATTGCCCCTACAAGGCCAAATAGGGTATTGATGCCCCTACCAATTACTTGAGGAAGACTTTCTTCTGTTTTGGTAATGCCAGCACCTTGTCGAGTTGTTTCGAGTCCATATGATGGATCTGCTTGAGCCAATGCGGGCGTTGCCATTAGAGTAAATAGTATTGAAAATAAAGAAAGTTGTAGGATTTTTTTGTATGTCATACTTTTTTATATGAACAAGGGGTAGCAAATAATAGTGCCACCCCCGTCCTTTGATCTTTTGCTTGGTTACCCAAGTGTTTAACTTCCTGCTCCAGTTGCAGAGATAAGCTGCGTAATAACAAACTGTGCAAGAGCGAATGCGATGAAGATAATGATAAGACCGATAATACCTGAGCTGATAATTTTTCGAGCTTCACTTACTTTTTCTTCGTTTCCACCTGCTGTCATCCATCGGAAACCACCCCAAAGGATGATAATGATAGCGATAACACCAAGGAAACCTAGTAGTACTTGAACTACTCCCATCACACCTTCTCGAACGTCACGGCTACCTAGGCCAGTTGCGGTACCATAGTTGATACCAGTTTCAAGCGCAAGTGCTGGTGCAACAGATAGTGCAAACACCATAGCTCCTGCTGAAAGGCTTGTAAGTTTTTTTAGCATAGAGTCACCCCCTTTCGACCACCTTATATATTTTTTAATACACAAAATGGATATATGATATTTTTAAAAATCAATTTAATTATACTAAATAGATGAGCTATGCGTCAATCAGCGTGTTGATAACCTTTTAGCGTTGTTCACCAATTTGCGCGTCAAATACTTCTGCTTGTTGATCGATCGGCTGACCGGTAAGTGCGTTAACGATAAAGTTAACAATAATCCAGGCACAAAAGATTATAAGAAGTCCTGTAATAGCAGCTTGAATGGTATCTTTTCCTTGATTTCTTCTTTTGTCTCCTTTTCCAGTTGTTCCACTTATGATCATTAAGGTTCCTCCGTAGATAAACATAAGCAAGAGTGCGGAGCCGGTAATTCCTAAAATTATTCTTCCAAAGTTTGTTATTGTTATGCCTACTTCTTTTAAACCACATTTAGTTTCTGCTTTTGAATCAATACACCCGCAGGCTATTAGGGTACCTTCTTCAATTCCAACACTTACCAAGAATGGATTACTATATGCGCATTCGTCTCCTCCTTGTGTACGAGCATTGTACTCTTCTTCAGAGATAGGACGGTATAATTCTTGTTGTGCTTGAGCTGGTTGTCCAGTCGCGATCAGTGCAATTGCGATACATGTTATAGATAATGCGACGATTATTTTTTTCATATTAGTATGTTTGTTGGATCTTTTGCGCAGCTGTTCTTGCTTGGTCGATCACCGATGCACTGTTTTGAGTTATATTGGTGATCATGTCTGCAAACGCTTGGCGCATTGCTGGTGCATTGTCACCATGATACCAGTTTACGGCTGTAAGAATTTGCTGTGCAAACATTGCAATTGAATCATCGGTTAGTTGCTCGTTCACAATAGTTCGAAGTGCTGCAGGTCTATTAGTTGCATCTACGTATTTTTGAGCTTGTTCTTGTCGAGTTGTCATGAATTGAATGAAATCCCAGGCTTCATTTATATTTTTTGATTTTTTCGTAACTGTTTGTACTTGATACCTTGGAATATTTACTTCGTTTCTTCCCTCAATTTGCGGGATGGTTGTGATTCCATAGTTGAGTTTACCTTGGCGCTTTCTTTCGATTTCTTCAAGCTGACTTTGGTAGGCAAAAATCATAGCAACACGACCTTGGGCAAATTCGTCAATAGAGTTTTGGAAGCCATCATTCCATGAGTACACTTCTTTTGTAGGATTTGCAAAGTCAGTGAAAAAGCGAATTGCCTCAATGCCTGGTATGTATTCTTGTGTGCCCCCTGGAGGAATGGCAAAGAAGCTAACGGTTCCTTCGCTCACCATTTGAGCACCGTTTTGCATCATGAGTAAGCTCAGTATGTCATCGAAGTTTTCAATGTTATTACTAGTACCGAGCGCGACACCTGCTTGTTGTAGGGCGCCAGTTCTGTCTTGGAAGGTTAGCTTTCTTGAAAATGCCTGAAGGTCGGCCCAAGTTGAAGGAGGGAGTGGTAGTGCGGCGTTATTAAATAAATCTCGATTATAGAGTAGTGCGAGTGTATCAATGCTTAGTGGTAGTCCGTAAATTTTATTACCAACAACTACATCTTGATATACTGTGTCGACAAATCGTTGTAGTACTTGCGCTGGTGTAACACTGTTGGTTTCTCTGATTTCAGTGATGATTTCTTCTTTGATATTTAAACTTTTTTGTACTCGCTGGTATGCGAGTTTGGTAGTAGCAGGAAGTGGTTCAAGTTTTGGTACCCATTTTTGTAAATCTTGGTTATAGAGTGAAACGATATCTGGACCTCGATCTTCGGCGAGCGCATTAAGTAGCTCTCTTTCAAATTCTTCTTCTCGAAGCTTTCGATAGTTTACAGAAATATTTGGATGAATTGCCTTGTAGTCATTGATAATTGCTGAAAAATTTTCTGCATCATCAAAGGTGCCCCACCAGTTAAGGGTGATCGGTTCAAGTAGAGCACGTTCTTCAGAGGAAGTTAGTTTGCAGCCGAAGCCACTTGTGACAATGCTTATGCCGATTAGCGTGAGGCTAAGTAATTTTAAGCGAATTGAGGTTTTCATGATACTTTTTGTTTTAAGTATTCTTTAAATTCACTGCTGATTGTTTCATCGTGCAGCGCGTATTCTATATTTGCTTTAAGCCAAGTGAGTTTTGAGCCTGTGTCGTGAACAGTTCCATCTACTACTTTTGCATATACTGGGCGCTTCTTCATAAGACCAGCAATACCATCAACGAGCCATAGCTCATTACCTTTACCGAGCGGAGTACTATCAAGTATATCAAAGACGTCAGGAGTAAAGATATGTCCACCAAAGGTTGCAAGTCGGCTTGTGGTGTTTTCTGGTCCTGGTTTTTCAACAATTGAACTCACCTGATGAATACTTGGCTCTACCTCTGTGCCCTCGATGATGCCGTATTTACTAGTGCCTTCATCGTCAGTTTCTTGTGCAGTAATAACTGGGTCGCCATATTTTTCATATACATCAATCAGCTGTTTTAAGTGCGGTACCTTTCCTTGCCAGATTTCATCACCCCATACCACTGCAAACGGTTCGTTACCGATCACACCACGAGCATTCATAACAGGAGTGCCATTTCCGTATGGACCCTTTTGTCTGATGTAGATAAAATTTGCCATTTCTGCCACTTCTTTGATTTTTTCGCAGTATTCTTCTTTGCCATTTTCTAGGCAGAAGCGTTCTAGGTTTTCGTTGCGATCGAAATGATCTTCAAGTGCTCGCTTTCCTGGACCAGTTACTAAGATGATGTCCGTTATGCCGGCCCTAACCACTTCTTCGACAATATACTGAATAATCGGCTTGTCTAAAATTGGCAACATTTCTTTTGGCTGTGCTTTTGTGACGGGTAGAAATCGAGTGCCGAGACCAGCAACGGGGATGACAACTTTTTTGATGGAGGACATAGGGTTTCTGAGGGTTCAAGTTAGAAATTTATGGAATTATTATACCACTTTTTGTGTTTTAATGTAATGCATAAATAAAAAAAGCCTCATGTTTTATTGAGGCTTAAGATCTTACCATGCGGGTTGGCGCCACCGGCGGCTTTGCCAGTTGTTATGGTGGTTGCTTGGAACAGGCTTTCTTCTGGCTGACCGTTCGTAGATATCCAGTTTTTCATCCAGAGGAATTTTCTTGTTCTTAATTTTCCTTGGAATTCGTCTCAGTAGTATATTGCGGCTTTTTGCACGCCTGCGGAAGCCAACACGTTTCATGATACAACCTTCCTTTCTTTGTATGTATCGTGTACAACTATTTTGATGAGTATACGCAACTATTTATTTTTGTCAACTACCCGTAGCTCAATTGGCTGTTTTTTGCTAGGATGATACTGTAATACTTTTAATACCTTATAGAGAGTTGTTTTATATAATTAGACAGTAGTATGCAAAAAATTATTCCTCATTTTTGGTTTAACCGGGAAGCTATCCAGGCGGCAGAGTTTTATGTCTCACTGTTTTCTGATTCAAAAGTTACTTTTACCTCTCAAATCAAAGACACGCCATCTGGTGATTGTGATATCGTAGAGTTTCAGCTTCATGGACATACTTTTATGGCGATTAGTGCTGGGCCAGAGTTTAGTTTTACTCCATCGATTTCAATATCAGTGCAGTGTGAAACAGAAAAAGAGATTGATGATTTGTATGCTCAGCTTGTTGAGGGTGGCAAAGTGCTTATGCCTCTGCAGAAGTATGACTTTGGACCTAAGTATTGTTGGATTGCAGATCGCTATGGAGTAACATGGCAGCTTAATTTGCGTGATGACTATGAGAATGTAAAGCAGAAAATTTGCCCCTTTTTACTCTTTACGCAAGAAATGAGCGGCAAGGCTGAAGAAGCGATGGAGTTTTATTGTTCTGTTTTTCCCAAGTCAGAGGTTGTAAAGATATATCGACATGGTGCAGAACAGGCTGAGTTGGAGGGTCAAGTGGCTCATGCTGATTTTAAGTTAGTTGGTAGTGAAGTTATGGCGTCTGATGGAGGAACTTTTCATGAGTTTACTTTCAATGAAGCAATTTCACTTATTGTTATTTGCAAAGATCAGGAAGAGATTGACTATTACTGGGAGAAATTATCTGCAGTGCCTGAAGCAGAGCAGTGTGGTTGGCTTAAGGACATGTATGGCGTGTCATGGCAGATTGTGCCGCAGAATATGGAACAATTAATGAGAATAAACCCTGAAAAGACCACACCAGCTATGCTTTCAATGAAAAAAATTATTATTAAAGATTTAGAAGAGGCTGGAAAGGCTTAGTATATTTATATGCAAAATCGATCTCAAGATGTTCGTAGTTATTTTTTGAAGGATATTAACCCGGTTATTCGTTTTTTGATTTTATCAGATACCGTACTCGTTGGTTCTGCTGGACTTCTTGGTCCAATTTTTGCCCTCTTTATTGAGGATTTTATCGTTGGTGGTAATGAGGCAACTGCTGGAATTGCAGCAGGATTGTATTTATTCTCTCGAAGTATTTTACAAATTCCTATTGCGCATTTCCTTGATAGAGTCCGTGGTGAAAAAGATGACTTTTGGTTGCTGTTTATTTTCTCGTTGTCATTTGGTATCGTGCCATTGCTATACTTGGTGATCAATACACCATCGCAACTTTATCTGGTTCAGATACTTTTGGGATTTTTTACAGCATTTACGTACCCCGCATTTATGGCAATTTTTACACGTCACATAGATAAAGGTAGAGAAGGAACTGAGTGGGGAGTGTATTATACCTTAACCGATGTGGTTAGTGCGTTGCTTGCAATTATTGGAGGATATGTAGCTGTTACCGCCGGTTTTCCAGTTCTTATTGTTATTGTTGTAATTTTGTCGGTTGTTGGATCCTTTTTATTATTACCTATTCGGCCCTACCTTAAGTTGAAGTCTTGAGTTTATTTTATCTTCTGTATTAAAAAGCCCAGACAGTTGTCTGGGCTTTTTTTGAGTCTTGTTTATTCTCCTCGTTCTTCTGGTGGAGTTGGTGCACCTTTTTTATTTTCTTCGAGTGATCGACCGATGTATATGAATAATTGGTTGAGTAGATACTGAATAATTACTTACATCATTATCGCAAAGATTGTAGTGAACTCTAAAATTATTCCTTGCTGTAATTGTGGGGCAGGAAAGATGCCGGCAAATGGAGTAAGGAGTGGCTGTGACATGTCGTAGATCCACGCTACAAAGGGTGTTCCTGGATTTGCGGCAAATAGTTTAAGTATCAAGCGTAATCCCAAAATCGCAAGGACGATACTAAATACGATGTCAATGACCCGTATAATAATATTTATTGATTTCATAGGCTATTTCTTATGAATTAGCTATTTTTAGTATACGCCTTTTTATTGTAAATGTTAAATTTACAGTTTTTTTCTTTTGTTTTGTAAGTACTTATCTAGTATGCC
>CAYXZR010000004.1:17550-51829 GCA_964470025.1 uncultured Gammaproteobacteria bacterium | reverse complement strand
CTTTAATCGCATGAATAATTCCTTCAATCTCTGGCTGAAGTGATTCAGCAATATCATTTGAATCAATAGTAATGGTACGAGGTAATCCAGAAATAGCATCACGTCCACGAACTTCTTTAACAATTGGTTCATCCAAAAACATTGCAGAACCAATATCAATTTTGGCCCGCTCCGCAGTTCGTTCACCAATAACCAAATTATATTTACGTCTAATATACTCAACAACTGCCATATCAAAACGGTTACCACCAATACGAACAGAAGTTGACGCCACAATTCCACCAAGTGAAATCACAGCAACTTCCGAAGTACCACCTCCAATATCGATAATCATATGACCAGATGGAGAACCAATAGGAATATCAGCTCCAATTGCCGCTACAATTGGCTCTTTGATAATGTATGCAGCCTTTGCTCCAGCAGCAATAGTTGCATCAATAACCGCGCGACGCTCAGTCGACGTAATTCCAGCTGGCACCGCCACCATGACCTCTGGTCGAAACAATCGAACACCACCTAGTGCCTTGTTGACATAATATCGCAACATCGCTGCAGTAGTTTTGTAGTCAGCAATCACGCCGTCCTTCATCGGTCGTACAGCAATAATTGTATCAGGAGTACGACCAAGCATCTCTTTAGCCTCATTACCTACAGCCAATATTTTTTTATCAGTAACAGATACTGCCACTACAGACGGTTCATTGATCACAATTCCCCGCTTTGGCACATATACCAGTGAGTTTGTCGTCCCTAAATCAATTCCAATTTTTTTAATCCACATTGCCATACGGTCTCGAGATACGTTTAGTCAGTTAAGAATAGCTTATCTTAGCCATCGTGTCTAGGTAGCTCCTTGCCACGATATTTTTGAGAATATTGCAACCAAGAGGCAATATGTGCCCGAGTTGCCCTGTTAAACAAGGCCTTCAGACTACCACCATTGGCAGACTCTCGCTGATGGTAATGCACCAACTCAACTTCTGGATAGTAGACAACCCGATAGCTCTGCTCCCAAAAACGGCGGCACAAATCAAGATCTTCAAAATATAGAAAAAAATCTTCATCAAACATTCCCACTTCTTCTAATGCTGTTCGCGGCATAAGCAACGCAGCGCCAAACAACCAATCAACATCGCGAATCTGTCGGTGATCCCAATCCATCATCAGATAGTCATCCAATGCTTTTTTGGCAAACGAAAATTTACCTAAAAATGTTCGTCGATAAAGTGGCGTTAAAAATTTTGGAAAACGCCGGCACGAATCCTGGATTGTTCCGTCAGGATTAATAAGCTTTGGACCAAGTACACCAATATCACTATGAGTACGCATGTACTGCACGAGATGTTCTAAACTTCCCTTGGTGATTGCAACGTCAGGGTTAATCACAAATACAAACTCACCTTTGGCACGTTTCATTCCCAAGTTATTTCCTGCCCCCATTCCCCTGTTTTCATCTGAAGCAATACACACCAACGGAGGAAAATCACTATGGCGACTCTTAAAAAGAGTTGCTTCTTCATCTGATGCTTGCGGATCAAATAATTTTTTCACATCATTAAGAACACCATCACCTGAATTATTGTCAACTACAATAATCTCATACTCCAGCTCAGGTTTCGCGGCCACAATTCCCTTGACACACTGTCGCACCAAGCCTTTTTGCTTATAATTCAAAATAACGATTGATACATCCATACTATTTAAACCACTGAGCAATATGTTCCCAAGTCACTTTCTTCTTTTCCATTGTGTATGCGCGCTTGCGTTTAATTTTTGGCAGCTGCTTAAAAAAAGTACCCCACGTTTTCCACTGATATGGTTCAAAAATAAGTGAATACCCAATCATGCCGATTTCTCGTGGAAACCATTTCCAAAATGTTTTAAGCAAATGCTTCCGCTGTTCATTTTTTACCAACAACAAATGATGGTTCTTTAACGATAAACTTTTTAACATTCGCTCGGTAGCTTGAAGTGAAGCACTAACCTTACGACGATTCTTTAAGGTGCCAGTAGTATTTTTCTCATGCATGTTATCAAACCGTCGATAATGATAATATAATGCATCACTCACATACCAAGCACGCCAACCTAACAATTGTAAACGCCAAGCCAAATCAACATCTTCTTTGTACGCAAAAAAATCAGTGTCGAAATACTCATCACCAATTACTATATCCTCCAAGGCCGTGCGTCTAAACAACACACAAGATCCTGAAAATCCAAATATCTCTTCATCACGATTAAACTGACCCTCATCTTTTTGACCCTCACCGCGATTAACAAATGATCGATTTTGACGCATTTCTAAACCAGCACTATCAATAATCTCCGAAAATTCAGGTAATTCCGAGCCAACATCTTCGTCATACGCACGCCTTAACTTCATTCCTTTTCCAGAAAAACTACCTGCATCAGAGTGCTCATCAGCAAATGCAACTAACAGCTCAAGAAACTGATGAGTAAGTACTACATCGGGATTGAGTACTAAGACATACTCGCTCTCTGCAAAACGAATTCCCTGATTATGCGCTCGTGAATAGCCTTTATTCTGTAAATTTTGCAAAATTCTAACTCGAGGGTACTGTTCACGAATAAACTGCACAGTGCCATCATGAGATGCATTATCAATAACCGTCACGGAAAAATCAGTGAAGGTCTGATGAACGAGTGATTTTAGACAATCACCAATATACTTCTTCGAATTCCACGTAACAATTTGTACTGAAATTTTTACCATATTATTTTTTTTCAGTTACCCAAAAACCAAGTCTAAATTTACCGCCAAGCATCAACCTTGTTTGTGCATCTACTGCAGGAAGTGATCCAAATAAAATCATAGTTATTGGAACCAAGATCCACTGCACAAACATCATCAAATAATGAAGCGGCTTCTTACTCTTTGGTCGTGGTGGAAGCATTAATGTATATAGTATTGCAATAACTACCAATCCATACATACCAGAACGCATTAAGACCTCTAAAAGCTGCGGGGTATTTTGAAAAAGTGCTGAAGCTCGATCTGACTCAGATGCTAAACGTAAAGGCAACCAACCTGCAATCAAAATAATAATTGGAGCAGTTGACCAAGAGTAGACTCCCTCAGTTTGATTCCATAAGTATCGCAATTTCTTGCGAAGTGGCACAGACTTGCCTTTGCCCGATTTAAACCAAAACTGTTTCACCATCCACGGAAAATGCTCCACTCCCCATGCCCATCGTCTCATCTGTTTGTATTGATTAACAAGACTTCGCCACATATGCCCTATGTCAACAGTATCCATGTAGACTGGAATATACATTGGAACAGTCTCATAATTACCATCGTATTGGATGAGTCCTTGTAAAAAAATTCGAGAATCTTCAGTCACAATTGTCTTATCCCAAAAACCAACATCAACCAACGTCTGGAAACTCATGCTATGTGATGAAAAAGTAAAAAGTCGCTGCGAACGCGCCAGATCAGTAAATAGCCAAAATGTAGTCGAGCTAGCAACTACTCGAATTACAGGATTTGAATTCCAAACATTATTATTATACACCGCAATTGGCTGATAACTAGCCCGAGTTGGATTTGGATGTGTCAAATATTTATACATTAAACATGCAAAGTACTGTTCATGGACCACCGTATCAATATCAAAATTAGAAACTATAATCTTATCGTAAGCGATATTTTGTTGATCAATAAACTCCTGAGCTCGGTGAGCAGCGTAATGAGTATTAGAACCTTTACCAGGCAATTCATCAGGTAAATCTTTAGGATGAACTGTTGTTAAGAGTGCATAAAATTCATCTCCATATTTCTCTCGAATCTGCGTACTAATTTCTTCAAAATGCTGCTTATCTCTCTCCTCTCCAGCAAGTACTACAATAAACTTTTTTTTATCATACTTAGTATTCATGAGCCCCTCAAATGGCTTCTCTACTACAGACAAGGGCTCTTTGTAAGTGGGTAAAAAAATTAAATGATAATACCCCGAGTAATCTTTCTTGAGTCCGTCCAAATCTGCCTGCCAGTTAGTTGCAATACCTTGTCGATATCTTCGCCATGACACCAAGACATAAAACATCATATACGTAATACGCAATAACCAATAAAGATCAAATAATATTACAAAATAAATCACCCATAGCGGCTGAATAAAAGAAAAAACAATGATAATTAAAAACGTAGCCCAGACCATAAAGCCTGGGAGAATTTCCATCAATTTGAATAAAAATCGCTCATTCATAGACAGCTGTATTTAACCATAAATAGCTATTTTTTTCAAGAAAAAAAGGAACTACCTTAGTTCCTTATAAAGATCCGATGACGGTGATTTTTTGATCCGGCAAAAGGCCAAAATCATACAATCCTTGACACAGTTGTTCCAGACCTTGGCGCTCTAACAAATTACGACGACGCATCGCTTCGGAATGCAAACCTCGATCGATTATTTCGGGAGTAATGATCTTGCTTGGATACATCCAAAGCACATGTTCCGCAGATACGATGTTAGGTTCAAATCCTGTAAGTGCTCCGCACTTCTCAAGAAGCATCTCAACTCGATCTATATGATGAGCATTGGTTAAAACGCTAATATGAGAAAGGTTTCCAAGCAATTGCTTCAAGTGCAACAGTTCCTGGGTCGTATTACCACATGGCATCACTATCTGCACAATTGCCTCTGCAGGAACACCCAAGGCAACAAGCTCTCTACAAACTACAGCGGGCACTGACTCTCTGATATTTTCATGAGAAGCAAGCCCAATAGTGCAAATCTTCCTATGAGTACCTGCACCATAACAAGCTGCAGCTGCATGCACACGGGCAACCAATCCAGAGCTACCTTTTGGCGTGCCGTCAGGAAATAATCCTTCTTCCTCATAAGTGGCAGTTCTCCAGCCTCCTGCCACACTACTATCTTCTACAATGAGACTTCCGAGTATGACCAACATAAGAGACTCCTTTCTGTGAAAAAACTAAAATCTATATACTATAATAAGCAAAAAAAGTCAACGATGTTGACTTTTTTATTAAATAGAAAAAATACTTAAATCAATGCCGATCCAGTCATGTCATCAGGCTGATCTATTTCTAATTCTTTCAAAATAGTTGGTGCAATATCAGCCAAAATACCAGATGGACTTAAGATACTCAAGTCACCTTGCGCGCTTTCAATACCCTGTACGATTGTCTGGCCTTCCCATTTCTTGTTAATTGCAATAAAGGGAACTGGGTTAGTACTGTGCTCCTTCGACACCTCACCTGTTTGCAGGTTAATCATCTCATCACAATTTCCATGATCAGCTGTTAAAAAAATCGTTCCATCCATTGCCATGATTTGCTTATAAAGTCTTCCAAGTGCCGTATCACATGCTGTTATTGCATCCATAGTTGCTTGTACAACTCCCGTGTGTCCAACCATGTCAGGATTTGCAAAATTAACAATAAATAAACTATTATCACCTTCATCAATCTTTGCTAGCAACTTTTGTGTTAGCTCATTCACACTCATTTCTGGCTTCTGATCATAACTAGAAACTGGAGGTGATGGAACCAAAATTCTTTCCTCATTCTCAAACGGGTCATCCTTGCCACCATTAAAAAAGAAAGTGACATGAGCATACTTCTCAGTTTCCGCCGCATGAACTTGTTTGATGCCCGCCTCTGAAGCAATGCGAGCCAAGGGGTTTAGAATTGAAATAGGAGGATAGGCAATTTCAACTGGTAAATCTTTTGCATATTCCGTCATAGTTGCAAAATACAAATCACCAAACTCTGGTCGCTCAAATTTATCAAAACTAGGAACAGTAAAGGCACTTGTGATTTGTCGAGCACGATCAGATCTAAAGTTAAAGAAAATTACAGCGTCCTTATCTTCTATAGGACCAACTGGCTTACCATCTTTTACTATTACCACTGGATCAAACTCTTCATCAAAAACATTATTTTTATATGAAGTCTCTATAGCATCCATCACATTAGCAGCATTTTTATCGGCATTTTTACCAGTCATCACATTGAACGCTTTTTGCTCTCGATCCCAATGGTTATCTCTATCCATAGCATAAAAACGTCCAGATAAAGAAGCAATAACACCGATACCAGTTTCTTTAATCTTTTTCTGAAGCTGGGAAATAAAATCCTTTGCACTATCTTTAGATGTATCACGTCCATCTAAAAATGCATGGATAAAAACATTTTTTACTTTTTTTACTTTACAAAAATCAAGAAGCGCAAACAAATGATTAATATGAGAATGCACTCCTCCACCTGACACCAACCCCATCAAGTGCAATCGAGAATTATTTTTCTTCGCGTGATCAACTGCCTTAATAAATGCCTCGTTATTCATAAACGTGCCATCCTCAATAGACTTATTGATTTTAGGCATTGTCTGATAGATGATATTACCCGCACCGATGTTTAAATGACAAACCTCTGAGTTACCCATCTCACCCCAAGACAAACCAACAGCTTCTCCGGAAGCTTGCAGCGTGAGTGTTGGGTAATTTGCCAACATATGGTCAAATACTGGTTTTTTTGCCAGCGTGACAGCATTCCCACGGTTAGGTGGAGCGATGCCAAAGCCGTCAAAAATCAAAAGTAAAACTGGTTTTTTTGTTTTTCTTGCCACAAAAAAATATTATTTATAGAAGCGATTTACCGGTCATCTCTTTCGGCTGCTCTATTTCTAAATACTCTAAAATAGTAGGGGCTATATCACCTAGTCGCCCGCCAGAACGAAGTCGCCGTTTTCGTATTTTTGGCTCAACCATAATAAATGGCACTGGACTAACTGTATGCTCAGTATACATCTCACCTGTTTTTAGATCAACCATTTTATCTGCGTTGCCATGATCCGCAGTGATAAATAAAGAACCACCTATCTTTTGCAATGCTTTATATAAACGACCAATTTCTAGGTCCGCACACTCTACTGCCTTAATCCCAGCTTCTAAATTTCCAGTATGCGCCACCATATCCGGAATAGCAAAATTTATCGTAACAAAATCATACTTAGGCAAAAGACGTAACACCTCATCAACAATTTTCTTAGTAGACATACATGGGACTAAGTCGTATGACTCAACATCTGGCGAATTAATCATTTTTCTATCTTCACCCGCAACAGGATCAGCATACCCACCATTAAAAAAATATGTAACATGAGCAAATTTTTCTTTCTCTGCGATATATAACTGCTTCTTATCCTTAAGCGCCATAGGCAATGTACCGAGCACATCTGGTGATGGATACGCCGTAAGAATTGAATCCAAATCAGGGCCAAAATCAGTTAATGCAACAAAGGTGAGATTTTTTAATACCTTCTTCCTCTTAAAGCTACCAGGATTCTTTTTATTAAAACCAGGCTGTACAAAAGGCTTTGCTAATTGTCTGGCACGGTCTGAGCGTAAATTAAAAAATATCACTGCATCATTATCCTTGATCTTACCAATCACATCACCATTACGTTTAAATACATATGGTCGAATATACTCATCTGTCTCATCTCTATTATATGATTGTGTAATTGCGGCTTGTGGACTACGAATCTCAATTCCCTGTCCGAGCACCATCGCATTATAAGCCATTTCAGTTCGATCCCAATCCTTCTTTCTATCCATTGCGTAAAATCTACCCATAAGCGAAGCAATCCATTCTCCACTACGTTTTTTCCCATCCTTAGATTCTGTATTTTTTAAAAAACGCATCAATGCACTAACCAGCTTCAATGATGAGTGTGGCAATGAGTCTCGACCATCAGTAAATAAATGCAAATACACATTTTTTATATTTTGTGTACGAGCCCATGCAATAAGCGCATACAAATGCTCAGGGTTGCTGTGTGGACTTTCACCATCAGACAAAAGACCCATCAGATGCAAGTCAGACTTATGCGCTCGAACTTGCTTGGCAGCTGCAATAAACGCCGCATTGCGCTGAAACTGACCAGTCTGAATTTCACGATTTATCACCACAGAATCCTGCTCTAAAATTCTTCCTGCACCGATATTCATATGACCAGCTTCGGAGTTGCCAGGCTGACCCTTTGGCAAGCCAGCATCGTGACCAGAAGCCTTAAGAGTTGTATGGGAATTTTCTTTCCAAAGTGTATCAAAGTTTGACTTTTTAGCTAACTCAATCGCATTTGCTTTTGACTTTTTAGCAATACCCCAGCCATCAAGTACAAGAAGTACTGCTGGTCCTTTTTTATTTTCAGATTTAGTTATCATGGTTTACAATCCTAACAATTGTTCAATTTCTAAGAGTCGATTGTATTTGGCTACTCGCTCACTTCGTGAAAGTGAACCAGTTTTAATAAATTCAGAATTAACAGCAACCGCCAAGTCAGCTAGTGTCGTGTCTTCAGTCTCACCAGATCGATGCGACACTGCAGTTTTATATCCATGAGCATGAGCTAACTCAATCGCTTCGATAGTCTCTGTAAGAGTTCCAATTTGGTTAAGCTTAATTAAAATCGCGTTACCGACATTACTATCAATTCCCTTTTGTAAACGTACTGAATTTGTAACAAATAAATCATCACCAACCAAAGAGACTTTTTTTCCTAAGCGCTTAGTAGCTTCGTGCCAACCATCCCAATCATCTTGATCGAGTGGATCCTCAATAGATACAAACGGATACTTACTTGCCCATCGTTCAATCAAATCGATCATTTGCATAGAAGTAAGCGACTTACCCTCAGTCTTAAGCTCATACTGCTTATTTTTTTTATTATAAAATTCTGATGCTGCAATATCAGTAGCAAGTTTAACCTCTGTGCCAGGCTTGTACCCAGCCTGTTCAATTGCTTTCATGATTAACTTCAAAGCTTTTTCATTACCACCCAACTCAGGTGCATACCCACCTTCATCTCCTTTGAGTGTCGGATAACCCTGCTTCTTAAGAAGCTTTCCAAGCACATGAAATATCTCAGCGCCGCATTGAATCTTTTTTGAAAAACGTTTCTGCTGTGGCACGATCATAAACTCCTGAATATCCATTGCCCAGTCTGCATGTACGCCGCCATTAATGATATTCATTGTTGGCATTGGCATCTTCCAATCTTTATATTTCAAGCCATATGCCTTGCGAATATACTTAAATAATGGCATATCAGCACTTCGCGCGCCTGCATGGGCAGCCGCAAGAGATACTGCAAGAATCGCATTAGCACCAAGCTTAGACTTATTTTCCGTTCCATCCAGGTCAATCATCTTTTGATCTATAACTGCCTGTGCAGAAATATCTTGGCCCTTCAAAGCTGGGCTAATTTTTTGAATAATATTTTTAACCGCCTTTGTCACACCCTTACCTAGGTATGCTTGACCACCATCACGCAACTCAAGTGCCTCATGAACACCAGTAGATGCTCCAGAAGGAACTGAGGCAAAACCAACAACTTTATTATCAAGCTCAACCATTGCTCGAACAGTAGGATTACCTCGAGAATCTAAAATTTGTAGTGCTGAAATATTTTTAATTTTTGCCATATGCATTATTTTTGTAAATATTTAATAATTGGAAAGTCCTTACCAGAAAGCAGATGCAGTGTCGCACCACCTCCAGTAGAAACATGTGTAAATTTTTTAGCTAACGAATATCGTTCAACTACCGACTCTGTATCGCCACCACCAAGAACAGTGGTATGTTTATTGGCAGCAATCGCTTTAGCAATCTGTTTTGTTCCCTCTTCGTAAATTGGCAACTCAAAAACTCCCATAGGCCCATTCCAGAAAACAGTCCGTGCACCTATAATCACCTTTTTATAACGTTTAATGGTTTTAGGACCTATATCCAAAAACATCCAACCTTTTTTAATTTCTTGTCGCGGTATAGTGAAATCAACAATTTCAGTCAATGCCTTAGGCTTAACAGAATTACCAGCAACTAAATCAATCGGTAAAATAAACTTCTGCGGATACTCTTTCAAAAGCCGCTTCGCAAGACGTATATAGTGAGTACTTTTTTTAGACTTATTTTTACCAACCGCATTATCTTCTACATAGGAATCTGCTACTGGTATACCCATAGCCTTCAAAAAAATATTAGCCGCACCACCGCCTATCATAATCCAGTCTGCTCGTGATGCAAGAAACTCCAATGCACCAACTTTGTCAGAAATCTTTGCCCCACCAATCACCAATAAGAAAGGTCGCTTTGGTGTAATAATTTCTTCAATCGCAGCCATCTCTTTTTCAAACAGCAATCCAGCATATGCAGGACGCTGTGTTAAAATCCCAGTAGTCGAAGCATGCGTACGATGTGCCTGTGCATACGCATCAAAGACAATCAAATCAACACCTGCAACTAACTGACGAGAAAAAACGCTGCTATTCCTTTCCTCTCCTGGATGAAAGCGAGTATTTTCCAGAAGCACTACAGACTTAGCAGGAAGTAAAGCTAATTTTTTCTCAACATCAGGACCAACACAATCATCAAACTTATCTACTTTATGCTTAAGTAATTTCTCTAAATGACGAGCCACTGGATCCATCTTTAAGCGTTCTACATGCTTACCATCCGGACGGCCAAGCCATGACACAAGCACAAGCGTTGCCCCTTGCTTTAGCAGATACTTCAAAGTTGGCAATGTTTCACGGATCCGGCGATCATCAGCCACACGATATCCCTTACCCTGTTTTGCGATAGGAACATCATACGCCACTCGAACAAGCACTTTCTTGTCCTTTAGGCTTGGTATGTCTTTAAGGGTTTTTAACTTCATATCAGCCTTATTATAACACAGACCAATATGCAAAGCTACAACAAAAATCTACTAAATTGTAAACTCTTGCTGCAGTAGTGGTGATGAAACTTCAGGTGAGGCTTTATATACTTCAAGCATAAACTGACCAGACTCTATGCCATTCACCTCGGCATCAAATCGTAGATCACACTCTGTCTCAGCAGCAGTAAGATCTAAGTATATATAAAAAACCCCTCCTCTACGCTCAAGTCGGGCCCCATGAGATGTGGGATCACAACTCTGTGATGAAACTGGCATAGCCACTGTAAAACCAGTTTCTGATTTAGAAAAAATAGAATTTGGAATCGATGTCACCGAAAAACTATAATTCATCGTATAATCCTGTTGTAATTTACAAGCAGAAAAAATTGAAGTGACAAAAAATAAAAAAATATAAAGATACACTCTAATTTTCATAATATGATTACTTAAAAAGCCAGCGTACATACTGGCTTCTCTTATTAACTACAAGTACACCCTTCGGCGTCACAACTGCACGCATGCTCACAAGCACAACCGCCTTCTCCGCAAGCACAGCCCTCTCCACAATTACAAGTGCCTTCTTCTCCAAAAAATATCATATATTTAGTTTAGTCATTAACAGTAATATCCTAACAATATCCTCATTCAAAATCAAGAAGATAATATGCTATAGTTGAGGATAGTAGTAACTAAAGTAAGAATTATGTTAAAAATCTATTTCGCAGCCTCCATAAGTGGCGGCAGACAAGACGCATCTTTATATATTGATCTTATAAAGCATTTATCTATAAGTCACAAAGTACTCACCGAACACATAGCCGAGCAATCGCTAACCACAATGGGTAATACTAGCAACCAAAAAGAGGTATTTAGGCAGGATGTTACTTGGATAGCTCAGTGCGATATCTTCATTGCAGAAACTACCACCCCAAGTCTTGGCGTCGGATATGAAATCGGTCTCGCCTCAACACTCGGTAAACCTATACTCTGTCTCTATCGACCAAGCGAAGGTAAAAAATTATCTGCAATGATAACAGGCATTCACTCTGCAACAGTAAAATATTACAACACGCCCGAAGAAGCAAAAACGATAATTAACAGATATATTGAAGAAAATCAAGAAGAAATTACTTCACCTTTATTGCCATTTCAACCAAACGATTAGCATATCCCCATTCGTTATCATACCAAGCAAGCACTTTCACTAGATTTCCACCTGCAACTCGAGTAAACTCGGTATCCACTACTGCTGAGTGTGGATTACCAACGTAGTCAGAAGAAACTAAAGGCTCATCAGTCACCCCTAGCACACCTTTATATAATGGTTGCTTTGATGCCTTGCGAAATGCATCATTCACCTCTTCAACGGTCACATTCTTCTTTAAAACTACAGTAATATCAGATAGTGACCCACTAGGAGTGGGCACACGAACAGCAATCCCATCAAACTTACCAGCCAGTGAAGGAATTACTTTTGTAGTAGCAATTGCTGCACCAGTTGTAGTCGGAATAATATTTTCTGCTGCAGCACGCGCTCGACGCATATCCTTGCTAGGACCATCTACCAAATTTTGCGTAGAAGTGTATGAATGAACCGTGGTCATCAAGGCTTTTTCTACACCAAATACTGAAGTAAGCACTTGAATAACCGGTGAAATACAATTAGTTGTACAAGATGCATTAGCTATAACTGCTGGCAGCTTCTTTGAGTTTTTTATCATTTTCTCTGCATCCTCAGTACCTAGTACCACAGTTGCCGTCTCATCTTTTGCTGGAGCTGAAATCACTACTCGTTTTGCGCCTGCAGTAATATGCGCATGAGCTTTTTCAGTTGTAGTGAAAAATCCTGTTGATTCAAGCACTACATCAATCTTGTGCTCCTTCCATGGTAGAAGTGCTGGATCTTTCTGAGCAAAAACAGGGTACTCTACTCCATCAACCTTAATACCCTTTTTGGTAGCAACAACCTTTTTATCAAACGTGCCATAAACAGTATCGTACTTTAACAGGTGTGCCAGGGTTGCAGTATCCATCAAGTCATTAATAGCAACAACCGTAACTTTCTTGCTATTCAAAGCAATGCGAAATGCCGCACGTCCGATGCGACCAAAACCATTAATTGCAATACGAGTAGCCATAAAATAAATTTAAGTATAATATACATACAGTATAGCAAATCACTTATGACTAATAAACACCTTTATGGCCGAGCTTAAAACCATAAAAACTAAAGTCAGTGCTTCTGCCTACATCGACTCACTTCCTGAGCAGCAGAAAAAGGACGGCAAGCAACTGCTAAAAATCTTCAAAGAAGCAACTGGCATGCGCCCAGCAATGTGGGGTGAAAGCATTGTCGGCTATGGTTCATATCACTATGTATACGCCAGTGGGCGCGAAGGTGATTGGCCAATTACCGGCTTCTCCCCACGAAAACAAAAACTCTCTATCTATATCATGCCAGGTGTAACAAAATATCCCGAGCTTCTCAAAAAACTCGGTCCATACAAAAATGGCTCATCTTGTCTGTACATTAAGAACCTTGAAGATATTGATACTAAAATCCTGGAAAAAATTATCAAACAATCAGTCAAGGATATGAAAAAAATGTACCCAAAAACCTAACGTATGAAATTTTACCTTGCAGCATCAATTAAAGAGAAAAAGAAAGCAGCAGAGATCTGTAATAAAATTAAATTGGCTGGACATCAAATTGCAGCAGACTGGACTCAAGATATTCCCATAACACGAGATGACAAAAATTTCTTTACAGAAAAACAAAAAAGAGCTCTGAGAGATTTGGATGGAGTATTAAACTGTGACATTTTTGTTATTCTATCAGAGCCCATAGACGGAAGAGCAAAATACTCAGAACTTGGTGCCGCCCTTGCATCGCACCTTAATAGCAACAAGCCTAAAAAAATATATGTAGTTGGCAGTGACACCACTAGATCACTTTTCTTCTTTCACCCCGCTGTAGAGCATAAAAAATCAATCGAAGCAGTGCTAGACAGTATATAATTTACATAATACAAAAAGCGGCTGGTAAGCCGCTTTTTGTATTGGTCTCAAGCACTTAAACTACTCTTCAGTTTTTTCAGCATCTACAGAATCCTCTTCTTCTAGCTCCACTTCCTCAATTTGAGGAAGTGCATCATTATAAGGCTCCCCATCAACTAATATAGTCACCTCTTCAATTTCTTCAAACTGCAAAAGTGTTGTAGTGATCTGTGATTCAATACCATCGATATCACATTCATCCTCTACTTCATCAAGCAGTGAAGCACTAAAATCAACTTCTAAAACACCTTCCTGAAGATCAACACTATTAACACTTACAGTCGTAGTTGAGGGTAATGGCAATTGAGAAACAAAGCCATTTTCAGCATCTTCTTGAGTCGGACCACCAAAAAGCGCATTAAGTGCCGCAAGTGGCAATGGATTTACAAGATTAACTACTCGCTCAACTGGCAAGACATCAGAACACGCCTCAAGCTCAGGATCGCCTTCGATGTTATTAAAAAACACATTAATAGTAGTAGTGGCCACGGATGCAAAACGAACTGGAATAGCTACAACTACTTTTTCTGTAGCACTCTCCCCTTCGCCAGTCACTTCATACACCTCAAAAGTGCCCGCAGGTGTTATTGAGGCTTCGTATTCTACTTCAAAAGAAAAAGAATTAGTTCCAGCCTGACGAGTATACACATCTTCAAGAATTACCTGCTGCTGTGAATCACGTAATCTATAATAAATAGCTGAACGCTCATCAGTCACACTACCAGTAACAGTAAAAGTCTGCTCAAGTACTGCATTACTAACTGGTGAAGTAATCACAACAGCTGAGTCAGAAATTGTAACTTGACCAGTGGTATTTGTTGATCGTGACGAATTGCTTGGAGAAACGCTTCGTTCAAAACCTTTATTAAAACAACCAGCGAGCACCACACCTACTGCAAATAGTAGGCAGAATACTCGCCATGTTGTTGAGAATTGATATTTAATCATAACGCTATAATACAGCGTACCTTAGATTGAATATCGTGTAAACCGAATAACTTCGATCTTTTCTCCAAGCTTTTGGATTTTTTGAGTGATTAAATCAGAAATAGTAATTGAGTCATCCTTAATATAAGACTGCTCAAGCAAACATACTTCTTGGAAATATTTACCCATCTTGCCTTCAACAATCTTAGCAATCATCTCTTCAGGCTTTCCTTCAGTCTTAAGCTGCTCAGTGTAGACTGATTTTTCTTTATCCATATCTTCTTGACTCACTTCTTCCGAGGTAAGATACTGAGGATTTGCAGCTGCAATATGCATTGCCAAATCTTTAACAAGATCTTGAAACTCAGGATTTCGTGCTACAAAATCAGTTTCACATCGGACATCAACCATTACACCAATTTTTCCATTACTGTGAATATAGCTTCCGATCAAACCTTCACCTGCTTCACGTTCAGCCATCTTTTTTGCAGCCTTAGCCGCACCTTTTTTTCGTAAAATCTCTACTGCCTTTTCCAAGTCACCATTTGACTCAGTTAAAGCTGCCTGACAGTCAGAAAGACCTGCGCCAGTCATTTCACGTAATTGAGCTAATGTTTTTGTATCAATGGCCATAGTATTTTTGTTTACGTTATTAAGTCGTTATTTTTTCGCTTCTTTTACTGCTGAGGCAACAAAGTCAGTCACAAGTTCAATTGACTTGATTGCATCGTCATTTGCAGCAATTGGATATTGTACTAAATCAGGATTAGTATTGGTATCACAAAGTGCGATAATAGGAATCTTTCTTCGAATCGCTTCACGAACTGCGGTTTTCTCTTTCTTAATATCAACCACAAACAATGCTTCAGGAACTTTTTGCATATCCTTTACACCACCAACGATAGTTTCAAGGCGTTCAATCTCACGATCAAAATCAAGTCGTTCCTTTTTAGTGTATTTACTAAACTCACCTTTTTCCTTCTTAGCTTGCAGGTCATTGTAGTTCTTAATCAACTTTGAAATCGCAGCAAAGTTAGTAAAGGTTCCACCAAGCCATCGCTCAGTGATAAATGGCATGCCACAGTCCTCTGCATGCTTTCGAACAATTTTTCTAGCTTGCTTCTTTGTTCCTAAAAACAAAATCTTTCCACCAGACTCCACGGTTGATTTAATAAAACTCTTTGCCTCGTGCATTTGTTTTTGTGTTTGCTCAAGGTCAATAATATGAAAACCATTCTTAACCATGAAAATAAATGGCTTCATTTTTGGATGACGTCGTGAAACTTGGTGCCCGAAGTGAACACCTGATTTCAACATAGTCATCAAATCAGGGATATTCATAATGATTATTCCTTTTATCCGCTACCTTAGCTATGCCAAACTAGCAGTCTTCTACCGCCGATTATAAGGCCCATATACATGGGAGGAGCTCATAATCATTGTCTTTGCGGTATGAATGAATTAGATTATTAAGACGACAAAATAGTACCATGGAATACTAAATACGTCAAGAAATGCCTAAACGTAGAAAAAAGCCTTAATTAAGCTACTTATCAACCCTTGCCAAAAATAAAGCTCTATGCTATAGTTCTCACGTATTATTCTCAATATTCAAATCACTAGTTTTATACCTAGATTATGAAAAAAGATCTACATCCAACCTGGCACCCAGACGCAAAAGTAATCGTCAATGGTGAAACCGTGATGACTGTTGGTTCAACCCAACCTGAGCTTCGTGTTGAAATGTATTCTGGAAATCATCCATTCTACACTGGAAAACAAAAGCTTGTTGACACCGCACGTCGTGTTGAAAAATTCCAGGCTCGAGCTGCAAAGCAAGCAGACCTTGCTGATCGCAAAGGCAAAAAAGCCAAGAAGCAAAAAGAAGAAGCTCGAAAACAAGAAAAAGACACACAAGAGTAACTGTGCCACAAAAAACTCCTTCTTTGTTAGGGAGTTTTTTGTATGGAAAAGAAATGTTACACTACTATTATGAAAAAATATCAAGCAATCCTCGATGAATACAAACAGCTAGAAACTGATCTCACTAATCAGGAGATTCTTGCTAATCAAAAAAAGTATCAAGAAGTATCATCACGATTTCATCAACTTAAGGTTGTCGCTGAAAATATTCAGCGCTACATGACAGCAGCTGATCAACTCGAGCAGGCTCAAGACACTTTAGACAATGAATCAGACAAAGAATTACTAAGCATGGCCGAAGAAGAAATCTCGTCACTGTCAGAAGAATTAGAAACTCTTAAGAAAAAAATAGATATCGCACTTATTCCACCAGATCCTTATGCCCACAAAGATATTATCGTTGAAGTTCGAGCTGGCACAGGTGGTGATGAAGCTGCACTTTTTGCTGCTGACCTTTTCCGCATGTACTCACGGTACGCAGAACGCCAAGGCTGGAAAACAAGCATCATGAGTTCAAGTAATATTGGAATTGGCGGATTTAAGGAAGTAATTTTTGAAATCAAGGGAACAAATGTATATGGTGATCTGCAATACGAAAGCGGGGTTCATCGTGTGCAGCGTGTACCAGAAACTGAAAAATCAGGGCGCATCCATACCTCAGCAGCAACCGTAGCAGTACTCCCTGAAGCAGAAGAAGTAGATATACAAATTAGAGACGAAGATCTGCGAATTGACGTATTTCGCTCTGGTGGCAATGGCGGACAAAGTGTAAACACTACCGACTCCGCAGTCCGTATTACTCACCTACCAACCAACACCGTGGTAAGCTGCCAAGACGAAAAATCACAGCACCAAAACAGATTCAAAGCTATGCAGATCCTACGGTCTCGACTATTTGCAGCTGAGCAAGAACGGCAACAAAAAGAACGATCCGAAGCCCGTAAATCACAAATTGGAACTGGCGACCGCTCAGAAAAAATCCGTACATACAACTTCCCTCAAGACCGAGTAACCGACCACCGCATCAAACAGAGCTGGCATAATCTCACCACTATTCTCGATGGAGATATTAAGCCAATCATCGAAGCGCTCCACGAAGAAGACAGAAAACTAAAAGCATAACCATGACTATTCAGTCCGCCCTTGAGCAGGCTATACAGAAACTTACAGAGCACGAAATTACCACCGCAGAGCTCGATGCACAAATCTTACTAGCACATACCCTGGGTCAAACAAAAGAATACCTACTCACCTATTTCTCAAAATCACTTGAGCCACAAGAAGAAAAAGATTTCTTTTCGTACATAGACAAACGATGTGACTTCACTCCTATTGCCTACATTACGGGTAATAAAGAATTTTTTGGTCTTGATTTTATAGTGACGCATGACGTATTAGTGCCAAGACCAGAAACCGAGCTACTCGTGGAGCAGGCATTACATTTTTCTAATACTATTAATAAAGAACCCGTAGTGATTGCAGATATTGGCACTGGTAGTGGCTGTATAGCTATTTCCATCGCAAAACAGCTACCAGAGGCGCGAGTAGTTGCAACTGATTGTAGTTCTAAGGCCCTAACAGTAGCACAAAAAAATAGTAAAAAGCACGATGTTATTGTTGAGTTTACTGAAGGTAACTTTCTTGAACCTCTCAAAAATACCCATATTGACATCCTAGTATCAAACCCTCCCTATGGCACAAAAACAATGTTTCAACCTAATGCAAGCATTAAACACGAGCCTCAAGAAGCACTTTATGCTGGCACGCAAGGGTTAGAAGCATACCATGCAATCTTTCATCAATTACAACAACGAGATCAACTCCCATCTGTAATTATTGGCGAACTTGACCCTCGTCAATCAATCGAAATAAAAAAAGTAGCTCATCACTACCTTCCACAATATTCTATAAGAATTATAAAAGATCTTGCACAATTAGATCGAGTAATACTACTACAAAAAAGTAATTCCTAAAGGTATTCAAGCATCACCCAAGTAACTCCTCGATTGAAACTAATCTCCTGCCCATCATCATCAAAATATAAAGTCCTACCCCCTACCTGCTCCCAAGTAATATCTTTTCTTATTCCATCCTGATAAAGCTCGCCTACACCTGAGCCATCAACATCAACCGCAAGTCGACCGTAACTATCTACTACACGAGCAGCAACTTTCTGGATAATAATATTTTTTGCCTTAACGATAATACCTTGCTCAGTCTTGTGAAGCTGACCACCCAAATAACGCGTATAATCATTAGAAGACGAAGAATATCGAAACTCAACTTTATATAAATCATGCCCTGCAAAGTCAGCTATAACTGAGGTTGCAATACTGGAAGCTGTATCAAAATTAAAAGTAGTGCTAGAGATATCTGCATCGTCTTTAAACTTCCAAGGAGTAAATGAATCTGTAGTTGTGGCAATATCCTTTGCACTACGTGCTCGTCTCATATTTTCACCTGAAATATATAAATTATGAGGAGCAAAGCGCTGTGTATCTCGCCAAAAATAAATACCATCACCGGAAATCTCGTTAATATTATACATTGGCGAAGTCTTAAGTTTTTCCAGTCCAGCAGGAGAGCCACCGGCATGAAAATAGACACCATCCCATTCCTCTGCTAGCTCGACATAAAATGGACGAGCAGACCTAACTGGTCCAATCCGCTCAACAGCAACATTCTGATCAAACACCGCCATATACCGCGTAACCTCGCCTTCAACAATAGCTTCATAGACAATTGACGCCTTATCAATTCCAGCGACTGGGCGCGAATCAACGTGATTCTCAATCATCACAATAAAAGGGGTTAGATCCTGCTCGATCTCAAGCTCAACTGGCTGACCATTGAGTTGACTGTAGTAAACAGGCGTAACTGGTCGCTGTTGGTAGTGTGGCGAATTATAAAAAACAGTAATTGTCGCATCAGTAATTCTAGAGCTTATCCCAAGGGCAGTCAGCACAACAAACAAAAAACCGATACAGATGTACAACACGACTTTAACTCGGTGTGTAATCTGTACCGGCATTTGCTACAAAATCTAAATTATTTTGAATCTTCAGCTTTTTTATCGCCTGAACCTTCTTTAGCTTCAGCTTCCTTAGCTTCAGTCTCTGCCGCAGTAGGTGCTGCTGGTGTATCAACTTCAGCAACTCGTGGTGGCTTAACAATAGCAACAACCTCTTGAGGATCAAGTGTAATTTTAACTGCCTCAGGCACGGTCAAATCAGAAACACGAATTGGCTGATCAAGCTCTTCAAGAGATGAAAGATCAACAGCAATTTCATGAATAAGGTCTTGTGGTAAACATTCAACCTCAACACTATCAAGGTTAGTCACAAGCACACCTGAGTATGTTTTCACCGCAGGTGCTTCACCAGTAAACATCAGCTCTACTTCAGCAGTAATCTTTTCTTTCATGTTAACTTGGTAAAAATCAACATGAAGAATTTGGTGAGTTAGGGTGTCACGTTGCACATCTTTAATAAGCACTTTAACAGTTTCACCACCTTCAATAGTAGCATCAATTAAAGTACTTTCTCCTGCGCCTTTATATACTTTTTCAAAATTTGAAGCATTTACAGAGACATGGAGTGTATCAATTCCATGACCATACATCACTGCTGGGATAGATCCTTCGCTTCGAAGTGTATCAACAGAGACATCATTTTTACGAGCTGCAAATGTTAATGCAAAATCTGACATTGTCGTTCTACGTTAATAATTATCTAATTGAATCAATTGTAACCTTATTATTTTTCATCAACTTATGAAGTGTAATCACATCATCATACTCAACCTTCTGAGCATTTTTGAAATACATCACTTCATCAGCTGACAAATCAGTCACCAATCCCACCGAACTCATTCCAGCGGAATTAGACATCAGCACAGCAAGTACCGATGAGCTACACGATTGACATTTCATATGCAATAAATGTGTATCATTTTTTTCCATCAAAATCCGTGCCTCAACAGGATCATATCGTCGCTTACAAACTGGGCAAGCTGACACAACCTTGAGTCCTTCATCAAATGGATTGAAAAATGTATCATCAATCATATACGCAACATACTATAAGCTAATTATAGCAAAAAGTCAAGAATACGCCTAGATGCGAGATCTAGCTATCATACCCTCAATTAAACCAAGCATTGCAAGGCTAACTATCATAAAACTACCACCATAACTAATAAATGGCAAAGGAATACCAGTTACCGGTAAAATACCAATATTCATCCCAATATTGATAAATAAATGGATAAAAAACAATACCGATGTTCCTAAAATAAATAATGTGGCAAAATCATCTCGAATCCTACCTGCCGCAAGGACTAATCTATAGAAAAAAAGGCCCCAAAAAAATAAAATAAGAGAAACTCCAACAAACCCCAATTCTTCTGCAATCACTGAAAAGATAAAGTCAGTGTGACTTTCAGGAATAAATTTTAACTGACTCTGTGAACCAAAGCCCAAGCCACGCCCAAGCACTCCTCCAGCACCGGCGGCAATAGTAGCCTGCCGAACATGATATCCGCGCCCATAAGGATCAAGTGACGGATTAAGAAAAGTAAGGATACGATCTTTTTGGTAATCCTGAAAGAGAAAAGCCCATGAAACTACAAAGCCTATCACCAAAGCGCCGATAATACTCAGTAGATACAAACGATTTGCTCCAGCCAAAAAGATCATCAAAAACCAAATACCCAGAAGCACAATCGCTGAACCAAAATCAGGCTGCAATACTACAAGCGTAAATAAAATACCAACACTCAGTGCACTCATCCAAAAAGTCTGAGCTTCTTTAATTTGTGTAATACGGCGACTCAAAAATGCTGCTAAAAAAACAATTAATCCAAATTTAGCTAGCTCTACTGGCTGAAAACCAAAACCAAATAAATAAAACCAACCCTTGGTACCATTAATAACCTGGCCAAAAAATAACACTAAAAGCAATAAGGCAGCCGAACCTAAAAATAACACACTACTAATTGCATGCCAAAACTGATATCCAACCAGTGTCATCACTAAAAAAACTCCAAAGCCAAGTATAATAAAAAATATCTGCCGTGAAAAATTAGCAAAATTTGCCACATCGGAACTAATCGCAATACTGTAAAGCGCGGCCAAGCCAAAACTAATCAGTAAGAATACTGAACCAAATAAAATCCAATCGATATTTCTCAAAATATCAAAGTAACGACGAAATGACATTGAGCAGTTTATTTATTTCTATGAAGCACTTTCTGTGCATTAACTCGAGGTGGACGTAGGGCGGAAGCATCAGCGGTTACACTTAAGCACTCCTTACTACAAGTAGTACGCAACGATTCAGCACAATCATCACAACACAAGAAAAGTAAATTACAATACTTGTTTGCACAATTTTGAAAAGTAAACGTTTTTGCAGAACAGTGAGCACAATTAGCAATCTTCTCCGGCTCTTTATCATCTCGAACTGGCACTATCATTCGCTCATCAAAAACAAAACATACTCCTTCAAAAAATCCCTCATTGCCATACTTCTCACAATATTTCACGATACCACCTTCAAGTTGATACGTATTCTCTGGATCAAGCCCAGCTCCAACTAACAATGCCGAACCAGGTTCACAGCGAATACCACCAGTACAATACATCACAATCTTCTTTCCCTTAAACTGCTCATAAAAAGAATAGTACTCCGAGATATCTCTAAAATATTTCATTGGTGGCTTGATTGCATTTTTAAATCTTCCAACTTCCCATTCATAATCATTTCGCAAATCCAGCAGCACCATCTCCTCACCACTCTTAAGCCATGAGTGAAATGTATCCCGATCTACATGCTTTCCTCGTCGAGCAAAATCAATATCCTGTTTAACTCCAGTAGTAATAATTTCATCGCGATAGACAATTCTCAACTTTGGAAACGGCTCTACCTCAGAATTACTAAACTTAAAATCAATCCCAGAAAGCTCCGGATGTGTATTCATCGCATCAACATACGCCTGGATTGATTCTTTCTCACCTCCAAGTGTTCCATTAATTCCTGCTTCATTAATAAGCACACGACCCTTAAGGCCCAACTGCTTACAAAGTGCCTTATGGGTAGCAACCTCAGATCGAGGAGAAGAAATACGACAAATTTTATAATAAAGAATAACTGTATACATACGCCCTATACCCTACAAAATATTACCTTAGTAGTCAACTCCTCTTAGACTTTTTACCAGACTTACCTTTGCTTCGAGACTGTGTCTTTACATCACTTATTATACTTCCATCTTCTAGCTCTATAATACGATCTGCAACCTTACCATAAATGTGCTCATGAGTAACCAAAACAATAGTTTGCCCTTGATCATTAAGCTCTTTAAAAATTGATAGTATACTCTCCGAAGTTGCAGTATCCAGACTTGCCGTAGGTTCATCAGCAAATAAAATTTTGGGCCGGTTAGCAATTGCCCGAGCTATCGCAACTCGCTGCTGCTCACCACCAGAAAGTCCACTCGGTAAATTATTTAGTCGTAAACCTAAACCAACTTTCTGTAAAGCTTCATCTGCCTTACGATACGCAGCAGTTCTACTATCACCATTCATCATCAGTGGCACAACTACATTCTCAATCGCAGTCAGCTCAGGCAGTACTGCATAATCTTGGAATATATAACCTAAATTCTCTAAACGGAATTGAGTTCGCTGTGCAGCACTTAACTCATTAATAGAAACATTATCAACAATCAACTCTCCTGAAGTAGGCTCATCAAGCAACCCAAGTTGATAGAGCAGTGTACTTTTACCAGCACCAGACTTACCCATGATTGCTATCAACTCCCCTGCCATTACCTCAAGTGAAACATCTGTTAGCGCATGGATGTCTACAGAGCCAACAGTATACGTTCGAGTTAATTTTCGCGCTTCAATAATCATACTTACCTTCCCAAAATAGCATCTAATGTGTTTTTACTAATGATAATTTTAGCTGGCACGTATCCTGCCACAATCGTTGCAATTAACAGTAATCCAACTCGTAACAATGTAATATCAAGCGGCACAACCAAAATACCATCACTAAATGGAAAATCAATCGGATTAGCATCAAAGTAAGGCTTTATCCAAAGATATAAAATCAACAAACCTATAAAAGAGCCAACAAGCGCATAAAAAATTGATTGCACAACATAAGAGAGTTGAATTGCAGCCCCACGAATACCAATACCTTTTAAAATACCAATGTATCTACGTCGTGTAATCGCATTAACAAACACGACAATAAAAACAGTAATAGCTGCAACCACAAGACCTATAACACCAAACACATTACCCAAGATATCAAATGTTGTTCTAATATCTTCAAAAAAAGTTCCCTGAGACTCACGCCATGTTTGAAGGGTAGCATCTTTATCAAATCCAGTTCGAGCAAGTGCGCTTGTCACCGATTCAGGAGTAGTTAAATCATTAAGCACTACTGCTATCTCACCAACATTATAGTCAGTTCTATTTAGCATCCTTCGAAGTACTGTGTCAGTCATAAAGACACGAATATCTACAGCTTGCACCTTACTCTTTATAATTCCCACCACTTCAACTTCCTGCACCACATCATCAAGTAAAATCCGCACTTTACTACCGACGGTAACATTTTCAAGTACTGCATCACCTCGAATATCAGCAACTGGTGAATATTCTTCTAATAATCCACTACCAATTACAATTTTGTTTTCGTCTTCTGGATAAAAAAATCTACCTTCAATAACTAAATCACTAATTTTTGTAACCTCTTGCTCATGAATAGGGTTAATACCAACTAGTGTTGCAGAAACACGGTCAGAAATCTCGTTAATTCTTGGTAGTCGCTTATAGTTTGCCTCAATAACTGCACCAGAAGTGTAGCGAGAAGTAATTGTCTCAACTCCAGGAAAGGCGCGTAAAGTTTTAATAATATTCTGACTCTGTTCAATTCTATCTTTAGTTGGGAGTGATGTTATTAATACATCGCCTGAGTACTGAGCTCGATAAGCAGCAGAAGAGCCTTCAATAAGTCCAACTAAAATTCCATTAATAAAAACCAAATTCAAAAAAGTTAGCACCATGATCAACACAATTAGGAGTGTTGCCCAAAAGTTACTACGCCTAATTTGTCGAAATGCCAAGTACAATCCAACACGAACTACATTTACCATATCTACTGTGAAAGTACTTTATCTCCTTCACTAAGACCGGAAACAATTTCAACAAAACCACTTGAACCAAGTAAACCTAAAGTAACTATTTTTTGTTCAGTGATGAGTTGCTCACCCACAGAGCTAATTACTACTTCAACCGCATTTCTTCCATCAAGCTGAGTAACAAGTCGGCGAGGTACAATCAGCACATCTTCACGAGTGCGTGTTTGCAAGAAAATCTCAGCAGTCATACCAGATCTAATACTCACATCTGGCTCAATAAACTGCAGAGTCATTATATACGCAGACACGCCATCAATAACTGTCTCAGCGGGATCAATCTCGGTAACGATCGCCTTAAATTCTTTAGCAGTTCCATAAGCATCAAGCATCACTAAGGCTTCTTGTTCTACATCAACTTTAATCACATCCACCTCAGGAACGCGTGCTTCAATCTCATACACATTATCACTGATAACATCTATGACTGAATTTTGAGCCGTGGCAACCTCACCGTCCTCTATATCAACACGAGTCACTACACCTGCAATCGGTGATAAAATACTTCGTCTACTAATTTGCCTTTCAACAGTTGCCACCTTAGCCTCTGCTGCTCGCACCAACGCCTGCTGTGTCGCAATCTGCTCAGGTGTTGCACCGGCACGCTTTAGCAGCAGCTCATCAAATGCGCTATTAACTGCATTCTGTGCATCAGTCACCTGACGTTCAGCTGCTGCAATTGCATTAGTATTAGCAACCCTTTGCACAACAATATCTTGCTGAGCATCAGAAAGCTTTACAAGTTGATTAGAAATAGATGTTTTTGCAGCTGCCAAATTACTTTTCTGTGTCGCACTCAAACTATTAGCAATAGGTAACGTATCTAAGGCAATTCCCACAGATTGTAATGCAGAAATCACATCCACAACTAGTAGTGTTGCCTGCTCCACTGACGGCTGCAAAAATGCTTTTAGTGCCTCACCATAAAGTCCTCCTGTCAAATCAGTAATTGCCTGCTCTTTTAACCTGCCTCCGGTCGAGGTGTCAAACAATGCAAAAATTGCCGCTGCCTGAGCCTTTGCCAACTCATTTTCTTGCGGTGCAAACGTCTGAAAGTGATCCTCCTGAATTTCTGCAATAGTTATCAAAGAATTTTTGCCAATCAAAACTGCCTCCTGTGACGAAGTCAAGGCAACAAGCGCAACAGTATTTAAATCCGTAACTGCTTTTTGTTTAGTATTATTTAAATTATTTTTTGCATCCTCAAGACTACGCTGTGTATTAGCATACTTTGTTTCTGCTATAGCTATCTCTTCACCACGTGTTCCTTGCTCAAGCTCAAAAAGTCGTGCCTGCTCCGCGTTAAGTACAGCACGTGCTTCAGAAAACTGTGTTTGTAATTCTGTGGTATCTTGCAACGCCAGCACTTGTCCAGCACTAACAGAATCACCAACTTCCACTTCTACTGATTCAACTGCACCACTTTGCTCAAACGCCAACGTCAAAAGCTGTGCTGGCTGTACTTTTCCAGACACAACAACTTCTTCAACTACAGTATCGCGTTGAACAGTGTAATAACTATATGAGATGTCCTGCGGTTGAGTCCAAACCCAATACGCATATATAATAATTGCCGCTGCAAAACCAGCAGCAACAAACCCCCAAATTCGCTTCATAACTTTTACACCTGAAAGATTATTTCAGTAACTAAAGAATACAATAAAATACAGTTTTTTTCAACTAAATAGTAAGCAGTGTTATGAAGCTAAACACTCCAAAAAATAAAAAGATTAACAAAAGCACTGCTTTTCTCCATGTCGCTGGGCGAAATACTTTTTCAAGCGACTTTTGATTGAGCCACTGCACAAGTCCAATATGAACAAACATGGCTACTGCGTTTAACACCGCACCAAGCACTATCAATGTTTTTGGTTCGTAGATATTTAATAAAAACAATAAAACACCAAAAGCAATTTGTGACCAGATAAAAATAAAATACAGACGTGAAAGCTTAATGGTACTTGTCTTTTTTCTATCCATAATTCTTAATGCAGCATTTTCTGCCATAATACGTGAAGTTGAATCCAAAATTCCTAACTGTGTTTGAAAAAGCATTACTCCTGCAACAAATAAAAATGCAGCGCCTACCCAGGGTCCTAATAAACTACTGATCGCACGCCCTTCGTTAATAACAAACTGAATCCCTTCTGCGTTATTCTCTAACCCATGGGTAGTAACAAACGAAAGGAGCATCAGCATGCAGATCGCCACGAAGCCAACAAACCAAAACACAAGCAAGTGTTCCTTGTTCATTATCTTCCACCAACTCTTAAATCGTGCAACAAATGTATCATCCACTACATATGAGGGTCCCTGAAGCTCAACTTTTTGTGCAACGTTTGAACGAAACAGCCCAGCTATCTTTTGTGAATACACTCCCATACCATATCCTTTTTCTTTGATGTAAATCGACTGAGTGAGATTGAGATTTCCACCTGCACCAGAGTAAGCAAAAGCAGCTAAAAAAGTAGCTAACACTATCCCTTCAGGTAATCCAAAATATCCATCCCCAACACCCACTAAGCCAGCACCCAGCGCACTCCAATCAGCAGAACCCGCTAACATAAATACAAGTACAATTAAAAATGGTACACCAACCAATATCACCGTCTTAGTAATTCGCTCAAGCAATACATACACCGTTTTACTCATACTCAAGATAACACCAATTGAAAGAAGTAAAAGAATAGCTAAGTATTTAAAATCACTAAACCCAAATAATGCAGCAAAGACCTGCGCAGATGCTGCAATAATTCCCGGAAGCGCAAATCCAATAAATGTCGAGAGTATAAACCAATACGCTGACCATTTCCATAATCGATGTAGTCCGACAAACACACTCTCACCCTTCACAAGTGCGTAGCGTTCAATCTCCATATTAATAAAGTATTGAAAAGTAATACCGATTAAAGCTCCCCACGCAAGTCCCAAGCCATGATTTGCAGTAAGAAATGGCCATAAAATTACCTCCCCAGAACCAAGCCCAAGTGCCAATATGACAAAACTAGGGCCAAGTAGCTTACGGAGTGCTATTGGCTGTGGAAACGTTTTACTCATAATAATGCTATACTAATGATACAAATAATTACTAAATATATGACGGTACTATACGGTATAAATAAAGCTGAAAACTACACACCAAAAGACGTTCGGGATGCAATCACCGAGTGCTTCTTTCAAGCACACAAAGAGCAAATTGACCTACCTCAAGCAGATAACAATGATGAGATCAGAAAGATATTTATCAAGGAAAAAATTAAAGAAACATTTACAGTAACAGATACAAATTACGAAAATCCATCAAAACAAGACCTAATTACAGTAATAGATGCCTTGAAAGATTTTGCCAAACATTATCGCAACAAAGAAGTTATTCAAAAACACTATACTGAAATACTATCGCTCATAGAAGGTCTACCAGAAAAATAATAGCTACAATTAAGTATACCTTGTTTTTAATCAAACAAAAACCCCGAGGCATCGGGGTTTTACTTATAGCTAACGATAAAAATACTAAGAAGCTGACTCATCTTTGAAAATACCATTCAAAACAAAAGTTATAACTGAAAGCACTACACTAAATAAAAATGCTACCCAGAAACCTTCAGCCGCAAAGCCCGGGACAATCGCTGCAGTCAATAACACCATAAGTGTGTTGATCACAATCAAAAACAAGCCAAAAGTAACAACAGTAATAGGTAAAGTTAAAATTACCAAAATTGGTTTTACTACTGCATTTGCAAAACCAAGAATCAGCGCTGCAATAAAAGCTGCTACAAGCCCATCAACACTAACACTAGGCACAATATATGCAGCGATACCAATTGCCAATGCACCAACTAACCATCGTAAAATAAAATTCATAAAAAATATATTAAGAGTAACCTTTATATAGTATACCAAATGGGACTAAAGTTCCCAAATGTAATTACTTAGAACGAGCTTCATCTTCAAGCTTGTGCTCAAGCTCTACTGTTTCTTTAATTTTTTCTTCACTACGCTGCTCATTTCTTTTTTTCAATCGATCATAAAAAGGCACATACTTAAGTAACAAAAGCAATAAAACTAAAATAGTTGCAACCGTAGCTACATCAATAAATCCAAATCCAAGACATAAACCAATTGCAGCCACAACCCACAGGTCTGCTGCTGTTGTTAAGCTAGCAATACTGTATTTTGATTTAAAAATTGCACCAGCCCCTAAAAAACCAATACCAGAAACAATAGCCCCTGCGATTCTATATCCCCCATCTTCTGTCGCAAATGAAACTGCAGCAAAAATCGCCGACCCAACACAGACAAGCATATGAGTCCGAACTCCGGCATCATTTCCATCAACTTCTCGCTCCAAACCAATAAGTCCACCAAAAAGAGTTGCCAAAGCAAGTTTAGTAATTATATCTAAATGTAACACGTCTAAAAACTCCATACAAAAGTTAGTATACCAGCTTAGAAAAAAATTCAAAGTCTCTACTGTAAAAATAGAGACTTTGAACGTTAATTACACTATTCAGCAACTTGCAGCGCCTTCACACTCTCTTGGAGTGCCGCCACAAAATCATCAACTGCACCAGGAAATAGCGTTATATCTTTTCGGATATATTCCTCACCACTCTTTCGGCTTTCAGTGACCCGTAGGTATTTCGATCCATTTTTAGCTTCTGACACATCAAAAAAATAGGTCTTTCCGGTTGTCTTAAGTGTATGTGAGAATAACTTATTATCGTTTTCCATAAATATATAATTAATAGCTAAGTTCGAGTCGACCAATTTCGTTAAACAAAAAATGCCCACGAAACTCGTGCGCTATGTTGAAAACTTAATGAATTGTATGAACATAGTACGTTTTAGAAACAAAAAGGTCAAGTCTTGCTATTTACTAAAAAGTATGCTATAGTTGCCCAACTTGAACACATATATATGACACAACAAGAAATTCGAAACATCGCTATTATTGCTCACGTTGACCACGGTAAAACTACCTTAGTTGATGCAATGATGCAACAAACCGGCATGACCGATGACTCAGTCAGCATGGACTCAAACACGCTTGAACAAGAGCGTGGTATTACTATTTATGCAAAAAATGCCTCTTTATTCTACAGAGATACTAAGGTAAATATCGTCGATACTCCAGGTCACGCTGACTTCAGCTCTGAAGTAGAGCGTGTACTGCGATCAATTGACTCAGTACTTCTTATCGTTGACGCCCAGGAAGGACCGATGCCACAAACAAGATTTGTACTTAAAAAATCTCTTGAACTTGGAATTAAACCAATAGTTGTACTTAATAAAATCGACAAACCAGCAGCAGACCCAGCAAAAGTACACGATCAAGTACTTGAGCTATTTATGGATCTTGGTGCAAATGATGAGCAGCTCGACTTTATCACTGTATACGCAATTGGCGTACAGGGTATCGCAAAAAAGAAACTTTCTGATGACTCAAAAGACCTCAACCCCCTACTCGACACTATTATTGAACACGTAACTCCAGCACCAGCTGATGCAGAAGCGCAACTTAGAATGCAACCATTCAACCTAGGATACGACGATTTCCTTGGTCGACTTGCAATTGGTAGAATTTACGAAGGTAAAGTATCAAAAGGCCAAAAAGTTGTAATCAAAAATCCTGATGGCAGTATTCGACGATCAACAATTACAAAAATTCAAACATTTCATGGATTCGACAAGCAAGAAGTAGAAACTGCACTTGCCGGAGATATTGTAATGATCGCAGGAATCGAAGATATCGACATCGGAGAAACCATCTGTGTATCAGAAGACCAGGAAGCACTACCAGCAATTTCAATTGATGAGCCAACTATTTCAATGGATCTATTGGTTAACAACTCACCGTTTGCTGGTCGTGAAGGAAAACATGTCACCAACAGCAAAATTAAAGAACGACTAGAAAAAGAACTAGAAGTAAATGTAGGTCTCGCTATCGACTTTGGACAAGCAGATCGATACAGAATTTTTGGCCGAGGTGAAATGCACATCGCAATTCTACTTGAAAACATGCGACGTGAAGGATTTGAAATTCAAGTTTCACAGCCACACGTAATCATCAAAGAGGTTGAAGGTGCAAAACACGAGCCATTTGAAGAAGTGACAATTGATACCCCGACTGAATTCTCAGGAACAATTATCGAAAAACTTTCAAAGCGCGCAGGAAAAATGACTGACATGCAGCAACACAATGGCCAAACCAGAATCCTTTTTGAAGTTCCAACACGTGGACTTCTTGGATACAGAGGACAATTTGTCGTTGATACTCGAGGTGAAGGCATCATGGCATCACGAGTAATTGGATTTAAAGCATACGCTGGAAACATCGAGAAAAAATCAACTGGCGCAATGGTTTCAATGGCAACCGGAAAAGCTCTTGGCTTTGCTTTATACAATCTTCAAAATAGAGGTCAACTATACATTGAACCAAATATCGAAGTATACGAAGGCATGGTAATCGGAAATACCGCCAAAGGAGAAGACATGGCCGTTAACCCAACCAAAGGAAAGCAGCTCACTAACATGCGTGCTTCTGGCTCTGATGATGCCATCAACTTAACTGCTCCGATTGAAATCACAATTGAAAATGGACTTGAAGTAATGCAAGACGATGAGTATCTAGAAATCACTCCAAAAAACGTACGACTCAGAAAAAAGATTCTAAAAGAAAACGAACGCTTACGCGCCCGTCCAAAAAACTAAATGAAAAAGCCCGGCACATGCCGGGCTTTTTTTAATGAATTGCTACGATAGTACATTTTGTTTCTCTACTGCCAATGTTTATCATTGCCATCTCACCTACTCGATGCCCCATCAGAGCCGAACCAATTGGTGAGTTACTTGAGATAATACCTCTAAGCGGATCAGCTTCAGCTGAGCCTAGGATAGTATAGGTTTGCTGCTTCCCATCAAGATCAATGGTCACTTTACTACCTAAGCCAACCATACCTTTTGCAGGTGTCTCGATAATATCAGCTTTTTTGATCACATCTTCTAACTCAGAAATTCTATTATTCAATCCTCGCAACTTACCTTTCGCCATTTGATACGCCGCATTTTCAGAAAAATCACCCATCTCAGCTAGCCGCTGCACTTCAGCTACCAAATCACGATGCTTACTCTCAAGTCGCTTTAATTCTTTGCAAAAAGAATTATATTTCTCACGAGTAACTCGGTAGTCAGTCTGCTGATCTGAGTATTTACCTGGTTTACGCTTTGGCACTTGCATATATGAAACTAAAAATGTCTTTACTATTTTTTAATTTGAATACCAATCAAGAATGACTACATCAATAGCACTATTACCTTCATTCACTAATCTCATAAACTCATCTACATCACTAAATCCTTCAGGAGTACGATAGTGATATGGATACACCGCTGCAGGCGCAAACTCAAGTACAGCATCAGCTGCAGCATTCACATCCATTGTATATGGCAAATTCATTGGAATAAAAGCAATATCAATATTCTGCAAGGCTCGCATCTCAGCAATATCAGCAGTGTCCCCTGCAATATATAGGCGGGTACTATCATTTTCTACAACATACCCATTACCTCTACCTTTTACATGACGAGAATCCTCCGATTCAGGAAGGTTATACATTGGAATCGCCTCAATATCAAACTCACCATAACTAAACACTTCACCATTTGCCACTATCACTACTAAATTATTCAACTCATCAGTAAGCTCATCAGCAACTGCCTGCGGTGCAACTATAATGGTATCGGCTGTTACCAAACCTTCAAGTGTAGCGATGCTCAAGTGATCACCATGGATATCAGTAAGTAAAATCACATCTGGAGCTTCATTACCAACATACTGCTCTAGCTCACCAACCGGATCGACATATAGCACTTCCCCATCCCACTCCAGCACCATCGAAGCATGCGAAATAGGAGTTATTTTCACATCCTCATCATGGATTTCAACCATCACATCATCTGCCTGTTTTTCATTATAAATATAACTATTTAAGGCATAAAAACCGCCAACTGCTATCAACCCCACAATCAATATAACTTGTAAAACCTTCATAAATGAAAAATTATTGCTTAGTCTTTACAGTATACATAAAATTGTGTAGTATTGCACCATTACGCCGCCATCGTCTAGCGGTCTAGGACGCTGCCCTCTCACGGCGGAAACCGGGGTTCGATTCCCCGTGGCGGTACCAAACAACCTCAAAAAGGTTGTTTTTGTATGTTATAATAATGAGCATGAAATCAAAAACTAAAAAAACACTCCTTATATATTGGCGACACGTGATGCAGTACAAGCTCGTCTTCTGGGTTGTAATGCTAAGTGTTGTTATTGCAAGCGGACTACAAAGTATCGTCCCTATTTATCTAAAAGAATTTTTTGATATTCTTGCACTTGGACCAGATAACGCCAACACGGCAAGACTACTAGAATTAATAACAATTGTGGCAATTTTATCAATGACCTCGTGGGCGGCATGGCGTATCTCAACTTTTGGCTCTGGCTACTACCAATCAAGAGTTATTAAGAGTCTTAGCGACTATTGTTTTAGCGTACTGCATAAACATTCAACAAATTTTTTCAATAATAACTTTGTTGGCTCACTAGTTAAAAAAGTAAAGTGGTTCAGTCAAGCGTTTGAAAACATTGCAGACAAGCTCACCTGGAATATTGTCCCACTAATTACGACGATCATTATCACAACTACCGTACTATTTCAGCGAAACACGTACTTGGGTATTATTATTTTGATCTGGATTACGCTTTTCTTAAGCATAAATGTCTTTTTCTCTCGATTCAAAATGAAATACGACATCAAGCGAAGTGAAGCAGAGACAATTTCCACAGGCTACCTAGCTGACACTATTACCAACAACTCAACACTAAAGCTATTTGCGAGCTTTCAAAGAGAAAAACATGGCTTCCAAAAAACCACAGGCCGACTACAGCGATTAAGACAATTTACATGGATTCTAGAGGATATGTTTGAAACCCTTCAGCATTTCCTCATGGTTGCATTGGAGGTAGGATTTCTAATTTATGCGTTATTCATCTGGCAAGCTGGTGCCATAACACTAGGTGACTTCTTTCTAATACAGTCATACCTCATGCTGATCTTTAACCGTGTTTGGGAGTTTGGTAGAATGCTACGCAATCTATATGAAAGCTTTGCTGATGCAGAAGAAATGACTCGAATTATCGAGCTACCCAATGAAATCACTAACACCGTTAATGCCAAAAAGCTTGATGCACCAAAAGGTGAAATCAAACTAACTAACGTTGACTTCTCATATCACAAAGCCGGGCAAGCCGTATTCAATAACTTTAATCTTCATATTGCATCTGGCCAGCATATTGCTATTGTTGGCCCTTCAGGAGGTGGTAAGTCCACCCTCGTGAAACTACTGGTTAGATTTATTGATATTGAAAAAGGAAGTATCACCTT
>CAYXZR010000004.1:7316-17540 GCA_964470025.1 uncultured Gammaproteobacteria bacterium | reverse complement strand
AGTAAAGTAACTATGGAAAGTCTCTGGCAACATATCAGCTTTGTACCACAAGAGCCGATCCTCTTCCATCGATCACTCATGGAAAACATTCGCTATGGCAAGCCAGATGCAACCGAAGCAGAAGCTATCGAAGCATCTAAAAAAGCTCACTGCCATGAATTTATCCAGAAACTCCCCAAGAAATACGACACCTTTGTTGGTGAGCGCGGAGTTAAATTATCAGGTGGTGAACGTCAGCGGGTTGCCATTGCTCGTGCTATCCTAGAAGATGCACCTATTCTGATCCTTGACGAAGCCACAAGTAGCCTCGACTCAGAGGCTGAGAGCCTAATCCAAGATGCATTAAAAAATGTAATGCAAGGTAAAACAACACTAATCATCGCTCATCGACTATCAACAATCATGAAAATGGATCGAATTATTGTTATTGAAAATGGACAAATTACCGAAGACGGCACACATACAGACCTCCTCAAAGTCGGACAAGGCACCTATCAAAAACTCTGGGAAATTCAAGCTGGCGGATTTAATAGCTAAAAAACTACACATGCTTCAAAAAATTATACTAGCACTCTTATTAATTAGCATAAGTGCAATTGCAATCAACATAGTCCTACTGCTCCCAAGAATTGCCGTAAGTAAGCAACTAGTTAAAAAAGCAACTCCATTCTCCCATAACCCATCTAGCCCATCACAGCAAATATTAGTCTTAGGCGACAGTACCGCAGTGGGTGTCGGGGCTGAATCGTCAGACCAAACGGTTGCAGGCTACCTTCATGATCAATATCCTAGCGCGAGCATAGCAAACATATCACAAAGTGGCGCTAAACTTGATGACATTCTACAACTCTTCAAGCAACACTCCTCTCAAAAATACGATCTTATCGTACTGCAGGCAGGCGCTAATGACATACTCTACTTCACACCGCTTGCAACTGCCAAAAACAATCTAAATAAGTTACTAACAGAGCTAAAACAACGCTCAGAAATTGTCGTACTTATTACATCGGGCAATATCGGCTCTGCACCTATATTTACCCCACCGCTAAGCTGGCTGTACACTCATCGTTCAAAAACCTACTTACAACACTTTAAACAAATCGCCACAGACAACAAGGTACACGTTGCAGACGTCTTCCACTCCAAAAATGATGATCCGTTCTTAAAAGATCCCGAAAAATTTTACAGTAAGGATAAAATCCATCTTTCAGGCGAGGGATACAAATTATGGTACGAAGCCATACTTAACCAAATAAAAAATTCCACTCAAGTCGAATGGAATTAATGAGCTGGCTGAAAAGTAGGTATCCTAAAACGATCAAGCCATGAAGCAAGTGTGTCTTTTTTATCTTTTAGCCTAGATCGCTTTCGCCTACCGTTTAGCCTATAGAGGACATCCTCCTCACCCGTATCTTCGTCTTCAACTCGACGAAAAATAACAATACGTTTAACCCATAACCAGACAAGTGAGCGCTGCAGTTCACCAATAGCAACATGTTCATGGTATTTTTCACTGATAGCATCTTGCAGCTCAAGCACAGTCATCTCTTCTGTACCCAGAGTAAGCTTAATCAGCTCATCAGTCCCCTTTGAAGCAGCTTTCACCTTTCTTAATCTCAACAATAAATACCATATCAGGAAAGCGGCCAGTAGCAGTAACAAGCAATCCATCACAGATCACCTCCTTTGTTTATCAATGAACGATATTACACTATATTAAGGAAACATAATATTGTCAATAATAATTGACAATAAGACTAGGGTAGCTATGTTACATTTCATTAATTTTATCGTATAATACAAATACAACTGTCTATGGATGAAAAAGAGATAAAAATAATTCAAAGCTGCCAGGCTGGCGATACTGCTGAGTTTGGCAAGCTATATGATAAGTATATTAAAAAAATATACGACTTTATCTATTATAAAACACACCACAAACAAACAGCAGAAGATTTAACCAGTGAAGCTTTTTTTAAAGCACTTCGATCAATTGAACGATTCAAAACTGACGCTGGCACATTCCAAGCATGGCTATACCAAATAGCAAGAAATACAGTTATTGACCATTACCGAACACACAAATCAACCAATGACATTGAAGATGCTTGGGACATAGGGACAACTGAAGACTATCAAAGAGACATTGACAACAAACAACTTCTCGAAGAAGTGCAGCAGTACTTACACGAACTCACCTCAGAGCAACGAGACATTATTGTGATGCGCATCTGGGACGAACTCTCCTACTCTGAAATAGCAGAAGCCCTCGATAAATCAGAAGCAAGCTGTAGAGTCATGTTTAGCAGAACAATCAACAAACTAAGACAAGAAAAAGCTGGCTTACTTCTGTTACTTTTACTCTCCTCTTTCGTTAGATAAGATATATGAACAAAAAAATCACCAACATTTTATCTGAGCTTTACACAATTGATCCAAGCCTTAAGCAGCACGAAGATCAACTAGTAAAAATTATCGATAAAATTATCACACAAAAACCTAACACACATTTTGACAAAGCCTTCGTTGCAAGTCTTCGTCGAAAATTAACTCAACAAGAATCTACGCCTTCTATGAATTCATACTTCTCAAAATTCGGCTACCTTATTGGTGGCGCAGTAGTAGCATCGCTAGTACTAGTGCCGCTACTTTCTACTAATACCTCACCCGGCTCACTTGTTACTGACGCTGGTGTAAATACCGAAGCAAAAATAACAATGCTCAAAGACAATGCTTTTGGAGAAATAGCTTTTCAAGGTGATGGATATGGCGCTGTTGAACAGTACACTATCACCGAAGAAAGTGCAGCAGATAACGCTGTAGACGAACCAATTCCTGCAATGATTAGCTCCCGTCCACAATCAGGTGGTGGTGGCGCACAAGGACTTACTCGAATCGCTGACCCCGATTTTGTAGCGACTCGCTTTGTATTCAGCTATGCTGGCGAAGAATTTGGCCTCGATCAAGACACACTTGAGGTATTGCGTCGCAACACCACCCCATCAAGAGTTGGCGGCCTAGCTTCACAATTTGGACTAGGATTAGTTGATCTTCAGCAACTCAACGACTTACAGTTTGAATCAATTTCACTAATGGAAGGCAATAATCGTCAAGGGCTACGAGTAAACATCGACACTCGAAATGGTCAAATTTCATTACACAACGAGCTACCAATTGACTACTACACTTCAAGCTTCCGTGAGCCACTTCGACCACAAGATGTTCCAGATGATCAAACTTTAATCAACACTGCAAATGGCTTTATTGAAAAATACAACATTAATCTTGATCAATATGGTGAACCAGAAGTAAATAGTGAATTCAAAAATCAACTAGAACTTGTCAGAACAAACCCTGACTACTACACACCAGAATACGCAACCGTAGTATACCCACTAACCATTCGTGAAATTCCAGTCTATGACCAAGGCGGAAACCAGCAGGGCGTACAGGCAACTATCCATATTCCTACGATGCAAGTAACAGCCGTATATGGATTAGCACTACAGCAGTATGATGCATCTGCATATCCTATTGAATCAAACATTCAAGCGCTCATTACTCAAAAACAAGAAGAAAACAACCTTCCACCAGAAATCACTGCAAACGATGTAGAAGTAAAACTTGGCACCCCTGAACTTGTCTATGGATTTACCTACTTTTTCAATAACGGCAATGAGCAGCAACTATATGTACCAGCATACCTCTTCCCTGTCCTTGAAAAACCTGCAGGGCATCCATACTACCCAAGTAAAGTCATTATTCCACTTGTACAGGCCTTCAATGAGCGCCCAGTACAAATTCTTCCTGCTCAGCCACTCATAGACACGGTACCACCTCCAACAGCTCCTTCACCTGAACCAATTCAATAATTATTTAAGAATTGCCAATTTTTAAAGGCAATGTAATAACAAGTAAATACTAATATGGAATCGACCAAAAGCTGGTCATCACCAAAAGTTCTCTTAACGCTGATTGCCATGCTGCTACTTGCCAGCGTAGTAATCGTCTCAATCCTGCGTGACAAAATAGTCAATGAACAACAATGGCAAGTAAGCGTCATTGGTCAAGGCAAAGTAAGCTATCAGCCAGATACAGCAATCGTACAACTTGGTGTTCTAGTGGATCGAGCAGAAACATCAGAAATAGCTATTAGCAACTTAAACGAAAAAATGGAAGCAGTAATTGCTGCAATACAAGAACTTGGTATTGATGAAAAAGACATTCAAACACAAGGATACTCAGTCTACACTCAATATGACTACATCGAAAACCGATCAATTCTTGCTGGCTATAATGCAAACCAACAAGTTACTATTAAAGTTCGAGAGTTGGCACCTGAAGATGAAATCATATCTTCATTAATTACCTCAGCGACAAAAGCTGGCGCAAATCAAGTAAACGGAATTACATTTGAAACAGCAAACATCGAAGAACTAAAGCAAGAAGCTAGACTAAAAGCTATTGCTGATGCACGAAATAAGGCACATGATATTGCCAGTGCAACTGATGTAAAGCTTGGTAAGATCGTCGGCTGGTGGGAAAACTTACTACAACCACCATACCCAGGAACACCATACTACTTTGAAGGAAAAGGTGGCGGTGGAGTCGGAGACAGCATTCCAAGTGGTATCAATGAAGTTATAATCGAAATCAATCTCAACTACCAGGTAAAATAAAAAATCTACCGAAAACAGCGGTGCAAGCCGCTGTTTTTTATTTGCAAAAATTAAAAAAGTATTGTGAAATATTTTTTTTTACGCTACAATAATAGCAATTATTTGACTCAAAAGTTGGGAGGCTTTGCATGAAAAAATTCGGAGGGATACATCTCACTCAGTTGGTACTTGGCATAGTATTGCTAAGTATTATTCCAGTCTGGCAAAAAGTAATTTCGCCAGAAATTTTAAAAATGCCCGAAAATTTCTCTTTTAATGCGTCTGTTGTCTCAACAGATAATTTTTACAATGAAGAAAGTCATGAATATGAAGGAGTAATATTTTCAAAAACTACTTTTACCTATGAGACTATCACTGCTTCAGACAATACACTCCTTATCAATAATGTATTTGATGTCAGAACACCAGAAGATGAAAAAATATTCTCAGTTGAACGACTATATAGCATAGATCGATACTCAGGCGCTCATACAACTGGTGGTGACAAAGAACGCAACGGATATCTATTCGCCCCACGTAATCTTACAGAAGGTCAGGAATTTACCTATTGGCACATCAACTACGACGGTCCCGCCAAGATGAAGTATGTACAGAAAGAAGAAATATTTGGCCTCACTGTATTTCACTACGAAACCAATTACGAAAATACAATCATTGACCAAACTGCCAACCTAGGACATTTACCAGGTGTTGGCATAGATCGTGGGGTTATCTTAGAGCCTCACCTAGAGCTATGGGTTGAGCCTGTAACTGGAGCAATCATTGACTACCAAGATGAGACCACTGCTTATTTCTATGACCTAGCATCAAAAGAGATCATCAACCCATGGAACACTTTTTCAAATACTTTAAATGAAGAAAGTGTTCAGCAAAATGTGACAGATGCACGCTGGACAAAAACAATTCAAACAACAGCAAACAACTATATTCCAATTGCACTCGCCGTAATTGCACTCATTTTAATTCTAAGTAGTGTCACAAACATTAGTGAGGACAAAAAAAGAATAATTAGAAAAGCCAGTTTTATTGCACTTGGATTTGCTGTATCAACACTTGCAGCAATAGTGCTATTTGGCTGGGCACTGCATAATATTGAGTTAGTAAAAATTGCGTCGTTAAAATCAACGGTTAACCCCATTACGGCAATTTGCTTCTTTATAGTAGGCATCACCATTGCACTGCAGACCACCATAACTCGAAATGTAAATATTGCAAATGTCCTAACCCTTATGATTATAGCGGGGGCTAGACTACTGGAAATTTATGGAATTATTCCTACCAAAATTAATCAACTATTATTTACAGATCAGGTTATAGCCACTGGTAGTACAATGGCAATATTTACTGCTATCAGCTTCCTTTTGATGGGTATTGCAATTATTGCATCACACATAAAGGCGCTAAAGCGATTATATGCCGTTGAAATAACTCTAATTATTTCTGCATTATTAAGTTTCCTGGTTGTCACTGGCTATTTATTTGCACCACTCGAGCTATTGGAAATTCCACTCTTTTTAGGCACATCGCTATCCACTGCGGTTGTCATGGCACTAACTGCGATAGCTCTCCTAAGTGTATTTAGACAACAACAAAAAAATCAACTCAGCCTAGCAGGAAATGCACTCCTTTTTAGTGTTCTACTATTTTCTATTATTCTTACTATTACACTAGCCAGTACAACTGAAAGAAGTTTTCAAAATCAAGCGCAAATTAGATTTAATGGACAAGTTGACGAAACAATTACCAAGATAAATGACCGAGTAAATATTTACATAAATGTACTTGATGGAGCAAAGGGTTTATTTGCCGCTTCTGAGAGTGTTGAAAGAAGTGAGTGGAAAGCATACATTGGTTCATTAGAAATTGAAAAAAATTATCCCGGAATCCAAGGAATTGGTTATTCGGTATTTATCCAGCCAGAAAATCTTGAGCAACACATAGAAGAAATAAGAGCTCAAGGCTTTCCAGACTACACCATTCGCCCCGAGGGAGAGCGAGATATATATAGCAGTATTATATATCTAGAACCTTTTGATATCAGAAATCAACAAGCATTTGGTTATGACATGTTTCAACAATCAATAAGAAAAGCAGCGATGGAACAAGCGCGTGATACAGCTGAAGCTCGAGCCTCAGGAAAAATCACACTAGTACAAGAGATCGATGAAGACGTGCAGCCAGGATTCTTAATCTATATTCCGTATTATCAAAATGGTAAACAGTCATCTACATTAAGTGAAAGAAGAGAAAATATTGTCGGATACACCTACAGTCCTTTCCGTGCCAGAAATTTTATAGAAGGAATTATTGGAGAAGAAGGTATAGAAAATATTGGCCTAACGGTATTTGATGGAATCACACAAGACGAAGAAAGCACACTTTATAGTGACCATATACAAAAAATAAATAACAGCACTCCCCGATTCGTAAAACATCACACGCTCTATGTTGCGGGAAGACCTTGGACAGTAACGTTTGAAAGTACTGCTGACTATGGAGAAACATTTTACAGTAAAGTAGCTCCTATACTGATTATTTTGGCTGGTATTATCGTTAGCTTATTAATCAGCTTAACAATCTTTATCCTGCTTTCATCCCGTCAGCGCGCAATTGTTTATGCAGAAAAAATAACCGAAAATCTAAGACAATCAAAAGCAAAAGACGAAGCAATGCTTCTAAGTATTGCCGATGGATTAGTGGCTACAGATGAAGACGGTACAATCGTCTTGACTAATGAGCCATTTGAATCAATAACTGGATTTAGTAAAGAAGAAGTTAAAAATAAAAAACTCTCGGACATTCTAAAAATATTTGATGAAAAAAAACAGGCAGTCCCTTCAACTCAGCGGCCGATTACAAAAACGCTCCAAAGTAAAAAAAGAATTAGAAATTATACAACAAAGTATCTATACAAGAAAAAAGATGGATCACTATTTCCAGTTGCCATTTCCGTATCCCCTGTTATCTTAGAGGGTAACGTAATTGGTGCGGTACAGGTATTTCGAGATATATCAAACGAAAAAGAAATAGACAAGGCAAAATCAGAGTTTGTATCACTGGCATCTCATCAGCTCCGCACACCTCTCTCACTTATCAACTGGTATACTGAAATGTTACTAGATGATAATAAAAAAATATCAAAACAACAACAAGAGTACCTATCAGAAATATACAATGGCAGCCAAAGGATGGTTGCACTAGTAAACTCACTACTCAACGTTTCTCGAATTGAGCTGGGCACATTTACTGTTGAACCAGAAACAATCAATATTCGAAATGTACTTACTTCTGTAATAAAAGAATTAACACCGATAATTCACAGTAAGAAAATCAAAGTCAAAACCACTATTCGCAGAGGTGTCTCAAAGATAAGTGCTGACCCTAAGTTGTTTAGAATAATTATTCAAAATTTACTATCAAACGCAGTAAAGTATACTCCTGCCAGAGGAAAGGTTGATGTACTAGTAGAAAAAGATAATAAAAATATACGTATTGCTGTTTCAGATAATGGTATCGGCATACCAAAAGAACAGCAAAGTAAAATATTTTCTAAACTTTTTAGAGCTGATAATGCAAAAAATTCAGATACCGATGGAACTGGGCTAGGACTCTATATTATCAAGTCAATACTCGAACACTCTGGCGGAAGTATCGACTTCACCTCAGAAGAAGCCAAAGGTACAACATTTGTTGTGCAACTACCAGAAACTGGCATGAAGAAGAAAGAAGGTAGTAAAAGCATCAATTAAAAAACATAGTATTCACTACTATGTTTTTTAAAACTCTACTCTAATTCAGATAATTCTTCAAAAAACTTGCGTTGCTTTTTATTTAATTTCTTAGGAATATCGATAGTCACCTTTACCAAATGATCACCTCGTGACTTATCATGTAAAGTAGGCACGCCTTTTGCTTTAATACGCAAAACTGTACCACTTTGAGTACCAGGTGGGATAGTCATTGCTACATCGCCATCAAGGGTTACGATATCAATCTTTGCACCCAGTACTGCTTGAGAAATACTAATATTACGAGCACTAATGATATCGTAACCTTTACGCTCAAACTTCTTACTCGGCCGCACTGAAACCTTAATATAAAGATCGCCAGACTTACCCCCTCCTACTGCCTGACCCTCTCCAGTTAGACGGATCATTTGACCATTGTCAATCCCAGCAGGAATTTTTACTTTAATATTTTTACGCTTATGCTCAACTCCTGAACCATTACAGTGCTTACACTTTCTCTCAGGAATCTGGCCTTGTCCCTGACATGTAGGACACACACTTGCAAAATTAATACCAAAACCAACATTACGAGCAACTTGACCAGCACCTTTACATTCGCCACAAGTTGTAAATTTTGAACCTGGTTCAACTCCGTTACCAGAACAAACTGCACAAGAATCATTTTTATCTAAAGCAATTTCTTTTTCAGAACCAAAAACTGCTTCTTCAAAATCAACAGTAATGCCAACTTGTAAGTCAGCACCAGCGTGACTGCGACCGCCTCGGCGTGAACCACCACCTCCAAAAAAATCTCCGAAGATGTCGCCTAAATCTCCAAAATCAAACTGTGCACCCTGAGCTCCACCAAATCCACCGAAACCACTAGGGCCTCCACCTTGACCAAAAGCAGCTGAGCCAAACTGATCGTACTGCTGTCGCTTCTGGGCGTTGCTAAGCACCTGATACGCCTCATTCGCTTCTTTAAACTTAGCCTCATCGCCTCCCTGTTTATCGGGATGGTACTTATGTGCAACTTTTCTAAATGCTTTTTTTATTTCATCTTGCGAAGCACTTTTGTCTACTCCGAGTATCTTATAGTAATCCTTTGACATGTTATCCTCTCATTACAATATAAACCAGATAAATAATATATAATCCGACCAATGTCGCACCTTGCCAGCGTTGTAAAATATTTCGCTTACCTACAAACATCATCAGCAGCAAGACAATCACGGCAATAATATTTACAACAATATCCATATTTAGGTTTAATGAAAACTCCAATGGCCGAATAGCAGAAGAAATTCCCAAAATCCAAAACACATTAAAAATGTTTGAGCCAACAATATTACCTATTGCAATATCACTACTCTTACGATAGGCAGCAACTGCAGTTGTAGCAAGCTCAGGTAGTGATGTACCAATTGCGACAATCGTTAGACCAATAAGCGCTTCCGACAATCCAAACATAGTAGCAATTGAAACCGCTCCATTAATCATAATATTACCACCAATTGCGAGCCCTAAAATACCACCAATAATCATCGATAGAGCACCCATTGGACTGTATACCTTAATATCTTCTTGCTCTTGTTTTGTGCCATCAGGCACACGACTTGTAGCAAACGTATAATAAACAAATATTGCAAAAAATCCGAGCAACACCAGTCCATCTGCACGACCTAAAATTGAATTGGCGTATCCGTCAATCAATTTATCATTAACAAGTAACAATAAAATTAAAACTGACAACAAACTAAAAGGAATCTCACGAGTAATACTTCCTCGCCGAACAGACAATGGATAAATATATGCAG
>CAYXZR010000004.1:0-7306 GCA_964470025.1 uncultured Gammaproteobacteria bacterium | reverse complement strand
CACCTAATATTAACATTATATTAGATATATTACTACCTAAAATATTACCAATCGCAATATCATTACTCCCCTTAAAACTTGCAAAAAGATTAACTACCAACTCAGGAAGTGACGTACCAAAAGCCACAATAGTCAAGCCAATAAACATTGCAGACACTCCTGATTTTTTTGCGACAGACGACGCACCACGCACTAATGCATCAGCACCGTACACCAGTAATACAAGTCCAAATATCAAAGAGCCAATTGCGATAAATAAATCCATATAAGAAAATAAATTGTTATAGCACTATAGCCACAGCTATGCCGTGGCTATAGTATACCATACCCGAGTCAATTATTTTTTGTCTTCGTCGCCCTTTTCCTCAACTTCAGCATCAACTACTTCACCTTCATCTGATGATGACTGATCATTTTTCTGGTCATTATTTTCGGCTGAAGCTCCGTCGGCTTGCGCTGCATCATCTTGTTTATACATTGCTTCACCAATTTTTTGCGCAGCCTGCATGAGCTCATCAGTTGCTTTCTTGATCACTTCTGCATCATCTTCATTTTTCACCTTCTTGAGTGCTTCAACTTTTTCTTCAACCGCCTTCTTGTCATCCTCAGATACTTTATCACCCGCTTCTTTAACACCTTTTTCTGCGGTATAAATCATATTATCTGCCATGTTGCGAAGTTCAATAAGCTCTTTCTTCTTTTTGTCCTCATCTGCATGAGCATCTGCATCCTGCTTCATCTTCTCAATCTCTTCCTTAGAAAGACCTGAGGAAGCAGTAATGGTAATTTTTTGCTCCTTACCAGTTCCTTTATCTTTTGCAGATACATTCAAGATACCATTTGCATCGATATCAAAAGTTACCTCAACCTGTGGCACACCTCGTGGTGCTGGTGGAATACCATCCAAGATAAATCTGCCAAGTGTTTTATTATCCCCTGCCATAGAACGCTCACCTTGCAAGATATGAATCTCCACAGATGGTTGATTGTCTGCTGCGGTAGAAAATACTTGTGACTTTGAAGTAGGAATAGTAGTATTGCGCTCAATCAATGGTGTACTTACTCCACCCATAGTTTCAATACCAAGCGTAAGTGGCACCACATCAAGTAGCAGCACATCCTTTACATCACCTTGCAACACACCTGCCTGGACAGCTGCTCCTGCAGCTACAACTTCATCAGGGTTTACTGAAATGTTTGGCTTCTTACCAAAAAACTCTTCTACTTTCTTTTGGATCAATGGCATTCGAGTCATTCCACCAACCATCACAATCTCTTCGATATCTTTTGCTTCCATACCTGCATCAGCCAACGCTTTTTTACATGGCTCAAGTGTTCGTTCAACTAATGGCATTACCAATTCCTCAAACTTCGCCCGAGTGATCTTCATAACCAAGTGCTTTGGCCCGTTTGCATCAGACGTAATAAACGGCTGATTCACTTCGGTATCCTGCGCGGTAGAAAGCTCAATCTTCGCTTTTTCCGCTGCTTCTTTAATTCGCTGCAGTGCCAGTGTATCTTTAGACAGATCAATGCCCTGATCTTTTTTAAATTCATCAATAATATAAGTAATCAATACTTGATCAAAGTCATCACCACCAAGGTGAGTGTCACCATTGGTTGACTTTACTTCAACAGTATCCTCAGATACATCTAGAACAGATACGTCAAACGTACCGCCACCTAGATCATACACGGCAATCTGCTGACCAGCTTTTTTATCAAAACCATATGCCAGCGCTGCAGCAGTTGGCTCATTGATAATACGTCGCACCTTCAAACCAGCAATTTCTCCGGCATCTTTTGTTGCTTGTCGCTGTGAATCATCAAAGTATGCTGGCACGGTAATCACGGCTTCAGTAATTGTCTCGCCAGTCTTTGCTTCTGCATCGCTCTTTAGCTTCTGCAAAATCATCGCTGAAATTTCTTGTGGAGTATACTCTTTATCTCCCATCTTTACCTTCACGATATCTCCCGCATGAACAATAGAGTATGGCATGAGCTTTACATCACGCTGCACCTCTTCGTCATCCCAGCGACGTCCAATCAATCGTTTGATCGAAAATAAAGTGTTTTCTGGATTAGTAACTGCCTGCCGCTTAGCAGCCAAGCCCACTAATCGTTCGTTACTCTTGTTAATCGCCACCATTGATGGTGTTGTGCGATTACCTTCGTTGTTTTCTAAGATCTTTGGCTCACCAGCTTCAATGATTGCCATTGCTGAGTTGGTGGTACCTAAGTCAATTCCTAAAATTTTTCCCATAGTATCTTTTACGTTTAATTATTCTAAAAGGGTAATCACGCAGTCCGAACGTATTCAGACTGCATCCATCACCGTTTTATTTCTTCTTCTTTTTATTAGCAACGGTAACCTTAATAGTTTTTGGCGCAGTTGGAGTAACTTTTGGGATAGTGATTGTAAGCATTCCCTCTTGAGACTCAGCAGTTGCCTTATCACCGTTAACATGTGATGGTAAAGAAATTGAGCGAAAGAAACTTCCGGAGCGAACTTCTTTTCTATAGTAATTTTTCTCATCAACTTCTGATTCTTTCTTAACTTCACCCTTAATAGTTAACACATCGTTTTCAATCGAGATAGAAACATGCTTTGGATCAACTCCAGCCAGCGGAGCTTCCACGACCACATTACTTTTGGTTTCATACACATCAACTGCTGGTGCGAAACCTTTGACACCTTGCTTGTGCCATTCTTCAATAAATTTGTCCATCTCCTCAAATGGTTCGAGGAATGGTGACCATTTTACAATTGCCATATACCCTCTTATTTATTATTTAGCTACTTTCACCCGAGCAACTTGCAACACCTTACCGTGCAACAAATATCCCGGCTGAACTTCTTCAAAAATAATATCTTGCCCTACGCCATCTTTTTCTTCATGAGCAACTGCCTCATGCAGTGTCGGATCAAACTTCTGATCAACAGTGGCAATTGAGGTAATACCAAGTTGCTCTAAAAAATCAGCAAACTGTTTCTGAATATGCTCCAAGCCTACAATCCAGTCAGCACTTTTCTGATCTTGCGGCACATGCTTCATTGCAAGCTTAAAATTATCAATAATTGGAAATAGTTGTGCAAGTAATGCAGCGTTTGCATATTGCACTGTTTCTGACTGTTTCTTCTCAGTTTCTTTTTTAAAATTCAAATAATCAGCTTTAGCACGTTTCCAGCCATTAAGGTATTCATCACACTTTTCTTGCAATGCCTCAATAGAAGTTTCGTCTACTGACTGCTGTTCTTCATTAGCCATTTCATCGGCTGGCTTATTTGATTGATGTTGTTTTTCTTCCATGTGAGTACAGGTTAACTTTGTAATTGTTTTTGAATAAATGATAGTGATGATAATGCGTGTCGATAATCCATTCGTGTCGGTCCTAAAATACCAATGATTCCATCCATATCAGCTACTGAATAACGACCAATTACTGCACTACATAGCTGTGAAAATGGATTCTTAGAGCCAATCAATATATCAACTGAACCTGACACCTGCATATTAAGATCTGCGACAATCTGATCAAAATGATCAATCATATCACCAATTCGACATACTAAATCACGCTGACCAAATTCTGGTTGTGCAAATAAATTAGAAAATCCTGTGTAGTAAAAACTATTTGCCGCAAAAGTTACAAACACTGCATTATCTGAAAGAGTAGCCACATCCTTAATCAGCAGCTTAAACCTGTCGAGAGAAAAATCATCAAGATGCTGCTTAAGCTGAGCCTGCTGCTTCTTGGGCAAAGCGCCAACTTCAAGCTGATGAGCTACGTAATAGTGATACCCTCGCTCTGTCGGCACACGTCCAGATGAAGTATGAGGCTGGTAAATATACCCCTCAGACTCCAGAGCCGCCATCTCATTACGAATAGTTGCAGAACTTACATCAAACACACCTTGATCAACAATTGCCTTAGAACCAACTGGTTGAGCAGTGGCAATATATTGTTCGATAATATTTGCTAAAAGTGATGCCTGACGTTCATGCATATAGTTGGGTCAATTAGCACTCACAATAAAAGAGTGCTAAACCCATTGTAAGCACTCTTTAAAATACTGTCAAGACCCTATATTAGCTCCCAGGCTGCATATACGCCTCAGGATCGTAGATATTTACTGAAGGAATAATTTCCGCACGCTGTACGCCTCGTAATGGCTCAAAAAAGTTAATATCTATAGAACGTGTCTCCCCTGCCCGAAATTGATCAATTGATACAAAATCAGTTGACAGGGTCTGATCACCACTCTTAAGCGCAATGTGCAAATCCGTACTCCAGTAGCTAAAACCTGTATCATTAGTAATATCAAATGACAGCGTACTCACCGGCAACTTGCCCTGAAACCCTGTCTCTACTTCTGATCTAAACTCTTGATTTGTAATTGTGAAGCGCATTCGTTCTGCCTTCAAGGTTTCAAAATCCATTTGACGACGCCACTGCACGTCTGAAATTTCTAATCGAGCCTGTGAAGGTGAAATATCTTCAATATCATAAAATCCTACCACCTTTACCTCTCCAGGCAAGATAAATGATTTCATACTTCGCACAACTTCTCCTCCACTCACTAAATTTAAACTAAAATCAAGCACTGTCCATTCGGTATTTTGATTCCAAAGCTCAGCAACAACATCAAACGATTCGCCTCCTACCTGTCCTGATGCAACCGGCGTTAAGGATATCTGACGAGGAGCATTCTGCTGTCTAAAAAAAGTATAATCAGTATAATCAACTGGTAAATCAGCTAATAACTGTCGGTATGACTGTTGCTGGACAAACAATATATCAATTGCCTTGTAAATTGCATACCCAAACAACACTACATTTAAAACAATAAGTAGCGCTATTAGCAGCTTGCGTAAAAGCAATTTATTGGAAACATACCAATAACTTATTTTGATATTTCGACTTGAAACATCTTGTGGCAAACCATTTTCTCCCGCCATAGAGTCAGTAATATAAAAATACTATACCATAAAATAGACAAAACTTGAATGTTGCATTAGTGCATATCGATTCGTACAATAAAGTATGGAAGAAAAAAAATATTCCAGCGTATTACTACAGCTTACTACTAAGAAGTAGCATGACACATTCTCAGGCTGCGGAGACACAATCAGACCAACAGTTAGTAACAATGGCTCTTGAAAACCAAGAGCACTTTTTGCTTATCATGCAACGATATGAACAGAAATTATTTTGGTTTGTTAAGCGTATATCTAATATGCAGGACGAAGAAATCCAAGACATCTTGCAAGAAGTATTTATCAAGGTATATAAAAACCTAAATGACTATGATCCTAAGCTTAAGTTTTCTTCTTGGATTTATCGCATAGCCCGCAATCACACGATCAGCCAGTTCAGAAAAAACAGCGCCCGACCAAATACCACGACCATTGATGATCCTGACAATAACCTAGCTCACAATCTAGCTTCTGACCTCAATATTGAACGGGATATTGATCATATTTTACAACAAGAAACAATCCACAAAATACTCAAACAAATTGATCCAAAGTACCGTGAAGTGTTAATTTTAAAGTACTTAGAAGAAAAAGAGTATCAAGAAATTTCTGATATCTTAAAAAAGCCGATGGGAACTGTTGCCTCACTACTTAATCGGGCAAAAAAACAATTTCAAAAAGTTGCAAAGCAACAAGGTGTTCAACTATAAACCTATGTCTAATAAACTACACAATTCACATCTCAGCGACAAAGTTTTGGAGGCGTTAAAAGAAAAGCACATTAATCCAAAACCAAAGTGGCATTTTGTACTACGCGACATGATAATGTGGTGTTTGTTTGGCTTTATTCTTGCTATTGGCGCACTAGCAATTAGTGTGATGTTATTCATCCTCACTGATAGCGACTGGGGTGTATATCGCTATCTCCATCGCTCACCACTCGAGCATGCGCTGCTCTCACTCCCCTATATCTGGATTGTAATAGTACTCCTTCTTATTGCGCTAAGTATTTTGTACTTTGGCCACACCAAAAAAGGCTACCAGCACAAACTTGCCACAATTGTACTAACAAACATTGGCGCAAGCGTATTGCTAGGTACACTCTTTTTCTACAGCGGACTTGGCTCAACGTTCAATGAACTATTTTCAAAAAACATTACCGGCTACAAACACCTACTACCACAACATCAGATTAACTGGACAAATCCACAAAACGGTATACTTGCCGGCCAAGTATACCAAAACCAACTTCCTGCACAGCTTATTATCATTGATTTTGCCGACAACCGCTGGACGATTGTAACCAATGGACTTCCATTCCACCATGAAGCACTCTTGCGACCAAGTACTACAATCAAACTTTTTGGCACGCAAGTAAGTACTTCAACATTCAAGGCCGTACAAATCAAGCCATGGTACAAAAGCATTAAGCCACTACGAAACCCTATTCCGCCTCGCAGATAACTATGCAATAATTTTTTAACCGAAGCGTATTACTGTTTGAGCGTACACTCAAACCTAAAAATAACTATACGTGCCATGAAAAAAAATGCTACTTCCCCACAAGTAAGAGAGAAGCAAAAAAAGTCAAACAATAATGTACTCTTGTACATAACTGCACTTACTCTTGCACTTGTGATGGTGGGCTCAGGTGTTAATGCAAATGCGCAAACAAAAACAAAGCGTACTAATAGCTTGCACAAAATTAACGCCGAGCAACACCAAGCAATTCATAATGCAATCGAAAATCATGACTACCAAGCCTGGCTTGAAGCAGTTGGTGACCATCCTCACTTAACTGAAGTAGTTAACGAACAAAACTTCGAACTCTTTGCACAAATGCATAGCCATATTGAAGCTGGAGAGTTTGAAGAGGCAAAAACAATCGCCGAAGAGTTAGGACTACCACAGCCGCCGCACTCTTTTGAGAAGCGAACTAAACACGGCATGGTAAAAAAAGCCCGCGCTGCAGTACATGAGGCAATTCAAAACAATGATTACGAAGCCTGGAAAGCTGCAATCGGAGACCGTGGACCATTCACAGAATTTGGTCAAACAGAATTCGATTTACTCGTAGAGGCACATGATCTCAAAGAAGCTGGAGACCATGAAGGTGCCAAAGATATCATGGACGAGCTCGGCCTTCACTTCAAAGGACCCCGAGCAAATGGCTTTGGAAAACCGCTATAAAAATATATAAGTAAATTAAAAAAACCACTCAGAAATGAGTGGTTTTAAAATTAAATAAAAAAGACGCCAACCTCCAATGGCGTCTACAAACAAACGAGTATGTACTTAACTCTTTTCGCGTCGCTTCTCAAGAAAAC
>CAYXZR010000003.1:0-55874 GCA_964470025.1 uncultured Gammaproteobacteria bacterium | reverse complement strand
TTGTTAAGTTCGTCATTGGATTTTTTGTTTCGGGCAATCCTGTCTTTGGCTTTTTTAACTGTGCCGAAGTGCTCTTTAAACGATTTAAGCTCTTGGTTTGCGCTGTTTAGCGCAAACTCTAATTGCGCGATTGTTTTTTTAGCGGCCGTTAGCGCTTGTTCCTTTTGGGTTTCAAGATTGCTAATGGCTGCATCAGTTCGCTCTACGATTTCTCGAAGCCTTTTGTTTTCTTCTTCAAGTTCACGGTTTTTTAACTCTGAATCGTTGAGTTTAATTGTCAGTGCATCATATTCTTCTGCATCACGATTAACTGACATGATCAACAACTGAGTTACATCGGCTAAATCTAACTCTTGTGCTAATTGGTTTAATTCCATAATTGATCCTCGTTTGACTTATGAATGGATTGTGGCTAGTGCGTTTTTAATTTCGCTTAACCAGTTGGTTATTATTTGCTGAGTAAATCCCAGCAATAATTCGTGATTATCTGTCCAGCTTTTGCCGCCAGACATACCGCATGTAACGGCTTTTTTGTAGTTTGATAAAAGCTTGTATCCTGTGCCTTTACAGGCTTTGCAGGTTTTGTATTTTGAGTCGTTTATATTGATGCTATGTATTGCCGCTTGCATGTTGAATTCACCTTTGGCCAGCAATACTTTTTTAGTGCCGTTACAGGCAGGGCATACGGTTGAATTAATTGATTCAGAGATAGCCAGGTCAACAATGTGTTGTATTGTTTGCTGAGTGACGCGAATTTTTTCTTTGTGACACTTAATAAACACGCGAGAGCCTAGATATTGTTTTATTAACTCTTGGTCTTTGCGGCACGTTGTATTGGTGTAAAACGCGATGGCAAAAATAACGGCTATTTCGTCAATGCAGCCTGCAGCTTGATACATGCCAAGGTGCATGAGCATTTCTTCGGGCAAAAGCGCAGGAACACCACCATTGCCAGTGTCGAATCTAACTGTTTTTAGTCCTACTCTTGATAGCATTTGCGCTGCAGACATAAATACTCCTAAGCCACGTCTAATAATTCGTTGAGTGTTTGTGGTACGCTTTCTTTGATTATGATTCGGCCTTGCTCGCCCCAAAACTTACTGACTTGGAAATTCCAGATTTCGCAATCTTCGTCATATACAGAATCCCCTAGCGCTTTAATTAGGTTATCCGCGTCAGGACGTTGGGTATGTGGCTGGCCATTCATTTGTTCGCGTTTTTTCTTTGACCATGAGCTAGGCATTGGGATGACAAAAATTACATGCGCCCCAGCCTTTGGCAGTTCCACTTTGTGTGTTTTGCATTCGTCTTTAAACGCAAAATAGCGCAGCACGACAGGGCGCTTTTTCCATTTGTCGCGCTGCGTTAAACGTGGTTTAGGTACGGGTGTAATTGGGTAGATTTTCATTAGGCTGCAACCTCAATTAATCCCATTTCTAACCAAATTTTTTGCGTTCGCTGTACGCCATGCCATGCGTAGTTTTCAATTTCTTCGTAGCTCAACAGTGGCGTATACTGACGTTTATCTAAAATATCGTGACAAGCTGAGCAGCAAAACGCTGCATGAATATCATCTGCTTTTTGCCCCATACCAGAGCCTTTGCCTACATGCGCCAACACTACTGTTTCGGGGTTGTAATTACACAAGCCGGGCAATCTCACTTGGCATTCTTGCCCCTTGGCTGAATTTCTTAGCTTTTTGCTTTTTAAAGTCATTTTTTTAACCGCCTAATTTGAGCCTGAATATTCCGCTTTTCTTTTTTTAAGCGCTCAACTTCCAAAGAGAGCTTTTCTTTTTCCGAAACCAAACTACTTACATCAAACATGGCATTTTGCTGTTTCATCGCGTGCTTGAGCAAAAAATCAAATGGGTCAAACACCTTTCCACAGGTCTTGCATTCAATGCTTCTCGAATGTTCAACAACGTAAACTGAACCATGCTTACAAGCGAAGTAATCTCGTTTGGGGGTCAGCCTTGCTTGAGATTTGAAGTCAATTACGGTCATACCTACACAGCCACCTTGAAGTTTTTAACGTCATATTTTTTAAGTTGCGTTTTCATCCAATTTTCACCATTCCAGCGGTAGATATACCCGTGCAGACCTTGCTTGTAGTAGATGCCCTCAAACTCATACTGAGCGCCTAATGGTGTGCGAGCTGATGGTATGAATGTGCCTTTCGGGGCTGTTGGTTTTCTTAGGGCCTCTTTTTTTGGCTTGCAATTTCTCATTTGGTTACCGCCCCATTGCCATGTGATACATATCTGCTGGATGCGGCAATTGCAGCTTCCAAACATCAAGCGCGTAGTGTTCGTAGTCATTAAGTAATTGGGTGAACCTTTTAACGCCCATCTTGCTTGTTTTTTCTCGAACCTTGACCATGCGTTTTACTCCACGCTCAAGCTTGAAATAACCAAGGCGCTCAATTAGTTCTTCGTGCAATGCTTCTGGTGAACACACAACGCCCCAATGGTCTTTTATGTGCTTGCAAGACTCGTTGTGCCAAAGCCAAAGCAATCTGTTTTGCGCTAAGCTTCTGTCGTTTTCAGCTTCATTCGCGGCAACTTTAAGCGTTAAACCCTGCTTGAGTAGCGACCATACTTGAGCATTAAACTGCGGCATGACGACCTTGCAGTTATCTTTGGTTACTGTGAATTGATTGGTAAGTGCTTCTGGCATTACGCAGCACCTCGGCTAGAAACAATCTTTTCGTCAGTCAATTTAATACTTGCCGTGTGTTCGTCTTTCGCTTTCTGTCTTAATGCGTCAATTCGCGCCTGAAACGGATTTACAGCGGTTTTATTTTCAAAGACGGGTGTTTGTTCGACTTTTAGCTCTAAAGCTGGAATTTTGGCTGGTAGGCCGCTTTCCTGAGCTTTTTTAACCCACTTGGTATGCGAAACTCTTGCGCGTCTTTCAAATTTCTCTGACGATTCGCGTGTGACAAAATAACCACAGTCGCTTGCAACCAGCTCAACAAGACGGTGACTGTACTCAAATTCTTCTGTGCGATAACGGCCATAGCGCTTAACAATCTCAGCAATGGTTTGATCAAGGCTTGGTAAGCCAAGTTCTTCAGCTGTTGGTTTGCACAAGGCAATGATCTTGGATACGTCAGGCCAGTTGTAATCAGGGCTTTCATCCAATAGCTTTTGTTTTAGTTTTTCAAAACCATTGTTAATTGATTCAACTGTAAGCTTGGCTATCTCGCTGTACCACTCGCGTCTGGCAAACCTAACTTCGCTTTCGTTTTTGAATTGCATGTCATACTTGCGACCGTAGACGGTTTTTAAGCGACTGAAAAACAACACGGTTAGCGCTTTGCCATGTTCTTCAAATTTGTCAGAAGTTTTGCATTGCGTATTCTGGATCGCTGAGCTGTCTTGAAATCTTTTCGCGTTCATCAGATTGTTGATTGGTTGCATTTGTAGATCCTCGCTTAAACTTTTTGCCTTGGGCGCACCATCTAGTCCAGTCCGCTTTCCAGTCATTTAAGGTTTGTGATTTGTTTCTGTTGTTTGAGTGGTTTTGGAAAATAACCAATTCTGTTGCCAATAAATCAGCGTTTGATTCATAGCCAACGCTTTTGCTGATGTTGATCAATTCTTGGTTTAGAAAAATTTCATCCGCGCTATAGAGAGAGTAGTTATTTAGATTAGTTAGAGGTGTGTCGCTGCTCTCGTGTCGCTGTTGTGCTGTTGCTATAATGTTAACGCTAGTATTTTCAGTGTGTGTAGGTGTGTTTTCTAGTGTCGAAGCTCTCGTGTCGCTGTTGTGTCGCTCCTCACGGATACGGTTTTTTTCTAGTTCGGCCACAACCATCTTAAAAATCATTTGAGATTTGATGTTGCTGGTGTCGTGTAGTGGTAATATCCAGCCGCGATCTACAAGAGATTTGATAATTCGTTTAATTTGCCCCACGCTCAACCTTACTGGTGGGTTTTTACTGCCAATCTTGGGCTTATACTCGGTGTGTTCGATTAAATAACGATAGTTCACGCCTCGCTTAATGCCTGTAATGCAAGTGTTGTTATCCATCCATCTACGCAATAGCAAATACACCATCCTTTCAGATGGTGTTATTGATAAATCATCTACATCGAATAGCATGTCGTATTCAGCGTGATACACGGTTAAGCTGCGCCTTTTAAGTCTTGCACTATGATGGAATCAAGAACTTCAGCAATGTCGTCAGAAACAATGTCAGATAGCTTTTGCAACACCTGTATTTTGAGTGTTGTGTCTATGACGTGATCTTCTGTCACTTTTTGAGGGGCGCATTCTTCGACTTGCGGTTGTTCTTCTTTAAGTGAAGCTAAGTATTGCGATGTTAGTTGCCACTTCTGACCTAGCTTTACAGTTACGCCTTCGCGCTTTAACGAGCCCAACACAGAAGCCGCTTGAGTTGCAGACATAAAGTTGCAAGCTTTAGTTATTTCTTCCAGCGTTCGCTTGAACGTTGCGCCCTTACCTTTGTAGAGAAGTGCGTCAATGACGCACTGCTGCTTATCCGAAACTTCCAATTCCATTATGCTGCTGGCTCCGGCTCTGGTTGTCGGTAGTCATCTAGTCGGCATACGTTGTTTGGACGTTTACCGCTGGCGTTGTTAAGGTGGTCTGTAACCATTAACTTAACAACCGTTTCTACGCTATTGCCTGTAACGTGAGCTATTTCGCTCAGTGTTCTGTATTGATCTTCATTGACTGTGACCATTTTGCGCCCCTTTAAATTGGTTATACCGCTATCTTGGCGGCAAGTTTCTTTGGTTCTGGTAGTTGCACTGATGGGAGTTGTGCTTCAACCTTTGCTTTGTACTGCTGAATACCATTAGCGACAATCTCGTGCAGGAATTCGGCTTGTTGGCGACCACTAAAGTCTGTTAGCGCCTCGATTAGTTCGTACTCGTATGAGTCGAATCTAACCTTGATGTCGATATTTCGTCTTAGCTTGGGGTCTCTGTACATATTAGATCCTCGTGTTGTTGGAAATTGGTTAGGCAGCTTGATTCGGACTGGCTAGGTCTTCATCTGCTTTTAATTTGCCTTGGGTTAACTTTTCTAGTCGATAAGCTTGAAGTTGCGGAACGTCATCGCCCCATAGAGCAACCGCTGGCTGAGATATACCAAGGGCATCGGCTAATTTTTTTTGAGTACCGAAGTGGGAAATAGCGTCTCGCTTTTTCATATAGGTAAACCTGTTTTAATATAGATAAATATAAGCATATATAAGTTTATTTGATAAGTAAACTTATTTTACTTAGTGGTAAATTGCAAAACATGAAAACACTTGCCGAAAGACTAATAATTGCCCGAAAAAAAGCGGGGCTAACACAGGTCGCGTTTGCGAAGAAATTGGGTATATCCCAAGCATCTGTCGCACTTTGGGAAAAGGGCTCAACGGAACCAAGAGGCAGCAACCTGAATACTGCCGCGAAAATACTTGGTGTTTCTGTTGATTATTTATTAACTGGAACTGCATCTAACAAAGTTGCAGACCAGAGCAGCGAATATAGTGTAGGTACTTTTGAGACTTGGGATAGTAAGACGCCATTACATGCTGAAGATGTTGAGTTACCGTTTTTTACAGAAGTTGAATTAAGCGCAGGAATTGGTAGCGAAGTGGTACGAGAGGATAATGGATTTAAGCTTAGATTTTCTAAATCATCATTACGCAAGGCAAATGTGGATCCTAACAATGCCGCATGCGTTCAAATTAAAGGCGATAGCATGCAGCCTGTTCTTTATGATGGGGCTACAGTGGGGATTGATACAAGCCAAACCAATATTGTAGATGGGAAAATGTATGCCATTGATCATGGTGGCATGTTGCGTGTAAAAATATTACATCGTATACCTGGCGGGTTACGAGTTAGAAGTTTTAATAGTGATGAATACCCCGATGAGACATACAAAGGGGAAGATTTAAACGATATTAAGGTGATCGGCAAGGTGTTCTGGTCTGCCGCTTTTCACTTTTAAGCTATACGGGCAGGGGGTTGCATGTGTCTTATTATTGGAAATACAACCATTCTAAAATAACTTCAATATACAGAATTTTTGGTAATGGGATGGACACCATAAAGGAATATTTTTTAAATTTACCAGAAGACAGGTTGTCTTTTGTTTTTGATAGTTATGGTGCGGAATTTGGAGAGAGCGCACAAAAGTATGCTCAAAAAACATACCCGAAGTGGAAAAGTGGAAAGGTAAGATTGGCCGGCCAAACATTGGAGAGGCTAATTTCCTTCGTTCCTGTGCATATGGAGCTAGATGTTAAATATGATCTTATTAAGCAATTGGTTTTAAAAGGGATTGACTCAAAAGATTTTAGAGAAATTGAAATTGCTAGGGATGAAGCTCAAAGTGACTATTATAAAGCTTGTGAAGAAATGCGCTTGGTATCCGAACACTCAATAGGTATTCCTGAAGATATATTGAAGGCAGCTAACTGGCTGTTCCATGATGACTCAACTGTAATACAAAATAGCATTATAAATTTAATCAAAGAAAGCAATCTACGCACTTATAGAATTGCTACTCAAGAGCTTGGTTTGGCCATTAATGGAGGGTTGAAAAGTGATTTTGAGGCAACTTCTTTCACGATTAATGTAGCGGATGTAAATTTCAATTTTAAATTCATTTCTACGAGAAAATCTTTTTGGCGTAGACTGTGGGAGGGAGTATGAGTAAAGGTGAAATAAGCAAGGTTAATAATCAAGTTAACTCATTGGAACAAGCTGTTTCTAATTTGCCTAAAGAGAAGTTAGAAGCCATTTTGGTAAAATCTTTGGAAGGCAAGGTTGAAATAGAAAATAAAGCCGCTCAACAGAACCAAGATTACATTACTGGGCGAAAGGTTGTTGAAGATCACATTGATTCATTTAATCAGCTGAATCGAGAGAGTAGAACAACCCGCCACTCCATGAAAAATACTATAAAAACAGGGGCAGGAGAGTTGAAAATAGAAAGCAAAACTGGTGCAACTTGCTTTGTCGCCTCTGCTGCTTATGGCGACCCTAATCACCCTGACGTGATGTTTCTTCGATATTATAGGGATCGTTATTTGACGAAATCAAAAATTGGACGCCTATTTATAAAGATTTATTGGTGTATTGGCCCTATATTAGCTACACCAGTTAAGAACGTTGAAATTCTGCAACTAACCACCAAGCGAGCTATTGGACTGTTCGTAAAAACTTTAAAATTAAAACTTAAAGAAACAACTTGAATTTAAATATTGCGATTTTAATTGGCGTTAACCAATAGGAAATTTTATCTAAGTTTTCCTATTGGTAGCATTCGAGATTGATGCTTTTAATTTTTGATTGTTCTTCAACTGAATAAGTAAGCTCCCATTTATTTTTAACCTCCAACCAATTCTTAATATATTCGCACCAATACTCTTTATTTTCTGGCATCCAATCAGTTGGATCTTTATCACCTTTGCTACGATTTGCGCCTAGATGCACCGCAATTAAGGCGTTTTTATTATCCAAATCATTCGCGTAAGATTTTCGCTTTTCTCTATCCCAAGTACCTGCGCCACTCCTGTGTGCTTCCGCTAGTGGTACTAAATGATCAATATCTAATTGCCTTGGATTGGTGAAATATCGATTTGTATAAGGACAGTACCAACGGCCAGATAGCACTTTGCAACCTGACTCATCAAGTACCACTAGTTCCAAGCTTTCCTCAATCAATACTTCCTGCCGCGTGTCTTGGCAATCTCTATCTGAATCTATCCAACCACCATATAGACCTCGTTCGTATTCCTCTGCGGAAAAAGCTTTTAAAGAAAAAATAAGGCAAAGCAAAAATAAGTTTTTCATAAATAAATTTATAAATATAAGTAAACTTGTTGACATTGATTATAAGTTAACTTATAAATACCTATATTGAATATTTAAATTGGTTAAGCACATGAACTACCCAGACGACATACGCAGTTATGCACACGACCCTCGTTGTCCAATATATAACGGTGAAGAACCAAAAGAAACAAGCGAGTTAATCGAAGAATTAATTGGTGATGATGCGTTTGATTTTGTTGGTGTTTTGAGTGCTGACGATGTTGAGAGCATTAATTCAGATATTGGTTTTTGCTATGACGCTGATGGCTCAGTTGATTCAAGATTTACACAATACCTCGGTGAACAGGTATTAAAAAAAGTTCACGAAGCGTTGGAAAGGAAAGTAGGGAGTATGGGCGAGTAGCCGCTCACCCATACAAGTTTAGGCAAGCACGAGGATCTAATTCATGAATACCTGCATAAATGTTAACGAAGGTTATGAAAGCGAGCAAGCTTTAATTAATAAAGCGATTGATGCAATTGTTGCGAAGAAGCGATTAATTGAGGCGCCTTATCGAATTGTTACGCGCATCAAAGGTGACACATTCAAGTTTAAGTTTGTTTGCAATACAAGCTTAACGACCCACAGAACAATCATTGAATCTCAAGTTGATTTGAAAGCGACAGAAGCATTGTACCGCCTGAGTGTTATCGGTGAGTTGCTTGATTTAGAAATTCAAGACGCGAGGGCAGCGGCATGAGTTCATTAGAGCAAGTGGCACAGAAAATTGTTGCTATCACTTTGGCTTCACAGCCTTATCGTTCAACAAGCCGATATTCAATCAGCTGCCAGTTATCACGTGGCACAGTCGATTTATCAGTATTTGATACGCATAACAAACACAACAAAGTGGTTGGTATGTCGGTTTATATCTGTCCATTCGACATCGAACATTCTCTTGAAGAGTTGAAACAAATTTTACCCGTTGTTGAGAAGTACAACGAATTAAACAAAAAAACGAGGATCTAGCAGTATGAGTGAATTTAACATTTCTAACCCGCAACCGGGCATTTATTTTGGTGTGAGTGATGATGACTATCACGCATCTAAAGCTATCAGTAAATCAACCTTAGACTTGGTTGATAAATCAGCGGCTTTGGCGATTTGGCAGAAAAACGCGCCAGTCGATGAAGAAAATGCCGATGCTTTGGATTTTGGCAAAGCTTTTCACTGTGCATTACTTGAGCCTGAGCGTTACGAGCAAGAGTATATTACTGAGCCTAAGCTAGATCGCCGCACCAAAGAAGGCAAAGCTAAAGCTGCTGAGTTCGCAGAACAAGCTAAAGGCAAAGTGATTGTGACGCATGATGAAGCGCGAAAAATCAAATTAATGGTTGGTAGCGTTATGGCGCATCCTGACGCATCTGCAATTCTTGGTTTAGGTGGTGTGGCTGAGGCTTCTATATTTTGGAAAGATGCCGAAACAGGTGAAATGTGCAAAATTCGCCCTGATTGGCACAACTCTGATAATCACATCATTTTAGATGTTAAAACTTGCGGAGATATTGAAGGTAGCTTCAAGTCATTCGCTGGCAGCATTGATGAATACAACTATCACAAACAAGATGCGTATTACACGCATGGTTATGAGCAACACTACGGTGTTAAACCTATGTTTGTGTTTTTGGTTGTTAGCACTTCTCTTGAATGCGGTCGCTATCCAGTTCGCGTTTTTATGCTCGATGAAATTGACAAGCAAGACGGTGCGGCCGAATTCCGAATTAGCTTGAATAAATACGCTGAGCGTTTGCAGCAAAATGACTGGCATGAAATTGAAACTATCTCGCGCCCTCCTTATGCGCGCAAGCGTTCAGAACTTAAATTAGCAGAGGTGGCTTAATATGGGCAATTTAACTAAGTCGGGCTTTGATTTGCAGCCTAAAGACATGGGCGAGGCGATGCAGTTGGCAACAATGATATGTAATTCGCAGCTTGCACCTAAAAATTACCAACGTAAACCAGAAGATACACTGGTCGCCATGATGATGGGTAATGAGCTTGGCCTAAACCCCTTGCAGTCTATCCAAAATATCGCCGTAATTAACGGACGCCCCTCAATTTACGGTGATGCTTTAATGGCGCTTGTGCAAAATCACCCTGCTTTCGGTGGTATATCAGAAAGTTTTGATGAATCCACCATGACTGCGACATGCGTTGTTTGGCGCAAAGGTGGTGAGAAGCACACGCAAACATTTAGTCAAGTTGATGCGCAAAAAGCTGGGTTGTGGGGGAAGCAAGGACCGTGGTCACAATACCCTAAACGAATGCTGACTATGCGGGCACGTGGTTTTGCATTGCGTAATCAATTTGCGGATGCTTTGGCTGGGCTTATCACCCGTGAAGAAGCTGAAGATATGCCAGTTGAGCGAGAAATAAACCCTGCTCCAACGGGCTCGCAAAACACAGCTTCTACCGCCAAGGGTTTAAGTCAGTTGCTTTCAAGCAATCAACAACAAGAGCCAGTAAAACAGGTTTCTCAAGATAATGATCTTGGTTTAGAAATGGATCAAGAAACTGCAAGCCAAATATTGCAAGAAGCTGAGCAGCTAATCCTTAAATCAAAAAATCGAGCAGAAGTTAATGATGTATACCGCAAGTATCTTGGTGCACTAAACGGCTTTCCTGCATATCAAAAAACCTTGCAAGACTTATGTAAAGAGCATTGTAAACAGTTTGAGGACGCAGCCTAATGTCATTGCCAGTTGAAATCGAAAACATTGGCGCTAAAGATGCGCCAGTTATCTACGTCAAAAACGGCTTACAGCCTTTCCTTGACCATATTCGTGAGCAAGTATCTGGTGAAGTGCCAGACCTTGAAACATTAGCAGGGCGCAAGCGAATTGCGTCCCTTGCTGCTCAAGTTTCACGTAGTAAAACCGCAGTTGAAAAGCCAGGTCGAGACTACCTAAAACTTATCAAGGCCAAACCAAAGGAAATTGAAGCTGAATTACGCGAGTTTGTTAACGCTTGCGACACGTTACGTGACCAAATTCGCAAGCCTCTTACTGACTGGGAAAATGCGGAAATTGAGCGGGTTAAAAATATTCAACAGAAGATAACTGAGATTAAGCAAGTTGCTCTTGTTAAGTATGAAGTGTCAATTAAAGCTTCTGAAGCCCTTAATCATTTGATGGCTATTAAAATTGATGAATCATTTGAAGAATTCAAGGCTGACGCAGCCCTAGCCAAAGAAGAAGCTGTATCGACCTTGAATGATCAAGTTGATCTACTGGTAGAGAAAGAAGCCGAAGCAGCCAAGCAAGCCCAACTGCAAAAAGAAGCTGAAGAAAGGGCTCGTATTGAACGTGAAGAACAGTTGAAGCGCGAAGCTAGAGAACAGGCTGAGCGCGAAAACCAAGAGGCGATTGCTCAAGCTAAACGCGATAAAGAAGCCGCAGAGCAACGCGCTATTGAGGCAGAAGAAAAAGCTAAACGTGATGCTGAAGAAAAACTGGCCAAGCAACAGCGTGAAGCCGAAGAAGCTCAGAAAAGAGCCCAGCAAGCCGAAGCTGAAACTTGTGCACGAATTGAGCGTGAGGCAAGAGAAAAGGCTGAGGCGGAAGCCGCAGCCAGAGCAAAAGAAGAAGCAGACGAACAGGCTAGACGCGAAAACGTTGAACACCAAAAGCAAGTTAATCAAGCAATTCTTAACGCATTAATGGAACATGCTGGCTTATCTCTTCTTAATGCTCGAAACACTGTTATAGCTGTGGTTAAAGGTCAAGTTCCAAACATGGGGATTAAATACTAATGTCTGATTTCGACAGAGACACATGGCAAACGCCAAATTGGTTGTACTTCTGGTTGGATTCGATTTATGGATTCAACCTAGACGCAGCAGCTAGCGACAAATTCCATTGGTGCGCTCAATACTTCACTAAAGCAAATAGCGCATTAACTCAAGACTGGGGCGGTGAAGGTACGGTTGCTTTTTGTAACCCGCCATACAGCCGCGGCATGAAAGAAGCCTTTGTTAATAAAGCAATCGAGCAGCGCAAAAAAGGCGTTACAACTGTAATGCTAATCCCTGCTTTACCTAGTGAAGGCTGGTTTCCAAATAACGCAGCTAATCACATCATGTTTATTTCAGAAGGTCGCGTTAATTTCATTAATCCATTAACCCAAAAAGAAGTGACAGGTGTTCCCGCCGGCTCTTGTATCTGTGTATTCGATGCAAAAAGCCTTAGCTCTCGCACAAATATTACTTTTGTTGAGCGCGACATTATAAAAGCCGCTGGTAACTCTGTTATTAAGCAAAAGTCACTGGGAGAAGCAGCATGAACAATATTCACGAACTAGCAAAAGAGCCACTACTTAACGCTAAGCAAGTGGCTGTTATGTGCGGAATATCAGACCGCACTTTATTCAATTACGTTAAAGGCGGTAATTTTCCTAAGCCAATTCGCCCAAATACCCGCACAAGACGCTGGAAAGCAAGCGAGGTTGAAAGCTGGATTAACAACAATCAAGAGGCTGCTTAGCCCAACAATAACACTCAATTAGCCGATTGAGAGCGAGGATCTAGAAATGTTTGAGATTAATTGGGATGGGGCAAGTAAGTGCCCATCTTGCGACAAAGGGTATTTAGAGATGGGCGAGCCGAGAAAGCTAACCAGAAGCCAGCAGCGTTACCAAGACTATTTAGACAGTGTTTATTACGAAGCGGGCGATAGCTTTGCTTTTTATCTTGGCATCAAGGGGCCAGCATGAAAACAACACCAATGATATTCAACCAAGAAATGGTTAAAGCGCTAGTAACGGGTAATAAGACTGTTACAAGAAGGCCAGTTAAAGAAAAGTACCAAAGCGACATAGGGTATATTTGCGGGCGTTTGGGCAATGAAGAAATAGTATCACTGTCTTACGATTCTTGGTTGGATGATAAAGGAATTACACGCAAGCCAGAGTTTTTGGTTTGCAGCCCAGAATATGAAAGTGAGGGTGTTTTAGCTATAGGTCAAGGTATTGCAAAAGTAGGTGATTTAATTTGGGTTCGTGAGACATTTAGATTGTTCGATTCTTCAACTGAGTGTAGTTGCAGTGAGTCACCATGCAACTGCCCTTCCAGTGGCTCACCAATATATAGAGCTATGGGCTGTGATACAGGGGAGGAAACTTGGAAACCATCAATTCACATGCCCCGCTGGGCAAGCCGTTTAACTCTGCGCGTAACTGATTTAAGGGTTGAGCGAGTTCAAGATATTGGGGAAGAAGAAGCCAAGCAAGAAGGTGTTTCACCTATGTTTGTCGATGATATCGGCAAAGTGTTTCATCAACCTTATTACAAAAATGGCTTTTATCACATTTGGAATTCAATTTACTCAAATTGGGATGAAAACCCTTGGGTATGGGTAATCGAATTTGAGGTCATACATAAAAACGTGGATCAAGTGTTGGCTGAGGTGGCTGTATGAACTCAACATTAAAAGCCGCAGAACACATGCTTCAAACAGGGCGAGCATACACAGCTGAGACACTGGGAAAGGAGATGGGAGTTTCAGCAAAGGTTGCGACAGGTTACTTATACAATATAAGAACCACGTCAAAGTACAAAGTTATAGAAACCACCAATCCTCGCACCATTAAATTACTTAGTATTTCGGGTAGAACTATGACGTTAAACCAAATGAGACGATTGGCTATTTTTGGGCGGCTGCATAATGGAACTAAACCATAAAAACTTGTGTGACATTGCTGTTAAGTGGTTGCAGCGTCCATATTCACAGAAAGGCCCCGCTTGTAATTTTGCAGTAGCAGAGGTGGCAAGCGGTTGGTCGGGTGAAATACCTGATGCAATCGGCTTTCGCATGAGTGGTGGCGGTGATGATGGTTCGCATTTGGTTGAAGTTAAAGTATCTCGCTCTGATTTTCTCAGTGATGCTAAAAAGCCACACAGAAGCGGTGAAACAGTCGGCATGGGCAATTGGCGCTATTACATGTGTCCAGTTGACCTAATCAAGCCCGAAGAACTGCCGCCCAAATGGGGCTTGTTGTATGTAAATACTCGTGGTCATGTGAAGTCTATTGTATCCCCATTTTTAAACAACAGTTGGAATTATAGAACTGAAGCGCTAAAGACGATGTTTTTTAAGTCTGACTACGAAAGAGAAACTTTTTTACTGGTTAGATTGCTTGCTCGCCTCGGTGATGTTGAGAAGTACAACGAGGACTTAAAAGCGGCAAGGCGTGAGAACAGTAGATTAGTAAAACTTTGTAATGAGCAAAAAAAGGCGCTTAGAGATAGTCAACATGAATCTAGTAGATTGAGGCGAGCGCTTGAGGTCAAGGAGAAAGCAGCATGAATAAACTAACACTACCCAAATCTTGCTGCAGTTGCCAACACTACACGCCAATTGGGTTTAAAGATGACGAACACTGCCCGCATACATACAAAAATGGCATTGGTAAAGAAACAGGAAGAAAAACACGCACAAGGTACGGCAGATGCTCAAAAACTAAAACAGAAGTGTTTATGACTGAGTTATGCCCAAACTATAAGCAAGAGCCATACATAAACGTGGTTGATGTGACAAATAGACCAGCACCAATGAATCCACACCAGGTTAGTTTGGATTTGGGGGCAGCATGATCAAAGAAATATCACTCAGGATGGAATACTTTTTTGCTTATTTGTTTTTAGCCTTTTCAGCTTTATTTAATCCAGAGTTGGCTAGGTATGTTAGTGAAGCCTACTACGAAAAGCGCAATGAGGATTTAGTGAAAAAAGCAAGTGAGGATATATGACATTCACTAGCCCTCGCGCATTCATTAAATTTCTAAGGAAAACCCCAGTGAAAACACCTAACGAAATCTACCTAATACCAGATACAGAGCATGGCCATGTTTGGAGTGATGAACCAGCACCAACTAGCCAGCATGACGCAAGTGAAGCTGTACGGTATTTAAAAGCAGACTTTGTAAACCAGCAGCTAACAAATGACATAGAGAGGCTACAAGCCGAAAAAGCTGAGTTAGTCGATATTATCGAATGTATTTTAACTGAATGCACTGGACTCGATAAATTATCCATTCGTGAAGATGGTTGCTCGATAGATTTGGTTAAGGTTAGAGAGTTGATTAAAAAGGTGACTAGCAGTGAATAACAAAATACCGAAAAGCCGCCTATTAGCACTAACCGCAGCTTTGGTATCAAAAGGTTGTAACCCTGAGTTATTCATAACAAAAGATACTCAAGTTCAAGTTAGACGCACAAAAGCCGACAGAAAGCGCAACCCAAGATTTCGCAGGAGATTTTAAAGTGGTAGAGTGGGATTTAATGACGGATGAATTAGAAAATACTTAGAAGGTGGTGTTATGAGCACAACTTACTCAATAGTCTGCGATGACTGCAAAGTGACTTACTGGTGCGGTCAGTCAGATTACTTTTACAGCCCCGATAAGCTAATGAGATTCATGAAAGAACATTGTGGGCACAACATTCGATTTCTCAATGACCTTGCAACCGATGATGACGAAAAAAGCATTGGTTATGAAGATTGGGAATTATCACAAGATGATTAGTTGTCATTCAAACATCAATAAACGAAAGCCAGCCTAGTGCTGGTTTTTTTATAACTGAAACTAGGAAATGCTAGGAATTGTTACAATGTAACATTTTGTGCGCTTTAAATAAGTTTAAGCAAGTTTCGGAAAGTTTAAGAAAAGTATTTTGTGTAGCCAAATGTGTAGCCAGCGTGAATTTGCTGGCTACTAATAAAGACCTAACTTGTTGTTAAATCTCGTTTTTATCAACAATTGCTTTCATGTCAGTCATATATGAAGAGTTACCGGAAAGTTCAAGAAAGTTTCAGCAAAAGCATTTCAAGAAATCTTGTAAAGCGCTATTATTTGAGGGCTGAACCAATCTTATTTCAAGAAAGTTTCAGCAACAAACGGAAAGTATCAGCAAATTTAAATGTGTAGCCATGTGTGTAGCCAAAACACAATTTTAGCCAATGTGAACATGCTGGCTACACAAAACAGCCGAGGATCTAGTAACAATGGCGCTTACAGACAAATTCTTAAAAACAACTTTGAACAAACCGCAGGAAAAGCGCTTTTTCGTTTCCGACCGTGATTCAATGGGCGCGAGAATTTCCACAACTGGCACTATTACTTTTCAGCTGCGTTATCGCTGGCCAAATGCAACTAAAAATAGCGGATACGAACAGGTTTGGTTTGACTTGGGGAATTATCCGCAAATGTCACTCAAGCAAGCGCGTGAAGATGCGATTAAATGGAAGCGGCTAGTTAAAGAGGGTAAAGATCCAAGGATTGTTCGTAAAACATCTATTAGTGACAACATTAATAAAGTGACAGTTGGTTATTTAGTTGAAGAGTGGTTCACAAAGGTTTGTGCTGTCGAAAAGAAAAACGCTCAGAAATTATATAAAGGACCACTCGATAAATATGTGGTGAGTCAGTTTGGTGATTTGCCGTGGGATGATGTGACGCTCCAAGGTTGGTTAAAAATGCTTGAGCAGGTCAAAGCTAAATACCCGATTCGCTCTAATCAATTGCTCACCTCTATTAAGCAGATTGGTAAATGGGCTATTAAACGAAACTTTATTACTGAAAATCCATTACAGAATATTGGTGCCAAAGATTTGGGTATAATTAAAGTACCGCGGGAACGAACGCTATCTAATATGGAACTACATTATGTTATTCGTGCGCTCGATGAATGTCGCATGTCACGTAAAAACGCATTGCTCGTTTATTTGTTGTTGTTCTTTGGCTGTCGTACTCAAGAACTGCGTTGTGCTGAACGCTCCCATTTTGATTTTGACAAGATGATTTGGACTGTGCCGCCAGAATTAAACAAGGTTTCACGTAAAGAAAAGCCGGCTGCTATTCAACGTCCAATTATTGACGAGATTAAGCCGTATATTGAAGCTGCTTTCAATTTATCTGGTAGCAACAAGTATATGTTCACAAATGAAAATAGCGACAAAGTGATGGGGCGAACTTGTACTTTGCCTCTACCAAGACACATTTGTAACTATTCTAAAAAACACCTGGCATATGAAATAGAAGATTTTACTTGTCATGACTTGCGTAGAACTGCGCGTACTAATTGGTCAGAGTTAACACAACCCCACGTTTCTGAAAAAATGCTAGGGCATAAATTAGGTGGCGTGTTTGAAACTTATGACAAACACAGCTATTTAAAAGAACAGGCCGAGGCGTACAAAGCTTGGTTCTTGCGACTGGAATCAATCAAGGCAGATCCAGAGAAGATTATTCACATTGATGATTGGCGAGCGAGGGCTTAGAAGTCGTCCTTTAAGTAACCAATCTTCTTAAAGGATAACTGTTTATTCATACACCCTATTGACTTACCCCCGAAAAAAGATACGATATTTCTATCTTGGGCGTTTTTCCCATTAACGCCCTAACCAATCAAATTCAAAACCTCGCTTATGCGGGGTTTTTTCGTTTCTGCACCAAGGAAAATTAAATAACTCATGTCTGACCACATTACCAATGCGAGTGCTGCAACTTACACAGCAAGCGCAATTACTGTTGTCAGTGGTCTATCACTAACGGAATGGCTGGCGATAGGCGGTTTTGTGGTAGGTCTTTTGACATTTGCGGTGAACCTTTACTTTCAGAACAAAAACTTTCAACTCAATAAAGAACAAGCTGAGAAGAATGAAAGCAACTGATATTAAACACATCGTTATTCATTGTTCTGATACACCAGACGAGCGAGAGCATACAGCGGAAGATATTCACCGTTGGCATAAAGAGCGCAATTGGGATGGTATCGGTTATCACGCAGTTATTCAGCGCAGCGGTAAGATTGAGTATGGTCGCCCTTGGTACTGGACTGGCGCACACGTTAACGGACATAACACAAATTCAATTGGCGTTTGTTTGATTGGTCGAAATAAGTTCGAGCCGTTTCAATTGTCTGCATTAAAGTCGTACTTAAAGTACCTGCAATGTGAATTCCCTAACGCAAGTATTGTTGGTCACAACGAATTAGACAGTAGCAAGACTTGCCCCAACTTCAATGTGCAAGAATGGCTTAAAGCTGAGTTTGTATACAAATGATATATATCAATCAAGCAATCGCCACTGCTCAATTAAATCGCTTTTTAATCACAAACAACGAAGCAAGTTGGAGTCAGCTTGTTTTATTTGGTCGAGTTATTTAGTGCACTGGCTACTAGCTAGAGTCATTAAGTTCGGTTTAACAAAACTAACAAGGTATTTAATTATGGAAGCTATAAAGAAGTTTTTAAAAACACGAAAGGGCAAAACCATTGTTGTATCTTTAGTTGTTGGCCTTACGGGTTTAACTGTGTCAACCGAAGCAATTGAAGCTGCGGTTACACTTTTAACGGCTCTTGGCTGGTAGCAATGCTCCAAGAACTCGCATTAGTCGTACTGATACTGGCTGATGTTGTTCTTCTACTTCTCTCCGCAACTGCATATCTCGAAGATTTTTAAATAATGGCTGCAACTACCAAAGCTCAAATGTTTGTTGAGTACGTATTGGGTGATGAAAAGCTTGATGCGTACAACGCTGCAATTAAAGCGGGTTATGCTGAGTCTACAGCGCAAAAGCACTCGTATATGTGGGTGCAAGATGACAAGAGTAAATGCACAAAAAATTATTGGAGCATTTGGGAATTATTTCAAGAGGCTAAGGCTAAGCGCATGGAGCGCATGAATTTTGATGCTGATTACGTATTAAAGCGTTTAATTGACATTGATGAAATGGACGTTGTGGACATTATGAATGATGACATGACGTTAAAACCATTGTCTCAATGGCCTAAGTGCTGGCGTACAACTATTAGTGGTATTGATGTCATGGAGCTAAATAGTTTATCTGACGACAATACTGAAGCGGTACTTAAAAAAATCAAATGGCCTGACAAGGTTAAAAACTTAGAGTTGCTTGGTAAGCACACTAAGGTTCAGGCATTTAAAGAACAAGTTGAAAGTAAAAATACATTAGTTGGACCTAGCAATATAAAAATAGAGTTTGTAAATCCATCTAACAATGAAGATGTCTAGTGTATTTGAACCACTATTTAGACCTAAACGAATAAAGGTTTTTTTTGGTGGTCGCGGCAGTGGTAAATCTACTGCGTTTGCTAAAGCATTGGCGGCAATATCCGCTCAGGAAAAAAAGCGGGTTTTGTGTGGGCGGGAGTTTCAAAACTCGATTGATGAATCGGTAATCGAAATTCTTTCGCAGGAAATCGAAAAGCTCGGTCTTAGTGGTTGTTTTAATGTTTTAAACACTGAAATTAATGGCGCAAATGGCTCGGAGTTTAGGTTTAAAGGTTTAGCTAGAAATCCACATTCCATTAAATCATTCGAGGGAATTGATATTTTTTGGGGTGAAGAAGCAAACACATTTAGTCAGAAGTCGCTTGATTTGCTGATACCAACTGTTCGTAAGGTTGGCTCAGAACTGTGGTTTTCCTTCAATCCATTTGCACCAACTGACCCGCTTTATCAGATGTTTGTAAAGCCATACTTGGATGAAATCAAAAAACATGGCTTCTACGAGAATGACTATATATATGTCGCAAAAGTAAGCTGGCGAGACAATCCGTGGTTCCCTGACGAGTTAATGCGCGAAATGCTTGAGCTTAAAGCGCGAGATTACAAGAAGTATCTGCATGTTTGGGAAGGTGAGCTATTTGAAGCTTACGAGGACTCAGTTATTGAACCTGAATGGTTCGATGCTGCAATTGATGCCCACCTAACACTTGGCGTTAACATTTACGGTGAGCGCTGTGTGGGCTTTGACCCTGCCGACACTGGTAAAGACGCTAAGGCAATAACACTAAGGCATGGAACACTAATTGAAGATGTAAAAACCAAGGATGATGGCGATATTGATGATGCTATCACTTGGGCATTCTCAGAAGCCTATGAATATAACGCTACTGATTTAGTGTATGACTGCATAGGTAATGGTGCAGGCGTTAAGGTTGGTTTGCGTAGTCGGTTAAGAAACAGATTAACGCACATTCACGCATTTAACGCGGCTGAACGTCCAGATGAAGAAGCTGAATTGTATCAAGATGAACGCAAAAACAAAGATACATTCAGAAACAAACGAGCTCAATATTGGTGGCTACTGCGGGAACGTTTTAGAAAAACCTATCGAGCAGTAACATTCAAAGAATACTTTGATCCAAGCGAGTTAATTTTTATCAATTCTGAAATGAAAGAGTTGGATGAATTAAAAAGCGAGTTGATCAAAGTTCAACGAAAAAGAATACCTGGCTCACAAATGATTCAAATAGTAAGTAAGGAAGAAATGAAACGAAATGACATTCCATCACCAAACCGAGCTGACAGCTTAGTTATGAGTTTTGCTATTTCTTCTGAATCATTTGGCGAAGGTGATTATCCAGATGACGATCTAAACACGGCTGAAGGCTGGGCATAATGAGTATTTTACTTAAAGCAAACGCGACACAATTAGAACAACAAGACAGAGCGCGAGAGCAGCAACGACTTGAAAATGCCAACCCGCCTGCTTATGCAACTAGCTTGGCCACGCATGTTCGCCAGTGCTGGGAAGTGGCTAAGTCTGCAAAGATGGATGTTACCCACCGATTGACTGATTGTTTGTATCGTAAAAAAGGTGAGTACAGTCCAACTCACTTAGAGAAGATTAAAAAAGCGGGTGTTTCTGACATTTACATGCAGATTACCGGCACAAAATGTAGAGCGGCAAAGTCTTGGTTGAGCGACTTATTTAGTCCTGTTGGTGAAAGGCCGTTTACGCTATCACCCACGCCAATACCCGAATTGCCACCGCATTTGCGAGAGTCCTTAATAAGAACAGCAATTCAATCTGCAATGCAAGACTACCAAGTGCCACCAGAAGCCATGCAAAGCTTTTTGCAGTCCGACATGGTTAGTCAATTACTTGATCAACATGAAGATAGATTAATTCAAGAGTTGGATAGCGAAGCTGAAAAAAGAGCCGAAAAAGCAGCTGAATATATTGAAGATATGCTGGTTGAAGGTGAGTGGCGAAGTCAGTTTGATATGTTTTTGGATGATTTAGTTACATTTCCAAGTGCGATAATTAAGGCGCCGATTTTACGCTACAAGAAAAAATTAAAGTGGATTGAAACACCAGAAGGCTACAAGCCACAAATGGTTAAACAAATTGTTCGTGAAGTTAAGCGAGTTTCGCCTTACGACTTTTACCCATCACCCAATAGTACCGGTATTAATAATGGTTGGTCTATAGAGCTTATTCGTTTTTCACCTTCTGAATTAGCTAATTTACGTGGTGTTAAGGGGTATAGCACGGTTGGTATTGCTAATGCCTTGATTCAACATCGAGTTAGCGGTTTGCGTGAATGGGCATTCAATGATGGTGAGCGCGAGCGATTAGAAGGCCGCAGACAAGGTTTGCAAAGCTCTAATGAAACAATTGATGGCATAGAGTTTACTGGTCGCATACAGGGAAAAATGCTGATTGAACACGGTTTATCAAGAGAGGTAATTGACGATGAACTGGAAGAATACCCTGTATCTGTTGTTTTGATTGGCAATCATGTGATTCGCGCTGTGATTAACCCAAACCCAACAGGCCGATCGCCTTATTACAAAGCTTCTTGGGAAGTTGTGCCCGGTTCTTTTTGGGGTAAGTCATTGCCAGAAATTATGGCGGACACTCAAGATGCAGCGAATAACTCAGCTAGAGCGCTAATGAACAATATGGCTATGGCATCGGGCCCTCAAGTTGCGGTTGATAGTTCAGCTAGACCAGCGGGAGAAAGAACCACCGGTATCGTGCCGTGGAAAGTTTGGCGCTACAACGGCAGTAAAAACAATAGTCCAGGTATTTCATTTTTTCAGCCTGAAATGAAGGCGAATGAGTTGCTATCTGTTTATGAGCGGTTTGTTCGTTATGCCGATGAAATTACAGGTTTGCCAAGTTATGCGTTTGGAAGCGACCAAGGAGCTGGCGCAGCTAAAACAGCTAGCGGCCTATCAATGCTAATGAACGCATCGAGCAAAACCATTAAAGCAGTTGTTCGCAATGTGGATATTGGCGTTATTGAGCCATTGGTTGAATCTTTCTATATCACGTTAATGCTTGATCCAGAAATACCAGAGGACGCGAAAGGTGATGTTAGATGTAAGGCGCGTGGCTCAGATAGCTTAGTTCATAAAGAAAGCTTAATGATGCGTCAACAAGAGTTATTAGCATTAACAAACAATCCTGTTGATATGCAAATTATTGGCATGGAAGGCAGACGCGAACAGCTCAAGGAAGTTTATAAAACTGGCTCAATTCCTTCAGATCGAATTATTCCAACAGAAGATGAACTGGAACAGCGATTAATTGCACAACAACAGCAAGGCGCAGGTAATGAGCAACAATAGTGAATTAATGTTCGCAAGAGCCATTTTAAGCCTTTCATTTCAGCACAAAGAGGCAATAACAGCACACCTTGCCGAGAAGCTAGAAGCAGCAAAAGAACAAATTTTACATGCGTCTGATATGTGCGACGTAGCAAAGCTTCAAGGTGAGGCGTTAGCACACAAAGAATTAATTGAGCTCATTAGTAGCTCAAAATCAATTTTGGAAAACGAATAGCCACTTATTTTAGCGGTTATTCATTTTTCAACTTAACGAGGTCGCGAAAGCGGCCTTTTTTATATCTAGTGAACACTGCAAAACACCCTTCTTAGGACTTTGCAACTCACAATCGAGGTAAAACAATGTCGAGTAAATCACGAGTAGAACGAATGGAAGCGGAAGCTAACGCAATGATTAGCGGTTTAAATCAAGGTAACACTGGCGAGCAATCAACTACCAAGCAAGATCAAGGTAACACTGATAAAAAGCCAACTACTGAAATTGAAAACCATAATCGCAGTGAAACACCTGTTTTAGAACAGACTTCACAGAATGACACTTGGGAGCAGAAATATCGAATATTGCAGGGTAAGTACAATTCAGAAATGAATCGGCTTAACTCTGAAATAAAGCGCTTGCAGTCACAGGGCGCGGACAGTTCGCAATTAGACTCCTTAAAGCGTGAAATTCAATCACTCAAAGACGAGAACCAAAACTTACGACAACAAATGAGCTCAGGGAGCAACAACGGTCAAGGTGATAACCACAACTCTACGGATTTATTGAATTCAGAGTTTGGTGATGATTTTGCCGCAGCGGTTGAAGCGCGAGCCCAAAAAATAGCAGCAGCGGAAGTAGCAAAATTAAAGTCGGAATTTGGAACACAGGTAGAAAGTGTTAATCAGAAATTTGGACAATATCAACAAGAAAGCAATCACTCTCGATTGCAAGCGCATTTAGCAAGTGCTGGTGTTAGCTTTGAGAATGTGGACAGCGATCCTTTGTTTACCGATTGGTTGCAAGAGTTAGCCCCATACAGTTCAGCAACGAAACACCAAATACTTATTGATGCGTATAACAATGGTGATATTAGAACCGCAGCTCAGTTCTACATTGATTACTCAAACCAAACAAAACCCCGTAAGCAATCCAATCCGCTTGAACAAAGCGTTAGTCACCATCAATCACTAGATACGTCTGATGTGTACTCACAGGCAAACATGGACCCAAGCCAAGTAGGGCGAATGATTGAAGAAAACGAGCGTCAGTTTCAGCGAAAACAAATATCTCACGAACAATACGACAAACGAAACCGTGAGTTATTTGGATTGCTGCAAAACTAACTAAGAAGGTAAAAAACAATGGCATATCCAAAAGAAGCTGGTCAGCCTGATTATGGCGTGGCTGGCAATAGCAAGTACATTCCACAAATTTGGTCATCAAAACTTGTAACTAAGTTTTACGCGAATACGTTTTATGACGAAATTTGTAATACGGATTACGAAGGTGAAATCAAAGATCATGGTGATGAAGTTATCATCCGCGAACATGCAGATATTACCATTCGTGATTACAGTAAAGGTCAAAACCTTATTTACGAACAGCCTGAAAGTTCATCTCAGTCGTTAAAGATTGATCAGGGCCATTACTTTGCGTATGAATTAAAAGACGTTGATCGCGTTCAAATGGACGTAAACGCAATGGATTCTTGGGCAAATGATGCAGCTCAAAAGATGAAAATTCGTGTCGACAAAAACGTTTTGGGCTCTATCTACGCAAATGCGGCCGCTGTAAATGCTGGTGCAGCCGCAGGTAAAGATACAGGTGCAATCAACTTGGGTACGTCTGGCGCTCCACTATCACTAACTAAATCAAACATTGTGGATTTCTTAGTTGAATCCGTTGGTGTTTGTTTGGACGAAACGGACACGCCAGACACAGACCGATTTATCATTTTGCCGCCTGCAATGTGTGCGCGAATTAAGACATCTGAGCTTAAAGACGCATCATTAACTGGTGACGGTAACTCAACTTTGCGTACTGGCAAGGTTGGTATGATTGATCGTTTGCATATCTACAGCTCACGTCATCTAAACAAAACCACTGGCAAGTATGACTTGTTGTTTGGTCATAAGTGCGCGACCACGTTTGCCCACCAAATTACTAAAAACGAAACGCTGAAAAATCCAAATGATTTTGGTGATTTAGCACGTTCATTGTTTGTTTACGGTTTTGAAGTTATCAAGCCAGAGCAACTTGGTCACGCAGTAGCCCAATTGGGTTAATCGCCAGGTAAAACCAATAGCAACCAGAAGCCGCCTTTGTGCGGCTTTTTTTGTTTACTTGAAAGAGGTCCTATCATGGAACGCAAAACAATCATACAAGAAGATGTAAACCGCGAGTCTGTTAAAGACATGCCAAAATTTTTAGAAAACAAAGAAGGTCGTGTATTCCCAGCGACAGAAACTTTGTTTAAAAATCGCGTGAAACTCGGTTTATCCCGATGCAGTGAAGAACGTGCAAAAGAAGTGCTTGCTAAAGAAGCGGCTAATGCATCTAAAACTGACGAGCTTTCGGCTGAAAACGAGCAGTTGAAGGCTCGAATCGCAGAGCTTGAAGCCAAAGAAGCGGCCAATACAAAGAAAACCACCACTGGTGCGAATTCGCGAGCTAAGGCGCAGTAGGGGGATTTATGGCCACCATTAAAGTAGTTAAGCTACTAAAACGCGCTCAAAAAATCGCGGTTGACGAGACTGAAATCGGCTGGGATTTAGATGAATGGCTTGATTGCTTTAATGAGGCCGTTATAGCTGTTGCCAACGCAAGAATTGATACCACTGCGGCAACTGTCCCTTACAGCACTATAGCTGGCAGTAAGCAGCAGATACCTGCCGATGGAATTCGTTTTATTACGTTAACTAGAAATATCGCAACAGGAATGCCAGTTAGACGAGTTGAACGCAGGCAGCTAGATGATAGAAATATACCTTGGCACAACAAGAGTGGCGACAAGGTTAATCATTTTATACACGACCCACTAGAGCCAAAGACTTTTTATATTTACCCGCAACCGTCTGCAGGGCATCAAGTAGAGCTGGTTTACCAAAAATCACCAAGCTTTATTGAAATAGCGGACTTTAATACAGATTCGCAAGTTTTGCCTATGGATGACATTTATTTTAACGCGCTGCTTTATTTCACCTTAGCGCGTGGATATATGAAGGATGATGAATCAACAGGCAATCTAAATTTATCAGCTCAGTATGAAAGCAGGGGCTTTAACGAGCTTGGTATAAAGAGCAAGGCTGACTCAGGGGTGATAAATGAATCTAAGTAGCTTAATTGGCTTGGTAACGCCTTATTGCCCAAACGTACCTGATTTTGTTTTTGAGGGTGCGATATTAGAGTGCGCTAGAGATTACTTTGACAAAACTAAGTCCTGGATAGTTCAAGGCTCGCTTACCGCTCCCGCTGGGACGAATCTATTTACGATAGATGCGCCTGAATCCAACATGGTTGTTGTGTCCATTGATAGTGTTGAGTTGGTTGATTCTGGCCAGCAACTAGAGCCAGTGCCTCAAGTTAATAATTTTCCCGTACAAAGCACGCCAACATGCTATGCGCTATTAAGACGCGACACCATTAAGCTTTACCCAACTCCAAAAAGCAGCACCAACTTAACAATAAATATTGCGGTTAAACCAACGTTTGCTGCAACTGAAATTGACGACCAAATTTTTGAAGATAACGCAGAAGCTATTAAAAATGGCACGGTTGCAATCTTAAAGCGGCAAGTTGGTACGGATTGGTACGACCCCGAAGCAGCTAATTATTTTCAGCGACAGTATGAATTGGGTATTGGTGATAAGAAGTTGGAAATGCAAACCAATTTCAATCCAAATGCTTTGGAAATCGCAACTCCTTACCAATAAATAACAAGAATTAAGGCACACAAATGGCAACAAGACTCTATAAAGTTGGTACGGTAAGCGTAACCAATGGTTCTAACATTGTAACTGGCTCTGGTACAAATTGGGCGAATGCCTCAGACAAGCCGCAAGCCGGTGATTTATTTTCGTTAGACTTGGATAAGCTGTACGAGATTACAGCAATAACGAACACGCAGATTACGCTTGATAGGAATTTTGCAGGCACCACGCAATCTGGTGTTAATTACTCGATTGTTCGCCATAGCTCAGCGGGTGATATTCAGTCGTTAAATTTAGCTATATCTAACCTAATTAATAACCGTGAAAGCTTTGTTGATAGCTTAGATGACGTTGTTTCGGGTGATGCAGATGAAGTTACTCATGTAAATCGATTCAATCAATCTAAGCAAATTCCAACACTTAAAAAAGCGCGTGATGATTATGCAGCTGTACAAGCCCAAGCAGAAAGCCTTGTTGGTAGTGTTGTATTGCCTACCAAAGCAGATTTTGAATCACGTTACGAAGGTAAATATGCTGGCGCTGGTTTTGTTGAGTGGGGTACGGAAGATGGTATTTCATTTGGTGGTATAGTTGAGTTATCTGAAACATCAGCTAATAATAATCAGCTCAGCATAGGAACTAATGGTACAGATGATAACTACTCTGAAGTGTACTTATCAGGTTCCAAAATCAGATTACACACGGTAGCTAGAGCAGACGGGCTTTTACAGCACGGAAGATCTTTTATTAAATACCCTTCTGCACCGGACGGGTTAGACAAAGCTGACGGAACAGGGCGATTTGCCTCGTTAGCGGAGGCTATAACAGCAGGCGGTGATTCATTAAGCGCTAGCGTTATTCATAGACAGGATTTATGTATATTAGAAGTTTTTGATGTGAATATTACCACGTCTGGTTTGCCTTTATATCCTTATGGAAGCTGTCAATACGGGGGTTCATGGTCTGGTATTACACTTGCCGATAACCTAGTTGCTCAGGGTTACAGCGCTTTCCATGTAGGTGATACTACAACTAAAGGTAAAGGATTTTTACCCGATTTAACCAATGACAATCATGTTAAGTTTATCCAAGACAAAATCAATAACTGTTATAGAAATCACTTGGGCGAAATCATCCAACGTCAGTACCGTATTCGTACAATTGCGGGCTTAGAAGGTGCTTGGCGTCTTGATGAAGTAGAGACCTTTAACTCGGCGGGTTATGGCCTGCGTTTTAAAACTTCCGCTAACAAGTTTGTTCAACCGCAAGGAATTAAAACCACTCCACCTTCTTGGGGACTAGAATACACAGATGCCGTCTACTACAACAAAACAACAGCATTGGCCAATTCACCAACTAGGGATAGAGCGAGTGACAGCCATTATGTAGTTCAATTTGGTGGTGCTGGACACACGAGTTCAGAGATCGCACACAACGGCAATTGCTGGGCTATCCCTATTGCACTTGTACAGCGTAGAAATAAAGGAGCTTATCATCCTTATAATATTGCTGGAAGCAAATCTTTTCATTTTTCAGATGGTACTGGCGCTAATAAGTGGTATAAAACTCAATCCAAGAAACCTTTAAGTGTTTCGGATTGTTTTGATGCTGGTTCAGATTACTCTACGTCTTTTGTGTATTTATATTCAGGAAGAATACAGGACGTAAACTCATGGCAAAAAGGTAGAGATGACGAAAAATGTTACGATGCAATATACGCGAGTGATGTTTTAGATTTACGTTTATCAGCACGCAAAGTTAACGCAGAAGTAACCGCTAATAATGACGCTAAAAAAGCAATAGGGGGAACTAAGCGTGGTTGGGAAGCGCAGCCTTTTACGCAGTTTATTACAGAGACAGTGACAACCAATTCTATTGCTAGTTATGACTCAACTAACTCAGGTGGGACAATTACATTCCCCACGTCAGCAAGTGATTTACCGCAAGGACAAAACAACAAGGTTTTTGAATATAAGAATGCAACACACTGGATTCTCGTTGGGGATAATGGTAACTCAATGAAGATTAAGCGGAACGGTAGCGGTACAAACTGGGTTTACTGGCCTTATGGGAATGTTGGTAACCACGTCTATCTTTACAACTCAGGAGATGTTAGAGCAGAATTTAATAGCAAATTCCCAATTGGTACTGTGTTGAAAATAGGTGCTCAGTGGAATATACCATACTACCAAGCAGAGCCAACTTGGACTGATATTATTGCAAAACCTGCTGTGTTTGAAGCGGTATTCCCAGATGGGGCTTGCGGTTCGTGGATACCGATTGTGCCAAACAGCACCAGCAAAAGGGCAGACTTAACAAGAAAGAAAACTAGCATGGTGGGTTTAATATACACTGTTGATGATGGGGATACTTGGGTGACAACACCGTCTACAGCATTTAATAACGAAAAGAATTACGGCATTGGGAGTTTTGCATCTAGCTCACTGCATATTGTTACGTATCGATCTAGGGCTAATTTTACAGCACCGAGTGTTTTGCTAGAAAACCTAAACTCGCCGAAAATTGTTTTTGCAGCGAACGACACAAGAACAAACTACGGCTGCTTATTGGCTCAAAGCATTTTCGGAAAAATTCCAACTGCACAGGCAGCGAACACTAAGCGCTATTACAATGTAGAAGCGTTCACGCAAGACGGCAACAAACTACATACAGATATTGCCGTTGCACCCAAACACACACCAATAGATTTAATGTCGTCTAGTAGTTTTGCATTTAAAGCAATGCCGTTGTCTGTCAATGTAAACGGTCGATTAGGTGTTTTGTGGATTGCTCAGGAGGTTAAGCATGATAGCGCTAAAGATCATGCGAGTGATTTCCCCACTAAAGACGGTACAACAGCACAATCATATGTTGCTGGCACTACCTACAGAATAACTGGAATGGAGCTAGACTACATAGTTACATGCCACAACACAGGCACTACTCATGTATTCAATTCATTTACACCAGATGGTAAAGGAAATTACTTATCTGATGGCGGCACTGTTTACTTTACTGATTGGGACGGTAACGGCTACGGAGATAACGGCACGTTTACTGTAGGTGATAATGTGGCGGTTATCACAGACGACAATGAAAACTCAATTGTACGTGCTACTCACTTACAAATGACACAGTATTTATATACGGAGGGTATGTAATATGGGACAAGTATCTAGTATTTTTCAATATATAAACGATGAAGGCGAAGTTGTGGAATACCCACGCTTTGCCAATATTAAAACCATTAGCAACTTGGTTGATGTAATAAATAAAGGTAAAGATGGGTTAACAACTGCCGAAGCTGTAGCTAAAACCATGCAGTTAAATATGTGGGATTCTTACAAACGTAAACTAGATATTTACGAGGATGTAAAAACCGCTATTGAGGATAACAATGCAGCCAACAGTGATAACCCAGAATATACACCCGAAGCTTTACCGGTAAAGCCAACGTGGTCAGATGATGATATTTCGTATATCACAACTGAATATGTGTTGAATTTGCCTGATGTTAAAACCGCAATTCGGAATAAACAAAAACAACAACGTCAAAACGAGTTAGATAACGCTACTGTAGAAGTGGACGGGATGGCGTTTGATGCTGATGAAGTATCACAACAACGCTTTATGTTTGCACTACAAGTTGCAGCAGAAACAGGACAAGCCTCTACTCAATGGAAACTGGCCGATAACACCTGGGCAGAAGTGACAGTTACGCAAATGAAAGCCGTATTAGTTGCCGCAGGTGCAAAACTGGCTGAAATAATGCAAAAGTACGGCTAACCCAACTCACTGGAATTACCAGATAGTTCAACCCAAAGCCTCGCATTCGCGGGGCTTTTTTATTGGAGCAAACAAAATGCAAAAAATTAAAAATGCTTTACTGGCTGTATTAACGCTACTGAATTATGTGTTAGTGGGCCTAACCCTCTTGGGCGTAGACATACCAATGCTGCACTTTGATGTCTTGTTAGATTTAATCTTCAAACAAGAGCTTGTGTACAAAACCTTTGTACCAAGTTCAATAACAATAATTCAAATTTTCTTTGGTTTAATGTTCGCACTGGCCGCCCTTGGCAGTTCCTACGCTCAATGCGTGCTGTACCAGTTTGATGTAATGATAGCGTCAATAGTGCATGGCGGCAGGTTTAGAAGTATTAGTGGTTACCTTGGCTATAAAAAACTAACCAACCTAGCAAGTTTACGCTGGTATATAGCCGCTGGCGTTGTTAATGCAATCTTTTTCTTTGATGAAAAACACTGCGAAAGCACCTATATGTGGGAAACTGAAATGGGTTTTTGGAATGCCGCATAACCGCTTAATAATTCCCGTTGAGTTTATCCCTGACTCAGTTAAACAAATGCCAGCTTATAACGCTGGCATTTTTTCGAGTGACGGGAAATACCGCCAACTGGACGGTTATAAAATTGATCCTGTGACTGAAGAGCCAATTGGTGATTTGGTTCACCCGCAAGGGACTTTGGAATATTGGTGCCGAAACGAACCAGACCCTGCCTTGGCTGTTAAGTTAATACAAGATAACTCTTACATCATAAAGCCAAGCGAATATATGGTAATGAGGGATAACCCTGATTCCATTTGGTACATTGAGCCAGTTGAGGTGTAATTTTTATGGCTAAAGCGCTTCAATTTGACGGTGTTGATGATTATGCAGAACTTACAAGTGTAGTAACGCTCACTGGTGATTTTGATATTAATTACAAGTTTAAGTCGGCTGCATCTATACCCAATACCATGGCGATTGCTAGAACAAACTCAGGTTCAAACGGTTGGCTTGGTAGGTGGAATGGAGACTTTCTTTTTTATTGGGGTGGCGTGATTCACTCAGAAAGACCCGCATTCTCACCAGATACAGAATATACAGTAAGGTTATGGCGCGTTGGTTCAACCTGTCAATTTACGATAAACGGCACTACTTACACACCATTTACTAATTTCAACAATTTAATAATCACAAGGTTTTCTGACACTGGTGGGCTTAGATTTGGCGGTTATCTTGAGTATTTCACGGTAAATGGGCTGCATAACTGGAACTCTGACTCGTCTAATACTTCCAACACTGGTCAGCAGCCTGTATGGGTAGACACCATTAGCAGTAACCATGCCAACGGTTATAACTTCCCGACTGATGGCAGCGCGTGGGAAAGTACTGGCGGTGGTGTAACGCGCCTATCACGCGACATTTCATTGGTTACAGGTTTTAGCCAAAGATTAGCCCACGATACAACTATTAACACAGCCATGTTAGATCGAAAACCATCTGATACAACCATAAGTACAGCACTGCTAGAACGTAAATCAAATGACACGCAAATTCATACGGGCTTGTTAACTCGCTTAACGCAAAATACAGAAATTGAGTTTTCATTACTGTCTAGGCTTTCTCGAACCACTCAAATTCACACTGCATTATTTGAGCGAAAATCGCGTGATTATGATGTTGCATTCTCACTACTTGAACGAAAAATAAAAAACACAAACATAGTTACAGGCATTCTAAACCGACTATCAAATGATATTGCTATTGTAACTGGAATGCTTGGTGCCAAAAGCCGAGATTACACAATATCTTTTGCACTACTTGAAAGACAACAAAATTCAGTAGCCATTCAATTCTCAATTGAAGGTGACAAGGTTCCAAGAGTTCAATTGACCCCAAAAGCAATACCGACTGTACAGCTAGCGTACCTTGCTGATGAAACACAAGTTATTCAAATAACCCCAATTACCCCCACTAAAATACAATTACAATAGAGGTCTACATGGCTTTAAATGCAACAGATTTGGCACTGTTTAAAGCAGCGTCAAACTTAGGCGGTGCTATATCTGCAACTGAACTTACAAGCGGATTGCTTGGTGATGTGTTTGATAAATTCACAGGCATTGAAACGAGAGATGGCATTACTGAATATGCGTGTCTGTACGTTAAGAATAAAGGTGCTGAACCCGCTGAAAATGTGACTGTTCACATTGATAGCGAAACCAGCCACGGCAGTGTGAATGCAACAATTGGATTAGGCAATAGTGCGGTAAATGGCACTGAAACAGCAATTGCCAACAAAACAACTGCGCCTAGTTCGGTTACGTTTGTTGAGGCTACAACCGAAGGTGCTGGCTTGAATATCGGAACTTTGGCGGCAGGTGCTCGAAAAGCCATTTGGATTAAACTTGTCGTTCCCGCTGGCACAACTGCTAAAAACTCATATCAATTCACACCGCAAATCAACTTTGATACAGGTGAGTAATGCGAATAGCTATTGAAACCTTTCGCGGTATGGTGCCAAAGCCTGATTCGCGCTTACTGCCCGTTGAAGTTGCAACTTTAGCGCGGAACTGTCGCTTTGATAGAGGACAAATAGAGCCTTACCACAATAGCCCGTCATACGGGGCCCTGCCGATAAGTAATGTAAAATCACTGTTTCGTTATGCGGATAACTTTTGGTTTTCGTGGAGCGAAGATGTTGATGCGGTAAACAGCCCCATCGACCAAGACGATTACGCAAGGGTTTATTACACTGGTGATGGTGAGCCAAAGGTCACGTACAATACAATAGCGACAGCAGGGAGCATCAAGCCAAGCGCTAGTTTTAAACTTGGCGTTCCCGCGCCAGCAGGCTCACCCCTTATTGTGTCTGCAGTGTTTGAACAAGACAATGAAGGCTTTGCAAATGACTTAACTGTGTTCTATGTGTATACGTATGTAACTGAATTGGGCGAGGAAGGGCAGCCAAGCGCGTTAAGTGCAGAGGTTACAATTTACGACCCAACCAGCAATACCGTGCTTATTCGCTTTCCTGATATTGTACCAACTGGCCATAACATCACGCACATTCGATTATATGCCAGTGCAACTACAACAGACGGAGGTGGCTATTATCATGTGGCTGACATTCCGATTGCATCGAAAGATACACCATTTGAGCACACCATTGATGAATCAGCGCTAGGTGCTGATTTAGTTTCGGTTAACTATGATATGCCGCCTGATGACATGAAAGGCTTGGTATCACTGCCCAATGGTATATTGGCGGGTTTTAGCGGTAACTCAGTTTGCTTTAGCGTGGCATTTCAGCCGCAAGCGTGGCCGTTTGATTACAGGCAAACAACCGAACATAACATAGTTGGGTTATCTGTTTTCGGCAATTCGCTATTTGTTGCTACAGAAGGTAAGCCGTATGTATTTACCGGCATTTCACCTGATTCAATGACCGGGCAAAAGCTTGAAACCAATCAAGCTTGTGTATCTAAGCGCTCAATTGTTGATATGGGTGAGTATGTTATCTATGCCAGTGCTGAAGGTTTGGTGGCGGCATCAAGTGGTGATATTCGAGTTATAACACAGGACCTACTCAGAAAAGACCAGTGGCAACAATACCAACCCGACACTATTCACGCATACCAAGTTGAAGGTAAGTACCTGGCATTCTTTGGTGGTAATGCGGCATTTATCTTTGATCCAGCGGATAAGTCGTTTATTGAAATTGATATGTATGCCGATGCAGGTTTTAACATACTCAAAGAAGATAAGTTGTATTTATCTATCAATGACAACTTAGTGTTGTGGGATGCTGACGCAAGCAAACAAACGTTTCGCTGGCGAAAGCGATTTGAGCTTAACAACAAAGTATCACCCAAGGCTTGCCGAGTCGAAAAGGCTGCAGAAGGTGATTTAACATTCACGCTATTTGTTGATGGTGCACAATCATTCCAATTGGTTAATCCAACGCAAGAAACATTTAGATTACCCCCAAAGCGCGGTGACCATTTCGAGATAGAGGTATCTGGCACCTGTTCAATTAGACGTATCGTTTTAGCTAGTTCGCCTAGAGAATTATAATAATGACAAGTAAAACTGCTTTCGCTGGCATTCCTCGCGGTAATGACAAACAGGCTTTGTCTGCGCTTATTCAAAACGTTGAAACTTTCATGGGTAGCCGTGGCAGCGGCTTAGATAAGGCGGTTACGCTACGGCAGTTAGTTGAATTGCAACTTGTATCGACAAGGCTCAACAAGGGCAAGGTTGTTCAGGTGCAAAATAACACTGTATCTAGTATTAGTGCACCACCAGTTAAGCCGACAGGCTTTAGCGCAACGGGTACATGGTCTAACATTATTCTAGCGTGGGATTCGGTCGGGCAAGCCTCGTATGCGTATACGGAAATTTGGCGAAGTGAAACGGATAATTTCGGTGAAGCGGTTAAGATTGATCAAACGTCTGGCTCTTTATACTCTGACGGTGTTGGTACAGATAGGGCGTATTACTACTGGATACGTCATGTTAATAACCAAGGCAAGTTAAGTGCAATTAATGCAACGGATGGCACGTATGCACAAACAAGCATTGATATTGAAGATATACTGGCCGAGCTAGGCGAACAAATTAACTCTAGCCACTTAGCTCAAACGTTAAGAGATAGAATTGATTTAATTGATGCACCTGTAACCGGCCTTGTTGCTCAAATTGATTCCCTATCTGATGATTATTCGGATTTATCATTAGAGTTGAATACGCTGGCTGACAGCGTTCTGTCTGAATCAGGGCGCATTGATCAAATTATTGATGATGCCAACAATCGAGTTGCAGCGGTTGACGCTCAAATATCCAGCATAAATGCAGACGCACAAGCTACCAAGGATAATGCGGATAAGGCACTTGCTGTACTTGGTAGTGCAGTTGATGACTATGTTAATAATGGCGTTACTGTTCCAGTGCTAACAAGCAACTTAAACCAAGTTGCAGAGCAAATTAGTTACAGTAGCGACCAAGCAGCACTAGCTTCAATTCAGATCGCATTAAAACAAGAACAGATTTCTGAGAAATTAGATCGATATAATTTTGATTTTCAGACCTTTCGTGATGCGGCCTTTAATGTAGATCCCGACAATGGCTCTATCGAAATGGTTGCTGTTGATGCGCTTAGAACTGAAACATTCTCAAGTATTACAACGCTTACGCAGCGACTTGACGCTGTTGATGGCACTATTTCATTGCTTGGCACAAAAGCAAGGCAAGATGCGTTAGAAACACAAATCAATGAAGTTGGTTTAACCATTGATGCTGTGAACGCATCTTTGGAATTAAAAGCAGATCAAGCTACTGTAAGCGCACAGGGGAGTACATTAAGCCAGTTATCTATTGATTTAGACGCAGCTGAATCGTCCATAGAGCTAAAAGCAGATTTAACCGTAACAGATGGGTTAGGCACAGCCTTAAATCAGTTGAGCGTTGATTTAGACGCAGCAGAGGCAGCAATTGAATTAAAAGCAGATTCAACCATTACGGATGGACTTACTACAACTGTAAATAGCGCATTAACTAGGCTGGATGCTGCAGAAGCGAGCATAGCACTTAAAGCAAGTTCAACCGCTGTAAATGCGATTGATACAAGGTTATCGACAGCTGAATTAGAAATTGATGGCCTTGAAAGTGAAATCACATTAAAAGTGAGTAAGACGGCTTTTGAAAATGTGGTTGCGGCTGAGTTTGACCCATCGGTTAAGTATAATCAGGGTGACCAAGTTATTTACCAATCGAAATTGTGGGAGTGTCACACAGACATACCCGCTGCGGGTAACTGGCAATCAACAGCTTACTGGACCAACAAAGGGCAGATAGCCACTCGTTTTGCTCAAGCAGAGCAAAGACTAACGGTAACCGAAGATAACCTGGCATCACTTACCACGGAAATTGAATCACTTAATTTAGATGAAGCTTTAACAACACTGGCAACCGCTAGCCAGACGATAGAAACGTTTGCAGACGAACAGGAAGCACAGGCCAATTTCAACCAAAGCATTCAAGCGGAATTTTACAACTCTGAACTGGCAAGTATTGCCGCATTGCTCGCGCAAGAAACACAGCTAGGTAAGCTTGATGGTATTACATTTAGTATTAGTGGAATAGAACAGACGCAGCAGGCGTTAGCGAATGATATTGAAGCCAATGCGCAGCAAACTCTATTATTGCAAGCGCAATTTAATAACTCTTTAGCAAGCATTTATGAAAGGCAGGCTGTTACTGCGCGTCAGAATGAGGTTTTAATCTCTGATACCAAAACATTAGCCGGTCAAATAGCGGATTCAAAAGGCACAATTGAGAGCATTTTAACGCTAGATATTACCGATGAATCAGTTGAAGGTTCTAAATTAGCGTTAATGTATGCAGATGTGGGTGATAGCAAAAGCAAAATAGCAACACTAGAAACAAACAGAACAACCGACAATGAAATTGAGCTAGGTCGATATAATGAGCTATCTGGCAAAATAGGCTCTAATGTTGAAGGTGAAGAAAGCGGTATTTTAGGTGATATCAAGGTAACGCAGGGTGCAATTAAATCACTAGAGGATTTTTCCTTATCTCCTGACACTGTTTTAGCAACTAAAATAAACAGCATTGAAGGTAGAGTTGGGGCTAACGAAACAAAATACCAAAACATTATAGATTTGAATCTTAGTGAAGATTCAAGCTTAATGACCGACCTTAAAAACCTATCAACAACAGCGAATTTAGGTGTAACTAATGCAGCAACCGCCAATAGCAACATTGCCAAAACACTCTCTTTAGATAGTGATTTCTTGGCGGGTACGCAACTTTTAAGTGACTTAACAACACTTAAAAATGAGGTGTTTGACGCTGAGGGTAACAGCACGATATTTGCTAACATTAACGCACTTAAAAGCCTAGATACGGATGCGCTCGCGGGAACCGTTTTGCTTAATGATATGAGTTCATTGAAAGCTAAATTAGCGGGAACCGAGCAAAGCGCATTATCTAGCAGTATTAATTCACTTAAAACACTTGATGTTGATGCGCTAAATGGCACGCAGTTTTTGCAAACACTTGAGCAACTTCAAGCGGATGTAAAAGACAGTGACGGTCAAACAAAATTAAGCGCGGTTATTACCGCCATTAAAACACTGGATCAAGACGCACTAGCTGGAACTCAGTTGCTATCTGACATAAACCAGCTAAAAGCTGTATTAACCGACCCTGATACGGGTGCAGACTTATCGGCACTTGTAAGTGATTTATTGCAGCTTGAGCAAGATGGTGCAAGTGTAACGCAGATGCTTTCGAGAATAAGCGCACTTGAGGGTGATGTTTACCTGCCTGAATCTGGCACCAAGCTAGATGCTGAAATTTTAAAAGTGGTAACACTTGATCAGGATGGTTTGGCTGGTACGCAACTTCTAAATGATATGAATTCATTGAAAGCCGAAGTGTTTAATGCTGATGGTGAGAGTGCCATTTACGGCCAAATAGAAGATATAAACAACTTAAACTTAACACCTGAAAAGGCACTCGCTCAGACGTTTAGCAATATCAATACTAAATTTGATGCAAGTGCGGCAAGCTCCATTCAGGGTGCTTTAGCGCTTGAGCAAGAAATAAAACGCAAGCTAATCAGTGAAGCAAATATACTCGAATCACAACAAACGCTTTCACAGGCAAATGAAGCGCAAGCCCAAAAGAATTTAGAGCTTGAGGCCAAATTAACGGATGCTGAAACAAAATTACAGGTTGCATATGCAGGTGTTGTTCAGGCTTTTAAGGCAATAACCAAGGAAGAAGAAGCCCGGGTAACTGAAAATAAAACTTTGTCTGCGGCACTAGCAACCGCTAAAGCCGAATTGGCTGGCTCTATTAGTGCATTATCAGAAGTGTATGCAACGCCTGAAGGTGTAAGTGCGATTATTGAGAATGAATTAAACGCCACTTATGGACTAACAGACGAAAACGGTGATTTGCTTGTTGTTACTTCTACTGGATTAACCGAAACGCTTGGCAGTTATGCAACAGAGAGTTATGCAGAAACAAAGAAACAAGAAGCAATTAGCGCAGCGTCTACAGATGCCAGCTCAAGAGTTTCCACGCTCACGCAAACTTTGTCAGGTGATAAAGATACCGAAGGCTCAATTGCCAAAGCGATAAGCCAGTACACGGCAACAAACCCCGAAACAGAAGAAAGCGCAACGTTAGAGCAATTATTTAGTGTAGCCTATAACAAAGGTGTTGCAGCTAGTGACTCAGCACAAGAAGCCAAAGATGCTTACACAGCACAATGGTCTATTAAAACTGATGTTAACGACCTGCAGGGTGGTGTTGGATTTTATAACGATGGCACAACTACGAGCTTTTTAATTAACGCTAACTTGTTTTCGTTTATAGGACCCGGCAACACAGTTACACCATTATTCACCATTCGCCAAAATGTTAATGGCTATGAAGATGGTGTGTATATGCGTGATGTGTACATTGATGACTTAGCGGTTGCCGATGTTATTGCAAGAACCATTCAGGCTGATGATTTTAAGTCGGCCACTTCTACGAATGTTGCTATCACTGGCGGTTCAATCAATATTAACGATAAGTTTACGGTTGATAATCAAGGACAGGTCGATGCCAAGGCAATCACTATTCGCAATGCAAGTGGCGATGTTATTCTAAGTTCTGGCTCTGGCATTCCTTCGTCTGCGGTATCTGGTTTGGGTGGGCTGGCCACGAAAAGCTCTGTCAATTACAACACAGACGTAAGCGGAAAGCCTGATATAGCTGGCATAGCTCAATCCACAATTGATTTAACCTACATTAAAAATCTATTGGTCGATCAGATTATTGCAGCCAAGGTTTACGCGGATAACATTGAGGGGGACATTCGAGAATACTACTCTGTAGCTCCCTATTTCACTGGCAGTTGTGAGTTTATTCCAGAAAGCAGGTTGATAGGAAAAATAACCCTGACTCCCAAACCGTTTGACAGGATTTTTGTTGTCACTAAAGGCTTTCACACGGACGTTACTGGTGAGGGTACTTCATTTGGTACAATTTACCCTGATCCTATATACAATTCGACTGTTGAGGTTTCAGGTGGTACAACCAACCTCTCAGGTATTTCTGGCTATGACAGTAATCAATACGAACATGCTCACTTTCTTATTCACGCAAACCAAACAGGCGTTATTAGGTTTGTGCTATCAGGTAATTTGACTAGGACGTACGAAGCAAATACAGGAACAATTATGGAGCCTGACTATCGTGACGTTACCAACTACAGAACGGTTAAATTAGATCACTTGAAAATGTACTCTGAAAAATTTGGCACAACATCATTTATCAATTCAGTAGGTGATTAGGTTGTGATTGTTTTAGCAATGTGTTTGTTGTCTAGCTTTACCCCCGAAATTAGGGTACTATTTTTCTAACTTGAGATAAAAGCCCCTCGCAGCAATGCAGGGGCTTTTTGCGTTCATGGGATATGCAAAAGCATTTACTAAGAAAAACCTTACTTAAAGCTTATTTTGGTAACCGAATCGAAATAAAAAGAGCTCTAAACCTACCCAAGCAAAACAAAGCCAATGTTATTCAGGGCGAATTTTACTACTGCATTTACCATCCGAAGTTTAACTATGACGGTGAGTTAGGTTTGTTTGTTGAGTTTGCAACATCGACAAAAATTCCATTCAAAGAGGGCATTGATTATCTGGTTAGTTTAGCTAGGTCTGCTGATGCCAAATTCATTCAATTTAAAACAAAGCGTAAAGGTGTTGTGAAGCTATCGCGTCAACTTGGGTTTGATGTAATTAGCCGACACAAAGACACCTTTACCATTAACAAAGAGGTCTAATTATGGGTGGTGGTGACTCAGAAGTAAAAGAAACGCCAGAACAGAAGGCGTATGCCGAAGTAGCACTTAAAAAATGGAACGATTATCAGCAAGTTTTTAAGCCAGCTGAAAATAATTTTATGCAAAAAGTTAATCGCATGGGAAGCGATAAGCAGTTTCAGCAAGCGTCAAATCAAGGCGCAACATCAACCAACATGGCGTTTCAGTCTGCTATTAATGCGGATAACGCCAACACTTTTCGTGGCGGTATAAATCCCAACAGCGGCAAGTTTCAAGCGCGTCAAAGTGCGCTACACAACGCAATGGAAAATGCGAAGGTTGATACAACGTCAAGAACACTGTCCACGCAAAATGAGCGTTTTGTGGGTGGGCTTAAAGCTATATCGGCAATTGGTGCTGGTAAAGAAGCTGATGCCATTGCAGGCATGAGTGACATTGCATCTAATTCGGCAGCTTACGCTAGAAATTCAGCGTTAAACAAAGCGCAAAATAGTCAACTTATGGGTGAGGTTGCTGGAAGTGCTGTAGGTGCTGGATTAGCGCACTATACAAACCCTAATAAAACGACTACGCAGAGCGGTGTTATCGGCAGCAATGCAAGTGATTATAGTGATGACATTATGAATACGTGGAATGGGGGTTAACTATGAGTTCTAACTGGAATCCCGAAGCCTATTACAGCGTAGATTTAAATATTCCTAACTATACGGGGCCCGACTCTGACTATGGCATACCTAGCGCGCCAACCAACTCTGGCAATGTACCAGGTAATACCTTAGTTCCCAACCATGATGTATCGTTTGAATATGGTGATTTGCACTATCAAGCGCCCCCAAACGTAGATCCAAACGATAAGAAATACGCTTCAAAAGTAATGGCTGGATTGATTCGCTCCGAATATTCAGATTATTTGGGGCGATTTAAGCCATATGACGAGCAGCTAGTAGGTTTAATTGATAATCCCGAAATGCTAAATAAGCAGTTATCTCGAATTAGTGCTAATGCTAATTCAGCTCAAAAGTCGCGAATGCAATCAGAAGCCGTTAGAAATTCACGCTTTGGTATTGCACCTAGCGCACTTCAACAAGCATCACAAAATAGACAAAGTCAGTTAAGTGCAGGTTTGGGCATTGCTCAAGCTAAAAACAATATGCGCGTGGCAACAAGTGACTTGCAGGACTCAATTTTAACAGGTTCTAGCGGCCGCTCTGTGCTGTCTGAACAATTAAAAAACGGGGGCTAACATGGGATACGGTATTTTAGGTCGTGGTACACAAACACGGCAGCAAGCCATGCAAATGATGGGGCAAAGCGCCCAACAAGAAACGCAGCGCAATATGCAGAATGAACAGCTAAAGCGAGCTGAGAAAACAGAGAAAGTGAGTGGCACAACAAGCGGCGCCATGATTGGTGCACAGGTGGGTGGTCCTTGGGGCGCGGCCATTGGTGCTGTCGCAGGTTACGCATTAACGGAGCTATTCTAATGGCAGGTGTTATTCAAGGTTTACAAACTGGTTACGGCTTGGTTCGTGATATGCAGCAACGCGACTTTCAAAAGCAGCAATACGATGATCAACAGGCTAGGCAAAGCGCTTTAGATCAACGTTATTTGGAAGAACGTGATTACAATCGCAATCGCCAGAGTGCTTTAGATGCACAGAACGCAGAGCGCCACGGTGTGCAAATGACTAACTACGGCTTAAATACCCAATTACTCCAAGGTCAGGTTGATCGCCAGCAAACAACATTTGACCAGCAAGATGCCGAGCATGATGCAAAAATGAAGGGTATCGGGCTAAACAACGAAATAACCAGTAAAGCTATGATGGAAAAAGATGCTGATGCTATGTGGCAGGGCATTGTAACAAGCTCAATCGATCCACAAACAGGGCAGTTACATAGCAATATACCGTTAAACGTTGCTGAAAATTTCCAAGGTTTTTTAAGTAAGTATGGAAGCTTACCCAAGTACAACCATTTGAATTATCCCGATTCGGCAATTGAGATAGGCAACGGCTTTGCCAATGGCTCTATGCCAAAGTTAGAGCATATTCAAGCGACTTATCAGGGATTGGCAAATAAATCTGTAGGCCAACCAGCAAGAGGCGGTGGCACCATTGCCAAAAACGTTATTACTGGTTTAATTCCGACCGATGATGGTGTAAAAATTAAAATGGTTACATATCGTGATGATGGCAGTTCATACGAATCATTTGTGAACAATGGTCGAAACTCAAAGCCTGGCACAGGTGTAATGGTTATACCTTGGGATAAAGCGTTTGATGATATTCAAGCCAAAGCGAAAACAGCTACTTTAGCTAAACACTTGCAGGGCGTTATTTCTCAACAACAACTAGCTAACAGAAAACCAAGCGCCTTAAACCCTAAAGATGCACTAGCTGCTGCTAATGACATTCAGAAGAATATTGGTGACTTGTACGAGTCTTTAAATTCTGAGTTTGGTGTTACAGAAGAACAAAAAACGCGAGTGTTACAGCAAGTTCAAGGCTTGCAAGCACAATATGATCAATTGGTTCAACAGGCGGGTTTGCCCAGCGGTGATCAAGCAAATAGCCAAAAGCTAAAACAAGATGCTTTAGCGCTTGCGAACGGTGATGAGCAGTTAGCGTTGGAGGCTATAAGCGAGCTTAACGCATCCCGCGCCAATGGAAGAAACGACAGCTTACAAGACATTATTGCTCAATTAAGCAAAACGCAACAAAGCCAGTCCGCATCTGGATTTACACCACAACAAACCACGCAAATTGCCCAAAATTTGCGAGGATTAAATTTACCTGATCCAAATGCCAATAATCCATTTTTAGCCAACAACAGACTTTAAGAGCTTATAAAATGCCACTTACCCAAGAACAAAGACAGGCAATGTATGCCAGCATTGATAAAGAAAACGAACTAAAAGCCAACCAAAACACCTCATACGGGGGCGATCTAGTAGATGCCTTCCAAATGGGCGCTTTGAATGCGGCTGGCGGTGTTGCTAACTTTATTAACGAAGATTTTGCCGAGAAAAATTTCTTTGAACCTGCAAGAGAGCAGGTTTTAGAAATGACAGACGAAAGCCAAAGGGCTATGCAAGCCGATAGTTTAGCTGATATGGGGGCGCGAGGTGTGGGGCTTCACTTGTCGTCTGGTGTTGGGCAAATGGCAACTACTTTGCCGCTTGGTCTTGGGGCTGGTAAAGCTATATCAACTATTGGCCGATTGAAAGCTGGGACAACTGCTACACAAATGGGCGGCTTGGGTTTGTCTGGTGGTGCTTCTGCTCAAGGACAAACAGCGCACGGTGTTAAAGAACAAGTTTTAAATACGGATTTTGAAACGCTGGCTAATTCACCAGTATACAAAGAGCTGTTTCTATCGATTGATAACAGTCCTGAATTTGCAAACGCAAGTGATGCGATTAAGTTAGATTTAGCTCGTAAGCAATTGGCGGATAAGGCAAGCTATGAAGCTGAGATAGATCCAGCAATGTGGGCGGCTAATATTGGCCTATCTGCAATTGGTGACAGTTCTGTGCTTGGCGTGCTTGGCAAAACGACTAGAGGCGCACGCTCTGTATTGCCAAATGCTGCAAAAGGTTTTGCTGTTGAAGGTTCAACGGAGTCATTGCAAGGCGGTACTGAGCATTATAGAAGCAATGCTATTTTACGTGATAACGCAGATCCAAGTATTAACCCAAGTGATGGCCTTGGTAACACAATGCTGACTGAGGGTGTGATAGGCGGCTTAACTGGTGGTGCGATTAAGGGAACTTACGGAACTTTAACAGGCGAATTACATAAACCAAAAGCCAGTGAAGGCGACCAAATAGATTTAACCAACCCTAATGTTGGCAATGAAGATCAAACACTTGATGATGAAAGTGTTAATCGCGCCCCTTCTAGCAATGCTGTTACTTTATCGGAAGAACAAATTCAACGTGTAAACCAAACCACAGCACCTAACTATGATGTGCCAGCGTATGCGCGTCAAAATGGCGTTGAAAGTCAAAATCAATTTGGCGCAATGGGTGATGATTTAATCAATAATAATATTCGCCCTAGCAATGTGCCTGCTGTTATTCCTAAGCAAACAAATTTACAGACTATACCTGGCGAAACAGCAACAGGCTATGATGTAGCGCCTTATCAGTACGAAGGTGAATTGATTCAACAAGAACCAATGCGTTCAAGTTCGCCAGATGGTTTGTTAGGCAAAGGCCAGATTATTGATGATGCGGAGTATTACGAGCAACGTGGTCTACCTGACAAACACACTGGCGTTATTTATGGTCAAGATAACCGACCAATGCAGCAAGCACAGGAAAACGCAGATAAGCTTAAACGTGCGCCATTAGCGTTGACTGATAAAAACGTTATATTTACAGCTGATGAACGCAAGTGGCGTGGTATGTCGTCAGGTCATCCATTCAGAAGTGAGCGGGCTTTAAAGCTAAGCGCACCGTACAAAGCGGCTGTAAAATCAGGCGCACAAATTGACATTCAAAAAACTAAGGGTGGTTATGTCTGGTCAGCAATTGAAAATACCCGACTACAAGATGATTCCGTTTCTGAGTCTATTGGAGCAGGACAAGATAATTACGGAGTCGGAAATGATGGCGCTTTATTTGTTGATGGCGAGCGAGAACGAACAGCCAGAAGTAACGATATTCCCGAAGGAAATGAAGTATCTAGCAGAGAAGGTATACTTGGCGGAAACCGATCACCGTCAGATGACAGTGCAATAGAAGATTCAAAGATTGCAGTTAATGACACTGTAAGTAATGTTGATGTTATACAAACGCCAGTAAATGAATTATCTTTATCTTCTGATATTCCACAATTTAAGTCAGGCAGTGATAGCGATGGTGTTGTTGAGCCACTAACTGGTAAATTTGATCCTGTTGGAATGTCGCCTATTCAAGTTTGGGTTAGAAAAGATGGGCGAAAAGAAATTATCACTGGTCGTCATAGGTTTGACCTGGCTAAGCGCAGCGGAATAAGCAATATTCCAGCACAGTACCACTTTGAATCCAAGGGCTTTACAGCTGATGATGGAAAGCGCCTAGATGCAATACTCAACATTAGAGAAGATAAAGGGCAAGTAGAAGATTATGTCGAATTATTCAAGCAAGACGGAATCACCGAATCAGAAGCCAAGCAATACGGGTTACTCGACCGAGCAACAGGACGAACCGCATACAAAATCGCAAATAGTGCGGTTAATGAGACAATTGAAGCGCAGAGGTCAGGAAGAATCAGCTCGCAGGCAGCAGAAGCAATAGCGGACGCAGCGCCAAACAACGAGAAGTTACAGGTACTTGGAATAAAAGCGATAGCTGATGATCAGCGATCTATCGCTTTTGCTAAAAACTTAATTCATGCTGTATCAGCGATAAGCAAAACTAATTCACAGAAAGCCGATAATGGCGATTTATTTGGCTTTGATGATTCTGCTATGCGTGAAGCAGAAGATATGGCCAAGGTTGCAGCTAAAAAGCAACGAGAGCTAAGAACTAGATTAAATTCAATTCGCGGAGCGGCTAAAAATCCGAAGTTAGCCAAAGAGGAAGGCGTTGATGTTAAAGATCCTCAGTCTTTAATTAAGCGAACACAAGCATTATCTGACGAAGCTAAGGCGTGGGATAGCTGGCACACCAACCCTAATTTGGTTTCACAAATTAAGTCAGAAATAAATGAAATTGAGCAACCCAACCCCCAAGAATTGCGCGCAGTAACAGATGGCAGCATCACCGAAGGAGACGCGCAGACCAACTCGTTTTTTGAAAACGAAAACCAGTCTGGTCTATTTGGCAATGATGAAATAGAACAATCCACAGAAACGGTTGATAAGCCTGTAGATAAGCCACTAAAAGCCAACAATATAAAGGGCTCAGCCGCAGCACCCGATCCAAAACCTAGCAAACTAGACACAGCAGAACAAAAGCTTAATGATGAATTGTCCGACTTATTTGGTGAACTTAAAGCCGCTTTCAAGGAGCAAAAAGGAACATTCAACTCAGGTATTGATCCAAAGATAGCCTTCATTGTTTCCAAAATTGGTGCGGTATTGGCGGCTAAAGGTGTGGTTAAGTTTGCACAGTGGGCAAATAAACTTGTCAAACTTGCTATGCAAAACGGTATTCCAAAAGATGATATTAAGCCGTATCTTAAATCATCTTATGGTGCCATAGCTAACGATCCTGATAGATATGGTGTAAGTGATGATGTTGCTGATTCTATGGACTCACCTAGAGAAGTGAGAGCAGCAGATGTTGACGCTATTCTTGAAGAAAACGCAAAGCCAGAGCAAGAACCACAATCTGATAGTCGGACGGTGGATGAAACAAAAAGGAGTGATGTTATAGGTGGAAATGAGGCCACGGACAGAAAAATCACTTCCTTGTCATACGAGCGTTCTAAAAAACGAACCGAAAAAAATGTGGAAGGTTTCATTTCTGGTAATGGGCAAGGTGGCTACATCAAAGAGCCATTAACATACAAAAAAACACCTTACAGTACACACGAAAGATTACTAGAAAACAAACTAACAAAGGATGAATTTGAAGCCGCTATAGTTGAGATTAAGGAAGATAAGGATGTTATTTTAGATAAAATAAAGCTTGAATTAAAAGGTGGTGGTGCACTAGCCATAGCGTACCGAGATTTCGTTAATGATAGCTCATGGGGTAGAAAAACAAACTCACAGAAAGCCGCTATCGCTTACAGTAAGATGGTTAGTGATATTGAGCGAATAACCCAACAATCAGACACAACACCAGTCAAGCAACCGTCAAACACCAGTCAAGCAAAGCCAATTCCTAAACCTAATCTAGCAACCAAGTTTAAAGCCGGTGATTTATCCAGTGTAAAACAGTCGCTACCAATGCTTACTGATAAGCAAGCTGATGATATGGTTAAAATAGAAAATCGCTTTAATGGCTTAAATGGCGTTAAAAAAGGGCGTGGCTTTCTACTGACCAATGGTACGGGGACGGGTAAAACATTTAATGGTTTGGCGGCTATTGCTAGAGCTAAGCAGCAAGGTAAAAAGAATATTCTGATTTTATCGCTAAGTGATGGGATTAGTAATCAGTGGATTAAAACAGGTAAAGATCATTTTGATTTAGATATTTATAAAATTGGCGATGAATCGCCAACAAATAGAGGTGATCGCGGTAAGGAAATAACAATAGCCTCTTACGTTACATTTGGTGATAGCAAGCCATTGGTAACAGAGCGAGATTGGGACTTAATCATAGCTGATGAATCTCAAACCTTAATGCAAGGAGCGCAAGCAATACCGAGTAAGGCATTGAAGTCATTAAGATCGGTTATTGGGCATAGTGAGTTTAATCACAAAGCTTATTTATTTTTTGCAGACGAGCAAGCAAAAATTAATGATCTGTACCAGAGTCTAAATAAAACGTATCTAAGCGCTGGATTAAGCGTGGAAGATGCCAGCGCTAAAGCTCAAAGTGAAACTCAAACAGAACAGGATAAACTAAACACCAAGATTAGAGAAAAAGCGGAGCAATTTAAAAAGGAAGCAAAGGCTAAACCAAACGATAATACCAATGTGTTAATGCTATCTGCTTCACCATTTGCTTACGTCAAAAATTTAGATTATGCGGAAGGTTTGTTATTCAACTATTCTGATTATGGTCCAGAGTTTGAAGGCGGGTATGAGAATGCAGGTCATGGGCACAACGCATTTTACATAGAAAATTTTGGTTATAGATGGAGAAACCACAGACTAACCACGCCAAGCGGAAAGGTTAATAGTGGACTAATGGAACGAAATTTCTACGAAAACATGAAAAAACAAGGCGTGTTAAGCGGCCGATTTATAGAAATAGACAATGACTTTGGGCGAAACTTCTACATAGTTGAATCTGCTGCAGGTAAGAAACTAGATGATGCGATAAGCATTATTAATGATTCTAAAAATGATAAAGACGAGAGTCTTTACCCCAACCTAAGTACGGCATTACGGAATCTATTCGATTTTACCGAGCAGGTTAAATTCACTGAGGCAATTAAAGCGCCAGAAACGGTTAAAGTTGCTAAGAAAATGATTGAACAGGGTAAGAAGGTTATTATATTTCATTCTTACAACGTTGGCGGTTCTAGCAATCCACTATCAAGGTTATATTCCAACAGCAATCCAGAAGTTCAAAATGAGCTGTCGATATTAGAGAGAGCTAACCGTGGAATATTAGATATTAACTTTGGCGGGTTAGAAAGGCCGCTTGATGTATTTCAAGACGCATTTGGTGACTCGGTTGTATTTTACAACGGCAAGGTGCCTGCTAAACAGCGAATAGCCAATAAAGACGCTTTCAATGAGAAAGGTGGAAAGGTTAAGGTTATTGTTGTTCAACAAGATGCTGGTAGTGCAGGGCTAAGCTTACATGACGTACACGGTGACGAGCCAAGGGTATTAATTAATATGGGCTTACCATTCAAGCCTGTTCAGTCAATTCAGATTGAAGGTAGGCCAGTTCGGGTAGGTGTTAAAAGCGACACGGCCATAGTTTATATGACAACTGGCACTCGCTTTGAAGAATACGCTTTTGCTAGCAAGATAGCGACTAGAGCAGATACGGCTGACAACCTAGCATTGGGTGATGAAGCTAGGGGAATAAAAGACTCATTTGTTGATGGGTATAGTGAATTAATAGACAACCCTGATGCCATTCAATTTGATGGTGCCAAAGCAATGGCGGAAAGGCAAAAGTTAAGCCCATTCGATAAGGCTAAAGCCTATTATTATGGTGTTCTAAAAAACAATAAAAGACGCGATCAGCGCGAGGGGGTTGATTATTTTGCCACGCCTGAGCCTTTAGGTCTGAAAATGGTTGAGTGGTTGCAAGCTGCCCCAGGTGACAGACTGTTAGAGCCTAGCGGCGGTCATGGTGCTATTGCTAGATTTTTCCCCTCTGACACCATTAATAAGGCTATTGAAGATTCACCTAATTTAATCAATAAACTTCAATTGGTATTCAATGGCAACGCTAAAAAAGGCGACTTTTTAAAAATGCCTTTGATAAACAAGTTTGAAGGCATTGTAATGAATCCACCTTATGGCGTTGGTGGTAAGACTGCTATGGAACACTTGTCTAAAGCGGTTAAGCATTTGGCTTTTGGCGGTCGAATTGTGGCGCTTATTCCGCATGGTGGAAATGCAAGTAAAAACTTTGACAAGTTCTTAGATGAACACGAAAAGCAAATTCAGCTAACAAAGTCCATTACTATGCCTAGATCAACTTTTGAGAATGCTGGGACAAGTGTTAGCTCAAAAGTGGTTGTTTTAGATAAACTAGAAAAAGGCCATGATGTAATTCAGCACGAAGAAACCAATTTACGAGATGATTACTCAATAGACGAATTTTTCAATCGTATTGAAAATATGGATTTGCCAGATAGGGATAGACCAGAAAAGCCAGAGGTTGATTTTAAGCGCTATTCCGTTGTTAGAAACAAAAAATTCAGCACAGAAGTTTCAATTAAAAAGAGTTTCCATGATTTCGCGTCTGAAAACCGAGAAGGTATCATGGACATTGCTAGAGAGTATGATGGTTTTAATGAAGAACGATCTGATGGATACACTTTTAGCTTTAAAAATGAAGATAGCGCAGAAGATTTTGCTAATGAAATAGCGGCCATGATTAATGATTCCGGCATAAAGTATAGAGACTTGATGCCAGATGTGGCGAGTGTGCCGAATGGCACATTTAAAGCCTCGCGAGAAAACCCTGATCTTGTTGGCTACACTATGGATTCAAAACACACCAAAACTGATGATGATCTTTTTGTGGTTAATTTTGAAGGCGATATGGGAGATGAATATAGCGATATAAATTCCATTGCGAAAGATAACGGTGGTTATTATATCAAAGCTGCCCTTAGACGCTTTTACACGCCAAAAGATGGCGGGGAAAAACAAGGGACGCCAACATATACGTTTAAAAGCAAGGATGATAGGGATGCGTTTATTTCTGCTTTATCCATGCGGTCTGCTGATGCTGAATCACTTGCCTTCAATAAAGCTAAAGATGCCCCACCAAAAGGTATAAGCCATCGAGCAGCTAAACTTGCATTACACAAGTTTATGAAGGAATACCAAGGCGCGGGTAATACGAAAGTTGTGATTGCGGATAAAGATCAAGCTGATGTGCTAGGCGCTGAATATTCAATTGATAAAATTGGATATGTTAAAGGTGCGTATGGCCGAGATACAGACACTTTATATATTTTTCCGCAGAACCACAGAAGCATGGATGATTTACGCGCTACGCTGCAAGAGGAAATCTTAGTGCATAAAGGCATTTTAGGCTTGCCTCCCATTCACCAACAAGCTCTATTGTTGGCGATTATGGATACTCGCAAATCACCTAAGAAGTCGATTAAAGAAGCTTGGGCGCGAATAGATAGATTGTATGGCCATGAATCGGAAGTTGATAAGGCCGAAGAATTTCTTGCCAAAATATCGCACGACAAAATGAATTTGCTTGATAGATACTATCAAAAACTATTATCAGCTGTTCATAAGATAATGGTTAAGCTTGGGTTAACTCGCGCTGAAATGAGCCGTGCAGATATGCGTTTGATGGTTTATAAAATGAGCGAGTCACTTAAAACCAAACGCGAGAATAACAACTCCAAACCAAACGGAAAAAGCCTTAAATTCAATTTGGCCGAGTCTGCTGAGCCTGCGCGTTCTGGCATGGACAAGCTAGGTCTTGGTGAAACAGATATATCTAGCATTTTAGATAAATTAAAACCTTCATCAATTAAGTCTCATCTAACAAAAGACAACTTCACTAAGTTTAAGGAACGTGCCACAGAGGGCGTTTTCGACTCGCTTTACGGTATTAAAAAAGCCGAAGATAGTTTGAATATATCACCAGAGAAATCGGGCTATATAAGTGCCAGGTTATCAACTGGCGTGAGTGATGTACTGCATGGCGTTATGTTTTTTGGTGCGCCTCAGTGGAAAGATGGCGTTGTTGCTCGCAAAGACAATACAAAAGGCTTACTTGAAGTGTTGGGCAAGCTTGATGAAACGCAGCTAAACAACTGGCTTGCTTGGATGGGTGGTAACCGCGCTGATAAGCTTATGCAAGAAGGCAGAGAAAACAACCTTAACCAAGATGAAATTGACGCGCTTAAAGCTCTAAATAAAGGAAATGAAGCGTTATTCGATGAAATTAAGGCAGAATACAACAAAATCAATTCAGCAACGTTAGATTTAGCTCAAGAGGCTGGTCTTGTTGATTCTGACGCTCGAAGTAACTTTGATGAAGAATGGTATGTGCCATTTTTCCGCGAGCAAGAAGAAGGTGAATTAGATGTCGATTCTGTTTTGTCGGGTCCTATGAGTAAAAAAGGTATTGCCAACCAAACTGGCAACCTTCGTAAGCTCAAAGGTGGTAAGCAAGCAACCAAAGATATTTTATCTAACATTATGCAAAGACAAGCCACGCTTATTGAAGCATCAATGAAAAATAAAGCTATGGTTGAAGTTGCTGAAAACCTGAGTGGTTCTAGCTTTATGCAAGAAGCCAGTTTAAATATGTTTGAGAAACAAGCTGAACGCAAGGCGCGGCAATATGGTAAGTCTGAATATGTGGAAATTCGCGTTAACGGCAAAGACAAATGGTACAAAGTGCAAGACGCATCTCTTATGCGAGCATTAACGCAATTGACCATGAAACGTGATGATAACCCATTAATGAAAATTAGCCGAGCAGCTAAGCGCCTATTAACAACTGGCGTTACCTTGTCACCTGATTTTATTTTACGAAACTTTATTCGTGATTCGGTTCATGGCTGGATGATAAACAAAGATGGATTTAAATTCGGTAAAGATTCATACATAGGTGCCAAGCAGACTTGGGCGAATGATGAAGCAACATTAGATTTAATGTTTGCAGGGGCTAGTTTTCAAGGTGGGTATGTTCATGCGAATGATCCAGAGAAAGCCGCTCAGCAAATTAGACGAGCATTACGCAAAAAAGGCTTGAGCAAAAGCGAAATAGATAAATACATTGGTAGTATTGCCAAAAGCACAGGGGAGTTGTTCGAGAAATACCGCAGTGTTGCAGATGCTATGGAAAATGCGAATAGAGCATCTACTTATAGCAGAGCCAAAGAAGCAGGTAAAAGCGCCAAGGTTGCAGCATTTGAAGCTAAAGATTTTATGGATTTTAGCTTGCAGGGCAACTTTAAGATGATGCAGTTTTTTATTGATGTACTGCCGTTTTTTAACGCACGTATGCAGGGCTTATACAAACTGTATCGGTCAAGTAAAGCGCAAGGTAACGATCAATTACTTAAAGTTTTTAGCAAAGAGCTACTAATCAAAGGCTCCAAAGTTGCTGCATTTAGCTTAGGTTTGGCCTTGCTGAATAGTGATGATGAACGCTACGAAGATTTGCAGGATTGGGACAAGGACGCAAACTGGCATTTCTTTTTAGGTGACACGCATATTCGAGTACCTAAACCGTTTGAATTGGGTGTTGTTTTTGGCACAGTGCCAGAGCGCATGTTTAATTTTGCCAGCGGCAACCAAACAGCAGATGATTTACGCAAGTCTTTAATGCACGGCATTACGGAAACATTGGCAATGAACCCGATACCACAAGTTATTAAGCCGGGTCTTGAGTCGTACATGAATCATAGCTTTTTCTTTGATGGTCCAATTGAAGGCATGGGTGATCAATTCAAGCGACCAGAAGATCGTTATAGTATTTATACGAGTGAAACGGCCAAAGCATTGGGTGAGGCGTTCGGCTTTAGTCCAAAGAAAATAGAGCATTTAACCCAAGGTTATTTGGGTACGCTTGGTATGTACTTACTAGGTGCGGCCGATTTACTATCTAACAGTGCCGCAGCGGTAACGGGTAATGGTGAATTCAAGGTTAACGAACTGGATGATTTAGCTCTAATTCGTAAATTTGTTAAGCATGATGAAGTTTCTAGCGGTTATTACTCTAAGCAGTTTTACGACATGATGGGTGATATTAGCGGAGCTTACAACGCATACAAAGACGCGATTGCGGAACAAGATCAAGATACGGTTAAGGAGTTGCTGGAAGATAGCAAGGCACCACTGCAGTTTAGAAAAATTGCTAATCGCGCCATGTATAAAATTAACCAGCTAAACAGACAGCGAAATATCATTGGCAAGCATAGTAATTATTCTCAGGATAAAAAAGATCAATTACTAGATGATATTGAGCGTAAGAAAAACGCGATTTTCAAGCGTATCATTCTTGAGTATCGCGCACTTAATGAATAGCATTTCCTATAAGGCCAAGGACTAGGCCAGCCCCGCCAGCAATGACAATAAAGCCAAATACACCTGTGTAGAATTTATCTATCCATTCATGTTTAGAATGTTTAAATATATGCACGGTAACACCAAGGCCAATGATAGCAACCCACATGCCAAGCGTGGCATTGTGGTCACCTACAAGTAAAGCCAATATGAATACAATAGCAATTGATATAGCTGGCAATTGGTTACCTATTCGTTTGCAGCGCTGAATAAATCTATATTATCCGAAATTTTAATAATTTTCTTGTTTAGGCAAAATAAAAGGGTGGATACTTCACTTGCCGGCATACAAGAATGATTATCGTCATTGATCATTAATTTCAGAATTGCGTTAGCCTCGCTAATCAACGTATTTACCTCGTCTATCTTGCTCATTAAATTTTGACGGTTTTTACAATTTTCATCGGTCACAACTATTTTCCTTAACTGCTACTTCTAACTTTTGAAATAAATCGAAAAAGGATTGCTGCAACGCCTTGTCTCCTGAATGAATCACAAATTGCTTATGAGTGTTCATTGAGAGCCAGAGTGCAATTAATCCCTCGTTTTCGCTACTTAACTCAATTGGCTGGGTGCCAAGAACATCTTCTAAGTGCAATAAATCCGCGTTCATCTTTTGCTGTCCACAATAATTTACGAAGGATAATAAACGCTGGTCAGTGGTCTGATAAATAGCCAAAAACGTACGCCTTGTGAGATATATCGCACGGCTTGCTGTAAATATGACATTTAATAGTGCTATTATTTAAATAACGTCTATATTTATAAACAAATCGGTTAAAAAATAACTTCTAAAAAATGTCGAAGATAAGCAGTTTCGATAGGGAGGTTGAGTTATACAAAATCGCAAAGTCTAAAAATCTGACAAAAACCAAGATTGCTAAAATTCTTAAACTGAATAGAGCGACTGTTAATAAGCTTTTTGCAGGTAGAACAGATGTTTCCTTGAGAAGTGCTGTGCAATTCGCTAATTTGTTAGATATTAGTGTTGGCATGGTTTCTGGCAATGAGCCGATAAGCGAACCTCTAGCCAAACTTATTCGTTATATTTCAGCGTTAGACAACCTAGAAGTGGTTATTGGAATGTCTATAATTATGGACGCTATATACGACATGGACTATAACGATGATGTTTTGATTGATAGAATTATTAAGTCAGGGATGAAGCGGGGCAGAAGCCCCGAGGATTAGCCTAGTATGTTTGCAATGGTTTTAAACCCCATAAACAAACCTATGGCTAGAAAGAAGCCAATAAGGACTAAGTTGCAAATTGACAAAAAGGTATTCAAAGCACCGACAAAGATAGCCTTCGTTCGAGCTTTGAATTTAAGCCACCGTTGGTTTTTAGCTTTCACCACTAACACCTTTCTTTCCAAACAACTCAACCAATCGGTTTGCAAAGTTAGATAGCTCGCACGCCATTAGCGTGAAATCAGCATCTAGGCGAGCGAGCTTGTCGTCTTGGCATATATCTTCGTTTTGCTCTTTAATTACATCACTAAATTTAATGCGCTTCACAACAAGGCCAGCGTCTAACACACAAGATAGCTTTTCGTCCCACTCAATTTTTAACTGAACCACATGCTTACCATTATTTAAATGACTTTGAATATCTTCTGAATCCAATGCCAAGTTTTTACAGTTGATTGTTCCTTCATCCTCAGCAAAATCTTTCAATATTGCCTCTGTCCCAATGGTAAAGTCACTTGGGTTGTTGCCTTTCATCCAGTCGTCAAAGGTAAGGCAAATCGCGCCATTTGTTTCTAGCGGCACTACTGGCAACGAGCCTAGTGATTTTCGCAGGTAGGTCAGCAAATTTTCTGCTTGGCCATAGCTTGAACTTTCAACCATTACATAACCATTGGTTGTATCGATAATTGCACGAACATGCTTTGACTTAGTCAATGCCGTTGGCAATAGCGAGTGGATCAATTCTTCTTTTAGGTTTTGTTTCTCTTTGCCTTTGACTTTGCGATCTTCTGCTTGCTCAATTTCTTTGAGTTTTTCGTCTAGCAATTCTTTTATTGAAGCAGACGGAATAACTTTCTCTTGAGTTTTTAGGCAAACCATTAGGTAACCATATGATGAATGAACAAGCACATTTGCGTCAGGGTGCAATGCTGGCGTCCATCCAGTAGATGAAAACTCAGTTTTTAGGCATGGCTTAAAGCTAAATTTAGTCAGCGCATCTTCAACTTCGGCAACTGACTTGTTGAACGGTTCTGTAAATGAGTAAATGATTGCGTTTTTGAAAAACATATTATGCCGCCTTTTGTGATTGGTGAATTAAGTTGTATTTGAGTGCGTCTAAATCATCAGCTTTGACCATGCCTTTTTGGTCAATAACTTTGCTTAGCCAGCTTCTGGCAAAGTGGGTTGTTGCCGCTTTTGGTTTGTGACCGCCTCTTGGTTGGCGTGATAAAACAGGCTCACCATCTTCTAATAAGACAATGCTTGCACTGCCAGTTGGCGATATGTAAAGCAATGCCGGTGAATGTTCTGCACCTTCACATCGAGCCATTTGACGATGGAATAGTAATAAATATTCCCCGTCATGCTCCCAGCAAATACTTTCCATTGCGGTAACGATTGAATCACCAAACTGCAGTTCCATGCCGCGCTTTTTAAGTGCAAAATTTTCATCACGAAATTGCTTGTTTTCTTTGGCGAGTCTATCTATTCGCTTGTTAAGTTCGTCATTGGATTTTTTGTTTCGGGCAATCCTGTCTTTGGCTTTTT
>CAYXZR010000002.1:66503-72602 GCA_964470025.1 uncultured Gammaproteobacteria bacterium | reverse complement strand
GAGGGGAGCTCTTGCTTATAAAAAAGCAAGGAATATATGGCAAGGAGAGTTGAATTTATTATGAAATCGAATGACATAATATCAATCATATGTTTTTGTTTCGTTTAATGAATAATATACCGCCTTTAATTCTTACCTATGTGGTATATGCTTTTAAGTATAACAAATGACGTGATATCTATGAAGCAAGTTCAAGAAAATACTTAAAGAACTGGGTCATATAGTTCTTTTTTTCATATATATTAATATTATATCATGATGTCGATTTGGATATGGGTGTAGTACTAGGTAAGGCGTACAAAAAAATGTGCTTATACTCAGTTTTGTTAAATAAAAAACAGCTCTGTTGAGCTATCTTTATCTAACTATATCAATTTGGTATATGGTGCCCAGGGCGGGACTTGAACCCGCACGCTCAGTTTGAGCCTAGGCCCTCAACCTAGTGTGTATACCAATTCCACCACCTGGGCATTTGTACAACCTCGCAATATTGTTAACCCATATTTTTGGGCGCACAATACTGCGAGGTTGTAAATGCTTAGGCCTCGATCTTGGTTTCCTTGAGGCGTTTTTTTGAGTCTCGTAGGTAGTAGAGTTTTGCACGACGAACTCGAGCTTGCTTTACTGGTTCAATCTTAGCTACAACAGGTGAGTGGAGTGGGAAGATTTTTTCTACGCCAATTCCACCAGATACCTTTCGTACGGTGATTGTTGCACCAGGTTCATTGCCGTGTTTTCGTGCCAATACAATACCTTCAAAAATCTGAATTCGTTCTTTGCTTTCACCTTTAGCATTTTTTTCAATAATACGTTGGTGTACGCGAACAGTCATACCTGGCTTGATGTCAGGAAGTTCAGTCTTTGATTGTGTGACGTTATTGGCCATAATTCTGTCGATTTAGACTAAGTACTCTGGAACTATACGGTATTGTGGAAAAAAAGTCAACCCTTTTGCCTGTGTGTGGCTTGTGGGTAATTTGGCTATATAGAGGCGTTTTTCTTGATGATTTCTAGGACTTTTTTGATAGTATTATCGAGTTTTCCATCCTCATTTAGTACTATGTGGTCGTATACATCCTTGTGTTTTAGCCATTCCTTGCTAAATTCACTTCTTTTTTTGATGGTTTCTGCCTGATCGCTGCCTCTTTTTTTGAGTCGATCTTCAAGCACTTCTACTGATGGCACATCAATTAGTATGGTTACGGCTTCCGGTAGTTTTTCTTTGATGGTTTTAACACCCTGCCAATCTACTTTCCATAGGATTGGTTTTCCAAGTAATTGCAGTCGTTGAATTTCGTGTCTTGTGGCACCACGGTAATCACCATATACGATTGCCCATTCTATAAAAGCATCGTGTTCGATCATGTGCTTGAACTGCTCAACAGAAATAAAGTAATATGGATTTCCTTCTGATTCATTTGGTCGCATGTTACGCGTAACGGTTGTTTTGACTCGATTGCATTCGATGTCTTGTTGAATACCTTCAATTACTGAATCTTCGCCAGCACCTGACGGTCCAGAAATAACAATTACTGGTGCATGCACTTTTGGCTCAAGCTCTGTGATGTATTGTGCCATTGAGTCAGGAAGCGCAGAGGTGTACGTCAGTCGAGTGCCATCAAGAGAGTCAAATGCAAGGGTTGTGGCATGAAGAAAAATTCTTGGAGTGTCTACCACTTTGATTTTTCTTTGTAAAAACGAAAAGAATTTTTTCTTTGGCTTATAGATAGGATCACCAATTATTGGATGTCCAATAGCGAAGAAGTGCGCACGAATTTGATGAGTACGACCTGTTTTGATTTGTACATCTAATAGTGTGAAGTCTTTGATGTGTCTGAGGGTTTGGTATGTTGTATGTGCAATTTTGTCATTATCGGTAAATTTTTCACCATCTTTTCGAGGATGTGCTACAAATTGTCCAGAGTTTTTACTGCGCCCAATTGGCAGCGTTATTTCACCACTATCTTGGGCAGTGTTGCCATATACAAGTGCGGTGTATTTTTTAGTAACAGTTCGTTCTTTGAACTGGGATTTTAGGTGCTCATACATTTCTGCGGTTTTTGCGATAACCATAACTCCTGATACGTCTTTATCTAATCGGTGTACGATTCCTGGTCGATTCGGGTTGCCAATTTTTGCAATTTTCTTATTGTGTCTAATTATCCAGTTGGCCAGAGTGTCTGTTTCATTTTTTTCCGTTGGATGTACGAGTACTCCTGTAGGTTTATTGATAATGATGTAATCGTTGTTTTCAAAAATAATAGTTGGTGCTGGGGCAGAGGACTTTATTTTCTTTAGCTTTGGTTTTTCCGGAGTGATTTTAACTGCTTTTTTTTCAATAGTAACAACATCATCTTTTTTGAGAAAATAATGTACGGAAGTGTCATCGCCGTTTACTTGTACTTCGTTGTTTAGGATTAATTTTTTAACCTGTGAACGAGTTACTTCTGGGATTGCCTCGGTGAGAAATTTATCAAGTCGCTGACCGATTGCTTCTTCTGGAACGTTAAATCTCATACGTTAGATGTGCTTTTTAATTAAGGATAATGCTTGTTTTTTGTTGGAAATTTTACCTTTTAGCTGTGCTTCTCGACTGATTTCAAGGAGGTCACCAATTTTTTTGCCGGGGGAAAGTTTGAATTCTTTTTGGATATCGTAGCCAGTTATGAGCGCCCTAGGGAGGCGCTTTTTTCCGGGAACCTTTTTAGCAAGTTTGGCGATTCGTTGCTTGAGTTTTTTGTAGTCAGTGAAGTTTGGTTTTCCTGATGCATCGAGGCTAGCGCTAATATCTGCAAACATCACCATAAGCATTTCTTGTCCAGGAACAGTGTCGGAGAAAAAGTATTTTTCAAGAGTAGTCTCTTTCATGGTAGTTGCAGCGCCTGAGGCAAGAAGCATGTGTTTGGCACATAAATATTCTACGGCATGAGTATCAACTCCTGCAGCAGCGATCTTGAGCCGATCCATTATTTTTCGCGCCATTTTTGCTGAGACGATGTCATGATTGTTAAACCGAATCCGATCAGTTTTTTGGTATGTTGGTGGTTTGCCAATGTCATGTAGAATCAGCGCCCAGATCACCTCGTCGGTTGGTTGCTGTTGTGGGAATTCTTTTTTAAATTTTGTGCTTGATAGTTGTTGGAGCGCAAGTACGGTATGAACCCATACATCACCTTCTGAGTGATATGCCGCCGGTTGTTGGCAGTTTTTCATATCGAGTAGTTCAGGCATGAGTTGCTTTAGGAGGCCGCTTGCATCGAGTCGTCCAATAGCTGTAACCGGATTTGCAATTATCATTTTGTTAAGCTCTTGTGCGATAACTTCCAGAGGAACAATTCGTTGACCGTCAGCTACTTTGTTTATTTTACTGCAGCTTTTTTCAATTTCATTCCAGGTGTTAACTTCGATTTCAAACTCAAGTTGTGTTGCAAATCGTAGCGCCCGTAGCATTCTAGAATAGTCTTCAGTAAAACGCTCTGCTGGCCGACCAACTGTCATGATGGCTTTTTTCTTTAGATCACGCTGGCCATTAAAAGGGTCTACAAGTTCTTTAGTCGTGATATTGTAGGCCATGGCATTAATGGTGAAGTCGCGTCTGCCTAAGTCAGTTTCTATTGGTAATCGCGCATCGCTTTTAATTTGGAAATCTTTGTATGCACCTGACAGGTTGATTGAATTTTCTGTACGAGGAAGTGCGATGTCAATTGCTCCACCCTTGTGATTTTTTGGTTTGAATTTGTATACGCCAAATCGTTTGCCAACTAATTTTACTTCGCCATTTGCGCTTAGAAATTTTTGGAGATTGGTTTTGCTAACATTTCTGATGACAATATCAAGATCACCAACTGGACGCTGAAGAAGTGCATCGCGCAGGGCGCCACCGACTATGAATATTTCAGCCTTTTTAAACTCTTTTAATAACTGCTTGACCCAGGCCTTCTGATTCAACTTTGTGAATTGGGGGATGGTAGTTTTCATATGGATGTATTGTAGCATACTTCTGACTTTTTTCTTTCGTTACACCTTGACAATTTGTTACATTTTTCTTATATTTGTGTTGTACATACTAGATGAATTTATTCTTATTACGGTAATGCCACAGATCTACGTTGTTGGCATTTTTTTATCACCATTAATCCTCAAATATGTTTCGATATTTTATCCTATTGAGTAGCTTGTTTAGCATTTTATTTGCTCCAATGCAAGCGTATGCCCAAGAAGTTTTAGAAAATCAGCCAGTTGAGCAAGGTCCATCAATTACTATCGTTGCGGATCAGTTTGTTCGTGTTGATAAGAAAATTATTTTTGATGTGACGGTTGATAGTGCGATTCCTGATACCGCACAGTACCAATGGGATTTTGGTGATGGTATTTCAAGCTACGGTCAAGATGTGGTACATCAATATGACACCACTGGAGAATACGAGGTGACGCTGACAATAACATACGCAGGTATTGAAGAACAGCGGGTCACGAGCGTTTTTGTATTTGATCGTCAGGCTGTCTTTATCGCCGATGAGGAAAAGATAGAGCTGCTTCATCAGATTACCGAGCAGGCACAAGATGAAGGTGTGGCAATGACGTTTATCCCGATTAACTCAGAAACAGAAACCGTACTTCTTGAGGATCAACTATTGCAGCGACTTACTGAGCGAGCATCAGCTTTGCAGGAAGCAGATGTGATCGTGCTTGATACTGACTCGTCAAGAAACTTGCAAACGTTTGCGCAGTATTTTCGAGACAGCGACCCGGTGATTCAGCAGTTGCTTCGACAGAAACCTTTTGCAGTTATTACCGACCAAAGCATTGCAGTGCATTCGCAGATTGCATTTCAAGTACTACGGGTGATTGGCAATGAGTCAATTCTTGTTACACGACAGGAAGCATTGAATCCATTGTTTGCAGCTGACACCTTTAGTGAAGTTACAGAGACACTTGATGCTCGTGCTATTGAGTATCACTTAGTAACACCAGATGATCAGCGTTCATATTTGTTTTTCTTATCGCGCTTGGTTGATGCATTAGTTGTGCGTGGTGTACCTAGTAGTAGTATTTATTTGATTTTGGTAATTCCGGTTTTAGCTTTTATTACTGTGTTTTTCCGACAGGTGGTTGGTATTAGTACCTTTGGTGTTTATACTCCAGTTATTATCGCGGCAGCGTTTTACTTCTTGGGTATTGGTCTAGGGCTACTCACATTTGCCTTTGCAGTTGCGACTAGCTATATAGTCAAATATTTTTCTAGTAAAATCGAGCTTTTGTATTTGCCAAAAGTTGCATTAAATATTTCGTTTATTAGTTTGTCATTTTTAGTCGTGCTGTATTTGGCGGTTAGATTTGATGCATCTGTTTCGCTGGGATTTCTTGCTTTCCCTATGCTTGTTATGTCATCGCTTTCTGAGAAGTTTATTGCCGTGCGAGCAGAGCAGGGATTACGTAATGCGTTGGTTGGTATTGCTGAGACGCTTATGGTGGTGATTGTTTCTTACTACTTGATTGTGTGGCCATCGTTTAGTTCGTTTTTGATTGCATTACCTGAAGTGCTGCTGGTATTTCTACTTATCACTTTACTCCTTGGTAAGTATACTGGGTTGCGACTGGATGAGTACTTTAGATTCCGTAGCTTATTGCTAAGTCATACTGAAGAGTCAGAGTAGTCTATGGGTATTTTTGAACGAGCAAGCGGGATTTTAGGAATGAATGCCCGCAATCTGCTGTATGTAGGACGATACAATACATCAGAAAGTAAAAAGTTAGCCGATAGCAAGACGTTTGCAAAAAACTACTTGAGCTCTCGAGATATTGGCGTGCCAAAAACACTGATGGCAATTCGTAATCATAAAGAGCTGCTCACGCTTGATTTGTCCGGACTGCCTAATAGCTTTGTGATTAAGCCAAACGCAGGCTATGGTGGTAAGGGAATTGTCATTATTAAAGAGCGACGTGGCGCTGATTTCATAGATATTGATAATCAGGCTTGGAGTTGGCGACAAATTATTAATCACATTGGTTCTATTTTGGATGGTCGATACGCAGTTTCTGGGTATTATGATATGGCAATTATTGAAGAGCGATTGCGACCGCACTCAGTGTTTAAGC
>CAYXZR010000002.1:42831-66493 GCA_964470025.1 uncultured Gammaproteobacteria bacterium | reverse complement strand
TGTGATGGTGGATTGCCTGATATTCGAGTGATTGTGTTTAACTATGTGCCTGTTATTGCGATGTTACGAATGCCAACTACTCAGTCACATGGAAGAGCAAATTTACACTCTGGTGCGATTGGTGTTGGTATTAACATTGCGACAGGTGCTGCGACCTATGGAATTTACCATGGGCAATATATCAAGAAGCTTCCAAATGGGGAAAAGATAAGTTCGATTCAGCTACCACGATGGGATGAAATTTTACTGACAGCTGCTAAGGCGCAACAGGTTAGTCAAATTAAATTTTTGGCAGTAGATATTGCGCTTACTTCAACAGGTGTGAAAATTTTGGAACTTAATGCCCGCGCTGGACTTAGTGTGCAGCTAGCAAATCGTGTGCCACTTAAGAATCGGTTGAAAAAGGTGAGTGATTTGTCGGTTGCTAATGCCCAGGATGGTGTGGCAGTTGCAAAGACACTTTTTGGTGGAACGGTTGATACCTCAAAGAAGAGTGTTCAGCCTAAAAAGCAGACACTTGGCCTGTATGAATCAGTAAGTATTGTGAATACTAACTACAAGCACGCTATTGCAAAAATTGATCCGCATAGCACGGAGGTGCTGATTGACCGATCGATGTCTGAGATTTCTTCAGAGCAGCGATTAATTGATATTTACTTAGCAGGTCAGCGGTTACGCTTGCCATTTCGCGTTGTTGATCTTGGACCGGTACGTCATCAGCTGGTGCTCGGAGGTTCGTTTTTGAAAAATTTTGTTATTGATCCGACGTTTGACCGACGTAAAGTGGTGTCTGTAGCTAAATCAACCACTGATGAAAAAATGCTTGCTAGTATTGACACAAAACTTGCTCGAATCTCTAAAGAGTTAAATGTTTTGTCATATGTTCGACCGCTTAACCTTGAAGAGCAGGAAGAAGCATTTTTAAAACACCCTACATTTTCACCTCGATTTTTTTACCGTCAGCCGAGTTTTGATGTTCAAAAAATTCGACAAGAACTTCGCGGACTTCCTCGACATCTTGATCATCCATTGGCAGGTATTTATCTCGATAAGATTAGAGAGCTTCAGGCAACGCTTGATTTGATTTCTGCAATCAACACGCCAGATGTGCAGCGATACTCGGAGGAGCTGTATGGTGGTGTCGATGCAGTATTACATGATACGGCTGTACTTACGGTGAGAACTCACGCATTTGAGTCAAAGGGTAAGGATCTTACCTTTAAGCAAGCACTTAAACGAATCGAAAATTATTTAGCAGATAATAAGTTAACTAACTGGAAGGTGAGTGTCAGTGATAAGATTTCTGTTCGTATTGCGGTTAATAAAGACCGAACACTTTTTGTGCGCAACAACGCAGTGTTTACTCGAAGCACATTGGACGCGGCATTGATTCATGAGATTGGCACACATGCTTTTCGGTATGAAAATGGTATTTTACAAGATGCACAAATTTTTTCATACGGAACAGCAGGATACTTACTTACTGAAGAAGGGTTGGCAATGTATAACCAAGAAAAACTAGACGTGGCAATGGGCACGAAGGCACTTGGTGCGCCGCTTCGAACTATTGCAGTGCACTTGGCAGCGCAATTGTCATTTAAAGATTTATTTCATTATCTGAAAGAGCAGTATCAACTCAGTGATACACAGGCATGGAGATCTTGCTGGCGAGCGAAACGTGGATTGATTGATACTTCTAAGAAAATTGCTTTTTCTCGAGATGTGGTGTATTTCAAGGGCCTGTTGCAAGTTCGACAATATCTTAAAGATAACCCAGAGGATGGGTTGCGAAATTTATATATCGGAAAAGTGAGCATTAATGACTTTCCTCGTCTTGGTGATTTGTCTAAGTATAAGGTGAGATATCTTCCAAAGTATCCGTCTACTTAGTGTCTGGCAGCGCTAGTGCTGGTTTGAGGGCTAGTAAAATAATTATTGCAATAAGTAAAAACATGTATTGCAATGGGAAAATACCAATAAATAGCAGTGAGACTGCTGATGCGACCAACCATCCGGTTGGTCGTACTGCTCTATAGGCATCGATAAAATCAAGATCATCGGCGTTAACGTGTTTGAAAAAGTGTGTCTCAATCATTGCCTCTAGTAGTACCGCGCCTACTCGGGATGCAAACAATATGACGATCCAGATAATGCCGTTGGCACTTGTGGTGGCAAATGCTGCAATTAGCGATAGTGCCATTATGATAATGCCAACTATGGTGATTTCTTTTTCGCCAAAATATTTGTCTGCTAGTGTGCCGGCTGGAATTTGAAAAATAATAAATGGGGTAAGCATGATAGTGAAAATTAAACCAAGCTCATCCCATGGAATGCCCAGGTGTTCGTTTAGGTAGATCGGAGTGTAAAATACCATCAAGCCATAAAACATCTGGAGTACAAATTGTAGCTCGAAGACACATCGAAGGCTTTTTGATTTACGAACCGTGCGGTTAATGTCGCGAAAACGATGATGGGGGAACACTTCTTTTTGTCTCATTGTATTTCGCTTCAGTAAAAGAACGATCACTACTGGAATTAGTGCGAGTGCAGAAACCATGTAGGGGAAGCTTAGTGAATGTGTGCTTACTAAGTATCCCATGACTAGTGGTGTACTGATTGAGGCTAATGCTCTGATGGTGCTATTTAGTGTTCGTATACGTCCAGTATGTTCATCGTCTGAAACGCTTTCTAAAAAAATATCTAAATTAATTCCGATGATAGCAAAGCAGGTATACTGCATGATAAATAGCATCAGTAGTACCCAGACATCAAGTTCGTGCGTTAGAAACACCATGGCAAAAATTGCCGTCACGCATGCTCCAACTGTGGTGAGATAGTTTCCGTATTTTCTAATCAGGGCAGGGTACACCAAAATTACTAGTACAGTAGTTGCAGCTGCGCCCATCAAAAAAATGGCAGTATTACTAATGCCAATAAGTTGATCTAAAAATGATGATTGACTATAGACTGGTAGTGATACTGCAAGTGAAATTAATGCAGTAAGAAAAAACGTGGTCAATAGTTAATTGATCTCCTTTCGCATGCGTATAGTATAACATATATTTTTATATATCACGCTTATTGACATGAAGATGTTTTTGTGATAGAAATCAATATCACATTTGCACCTTAAAAAGGAGACGACATTATGTTAGGCGGTATGTTAGGTGACTTGACAATCAGTGCTATTATGGCGATTGTTGCTGCAATAACAGGACTGCTAAAGACCTTTAAGTTTGTTCAGGAAGGTTCTTTGGGGATTAAACTCCGATTTGGAAAAGCGGTTCGTGACCGCAACGGTGAACCTAAAATCATGAAGCCAGGCATACTAATTTTAGTGCCATTCATTGAAAATTTGCGTACAAGACATGTGCGTCAACAGACACTTCACTTTGACCGCCAGCGAATACTTCTCAAAGATGGCCTTATCTTTACGGTCAGCGCTATTGTACTTTTTAGAGTCACTGACGTATACAAGGCACTTTTTGAGATCGATGATCTCGACCAGTCTGTAAATGATTTATGCATGAGTGTGTTGCGTGAGGAATTGTCTCAGCATGATCACGGTAGTCTGGCTGAACAGCAAGAACAGATATCGGAAAAATTACTTGAAGCTGTGAAAGAATTTTCCGAGAAGTGGGGAATTGAGTTTGTCCGTTTTTCATTAACAGACTGTGCTCCCACGCCTGAAACTGCAAACCTCATTAACGCTGAAGTCGGCGCTAGTCTTAGAGTAAAGGCATTGCAAGAGGCTGCAAAGCTGTTGGATACAGAAGTTTCAGAAATTGATCACACGTTTGCGGCCGTGCTTGTCGGATTTCCATTGGTTGCATCTCTTCAGGGAGATGGTGAACGCACTTTAGCGTCTTCCTCCGCGCAGGAAGGGTAACGTGATTACAATACAAGCACATCAGAAATACATGATGTGCTTTTTTATTTGCCCCCACCTGGACTTGAACCAAGATCTAAGACTTAGGAGGTCCTCGTTTTATCCGGTTAAACTATGGGGGCATGTGTTGGCTATCTTATAGGAGTATGTTTAATCTGTAAATAAACTTGACGTATCGCTTAATTTAGCGATATGCTTAAGTAGTCTTTTTTTGAAGCTATGAATACGATTCCGGAAAAATTTGATATAACTGCACAGCGCTTTCCAAAGCGCCCATGTTTGTACTCGAAAGCATTTGGTAGCTACGCGCCAATTACTTTCAAGGGAATGAAATGGCGCATTACTGAAACAGCTCGAGGGCTTTTTGAGCTCGGTGTGCGACAAGGAGATCGGGTCGCAATATTATCAGAAAACTCTGAAGCGTGGGTCCGTCTTGATATCGCAACTCTACGCCTCGGAGGAATTGTCGTGCCAGTACATACTACTGTTTCACCTACAATTATCAAACACATTTTAAACGATTCTAAAGCAAAGGTTCTGTATGTTAGTCAACAGAACCTTTTTATTAAGGTGATGCTTATCATGCATGAGCTGCCTCATTTGGAAACAGTAATTTACAAAGATCTTAAAGAAAATGAGAATTTTGATGCTGACAAGCGAGTGATTAGCTATGATGCATTTCGTAAAATAGGTCGTAAGTCAGAGGAGGTTATCGAAACAGTTACTCATCCTGATGATGTTGCAACGATCATCTACACATCAGGTACTACCGCAGTGCCTAAAGGTGTGATGCTTTCACATCATAGTTTGTTGCTCAACGCAGAAGCTGCTGCAACAGTAATGCCACTGTCAGAGACCGATACGTTATTGTCGTTTTTACCGTTGTCACATATTTTTGAGCGAACTGCTGGATATTATGCGCCGATGCTGTGTCGTGGATCTGCTATAGCACATGCCGAAGGTGTGAAACAGCTCAAGCAAAATTTACTAGAAGTACGTCCGACAGTGCTTGTGTCAGTTCCTCGAGTGTATGAGAAACTACATCGATCTATTTGGGAGGGACTTAAGCAAAAAGGTAAGTTATCACATCGGTTATTTATCTGGGCTTTGAAACAAGAGAAGGGAACCTTTAAGCATATTATTGCTGACCGGGTAATTTTTAAAAAAATTCGAGCAAAGCTTGGTGGTAAAATTAAATTTACTATTTCTGGTGGAGCAAGTTTGAACCATAAGCTGGTGCGATTTTTTAGTCGCATCGGAGTACCTATTTATGAAGGATATGGATTAACTGAAACAGCGCCAGTGATTACTGTTAATCGTCCTGGAGCAGTAAAGCCAGGAACTGTAGGGCAAAAACTTCCTGGAGTAGAGTTGCAAATTAATCATGACAAGGAGATTTTGACTCGAGGGCCGATGGTGATGAAGGGGTATTATCGAAATCCAGCGCTAACTGATGAGGTGATAGATAAAGAGGGTTGGTTTCATACCGGTGACTTGGGATATATCGATGAAGAAGGATATCTCACAGTTATTGGTAGAAAAAAAGAGATGATTTCTCTTGCCAATGGAAAGATTGCTTGGCCAGAACAACTCGAGTCGCTGTTAAATAACGATCGCTATATTAGTCAATCTGCTGTTTTTGGTGATGGGCGAGGATACTTGGTTGCGTTGATTATCCCTGACTGGCAAGATGTGCCGCGTGAGCTTGAGCGACGTGGTGTAGAAGTAGGTGAGCCTGATGAGATGATCGGAACACCACAGCTTCGTGCGTTTATCGCTGAGCGAATTGAGAAAATTAATAGACAGTTGGCTGACTGGGAGTGTATTCGTAACTTTTACATTCCAAGTATGGAAGGGTTTTCTCAAGAAAAAGATGAATTGACTCCAACCTTGAAGCTCCGACGTAGAGTTGTGGAGCAGCATTATCAATCACAGATTGAAAAAATGTACAATCAACCTCATCGTGGGTATTAGTTTTAGTGGTTATTTATAGAGTGGCCGAAAGGCTTTTTTTATTCTTGATTGCCATTCACTAAAGAGTGCTATCGTGGTATAATATTAAGTGATTATCTTTATTACTAATTGCCGCTAGAAGGCTTAGAGAATGATTAATATTTATCAGATCAAAAAGATATTAGGGCTTAGAAGTGAAATTGAGTTAAGTTCAAAAGAAATGGCTCATGATCTTAAGGTTACTTTTTTATCCGTTGCAACTAGAAAACTTAGTATTCATGAAAAGGAATTCATGGATAAATTGATTAGTTCAATGGAAAAACTGGGTGTGGAAGTACTTGATTTTGAAGATAACCTTACTCATCTATCATGGAGGAGTAAGGTAAAGAGAGTTGGTATTTTTTTGTATGTAAATAAACAGATTTTTTCACATACTTTTAGGACCACTAAGAGTGTATATAAGTCACTAAAGTCACTCTATTTAAATAATTTTTGGAATTTTATATTCGGAAAAAAATTAAAAAAAGATATAGCCATCTTTACTTTTTTGCGAGAGAATGAGTTGCTGGCTATGGACTTTACTAATAGTTTTAAGCGAAATCCGATAGTTACTTTAGTATATGATCGAGATTTTAATAAAAAAAATCTGACATTTAATGAGCATGCCGACTTAGCTTTAAATTTATTTGCAGATACAATGAGTAATCTTATCGTTCAATTTAATGAGTCAAACTGGATGTTGTATTCCTTTAATATGTCTAATCCTGTATTTGATGTTAGGTCGGAAAATTTTACTCAGGATATTCTAGACTCCTTATTAACTAAGGTTTACGCACCTGTAGTGCCACCAAGTCTTGATGATTTTAATATTCTTAAGGACCATTTTGATTTTGATTCAGAATATTTAAGCCCATATATTAGCGATATGGTTGATGCAGGTCCGATTTTTGATGAGTCGGAGCTATTCCCTAAGGGTAAGGATATTTCAGAATTACTTTTTAGAAATCCTTTTTATAGATGGATCGGTTCTTTGCATCTAGATAAGAGAAATGGAATGAGTTATGGTTTTCTTGCAAGGCAGCTTCCTGTATCTGTCGCTAAATTGGCTTATGAAAAAAATGAAATTCCATCTGATTTTTATGACAGGTTTGGTGACTTTTACCTTGAAGTTAATGTTGCAGGTAAAGATTTATTAGTTGGCATTCCTGAGGTCTGGGTTTTAACAACTAGATCTGGTGCTAATAAGACTAAGCTAGATAAAGCTAAGGATGTTGTTAAGATGGGTATCTATAAAGGTCAGATGATGTTACAAATGCCTAAAGGAATAGAACTGTCTGCCAATTATCGCCCTTCGTTTGATTCTCGCGTAATACTTTCTCATGCAGTTGCAAATGTTGTTGTTGCTGCGATTGATTATTATTTTCATAGGTCATCTTTATTTGCTCATAAATTAGTCGAAAGTGGATTAGCCATTTGCCATTGGCACGGCAGTGTAGACGTAAATAGTGTTGACGATGCTTGGTTGGTGTATGGTCAATCTAATCCCTCTGTCTCATGCTCTGCTTTACAAGGTGCAATTTATGCGATGCAAGGTAAGCTTGAATCATACCTAAGTAATTTACCAAATGAGATAACTTATATTGGAGATGTTCATGTAGAGCCGCACCATGGTATTAATGTAACCTTTAGTAGTTTAGTTGATCTGGCTAAGTACGTAACTATTAATAGTGATTTTACTAAGCTTGGAGTATAGATGTTGTTAAATTATTTCTTAATTTCATTGGGTTTGGGTAGTGTAATCGCGTTACTATCTGGTATTGTGGCATTTTTCAGAAATAGAAAAAGAAAGATGAATCAAGCTTGGTTGAGGCTAAATATTTTTACCTCTGTTTGGAGTCTTGGTTATTTTTTCATGATCTCTGCTGAAAGCGAGTCTGTGGCATGGGTTTCGAATTATGTGCTTCATGGAGCAGCCATCTTTATTCCGACGCTTTATTTGCATTTTATAATCTCGTTGATTGATAGGTATAAGAAGTATAAAGCTTACCTCTACATATCTTATGTTTTGAGCTTAATTTTTACTATTTTTAATCCCACACATTATTTTGTTGATGACGTGTTACCAAAGTATATTTTTAACTTTGTGTGTAATGCTGGTCCGCTTTACATATACTTTACTCTTCATTTTTTTGGTGCGGTTGCATTTTCATTATTCATACTTTATAGGGAAATGTTGCAGAAGACTGGAGCGGCGTATAGTCAATTAAGGTATGTTTTCCTTTCCTCATTATTAGGTTTTAGTGGTGGTGGTAGTGTATTTTTTATTACATTTAATGTTCAAGTGCCACCTTATCCAGTTATTTTATTTGCTTTATATCCGATAGTTATTACTTATGCAATAGTTAAATATAGACTCATGGATGTGCGTACAGTAGTCTTTAGGTCTTTTATTTTTAGTTTAAGTCTTGCAATCGTAACATTAGTTTTTACTTTACTTTCTTCACTGTTTGGATTAGCTTTTAGTTCTGGTTCTAATTCATTCTTGTCACCCAATATTGCGTCAGGTTTAGTTTCAGGTATTTTGGTCGTTATTGGCTATGCACCGTTAAGAAAGTATTTCGAAAAAATTACAAGTTCTTTTTTGTATAAGCAATCTTATAATCCAGATAAACTTTTAAATTCAGTTAATGATAAAACATCAAGAATTATTGATTTAGATACTCTATTGAATTCAGTTTGCAACCTAGTAGAAGAGTCTTTTCATCCAACCAAGAGCGCTGTTGTTTTATTATCTGTAGATAGTGAGCTGCAAGTAAAATATAGTTCAGGGTTCAGAAAAGGTGAGCCCGAGCTTTTGGCTAGGGGTAAAGAATCTGATATGTTAAAAGAGTTTTCTGTTTCAGATAATCATATCCTTGCTATCGATGAAAGAAAGGCAATGTATGAGGCTGGAGAATATCAGCCACATAATAAAGAATTACTTTATGCACTGCATTCCGCTGACATTTCCTTGATTATTCCACTTACTGTTAAAGATAAAATTATTGGTGTGATCGCACTTGGTACTAAGAAGTCAGGAGATCTATATACCCAACAAGACTTGAATGTGCTTGAGTTGATCGCAGGGCAAGTAGCTATCGCGGTTGAGAATGCTCAGCTGTATGAAGAGCTTAAGGAATTTAACCGTACGTTGCAGAAGCGAGTGGATGATGCTACTAAAGAACTCCGAGCGGCAAATGAACAGCTGCGTGAAATGGATCGGATGAAGTCAGACTTTATTTCAATTGCTTCTCATCAACTTCGTACGCCATTGACTGTGATTAAGGGGTATATTTCGATGTTGCAGGAAGGCTCATTTGGTAAGGTGTCGAAAAAAGTGGTAACACAACTTGATAAAGTGTTTCAGGCAAATGAGCGACTTATTGATCTAGTGGAGAACTTGCTTGATATTTCTCGTATTGAGTCCGGTCGCCAGGAGTACAATTTTGAATTAACACAGTTGGAAGATAAGGCAGCTGAGGTAGTAGAAAATTTGAAAGTAAATGCTGACAAGAAGGGATTGAAGTTAACATTTAAGAAGCCAAAGAAGAAATTGCCACAAGTTATGACTGATCGTAAGTTGCACGAAGTGATGATGAATTTTGTAGACAATGCGATTAAGTATACTAATGAAGGCTCAATAGAAGTAACCATTGATAATGAGCCTGAAGGCATGGTGACGTTTAGTGTAAAAGACACGGGTACTGGAGTTGATAAGGAAACACTTCCGCATTTGTTTAGAAAATTTTCTCGCGCGAAGGGAAGTTTCCAGATGCATACCGAAGGGCTGGGACTTGGTCTTTTTGTGGCTAAGATGATTGCTGATGCTCATGGCGGTACGCTCGGTGCAGAGAGCGCGGGTAAGGGTAAGGGCTCTCGATTCTTTGTCTCACTTCCTGTCACTCCGCCAAAGAAACTGCCTTCTGAAGAAGAGCATGATCCTCAGCTTACTTATTTAGGTGATGAATAGTATGAATCGATTTATTAGTGTGTGTGTTGTATTTTTTGGTGTCTTTTTATTTACTACCAGCACTACTAGCGCTGCTAGTGGACTCGTTCGTTCTGTGCAGAGCAGCACAGTGTATTACTTGGATAATGATGGTGTGCGGCATGTATTTCCTACACAAAGTGTTTATCAAAGTTGGTATGGTGATAGCTTTGATGAGGTGAGTGTGGTTTCAAATAGCGTACTGCTTGCCGCGCCGCTGGGTAAAAATATAACTATGCGTCCAGGTACCAGTCTGATTACTACACCTACTACGCCTGATGTATATGCAGTTGAGCAGGGTGGAGTATTGCGAAAGATTGTTTCCGAGGAAGTTGCTCGAGCGATTTATGGTGACGACTGGAATGCGTTGGTTGTTGAACTCCCTGAAGTGTTTTTTTCTGATTATCTTCAAGGTGAAGATGTGAGATATGCTTATCCGGTTCCAGATAATCTTGTATACCATGTGGCTGAGATGGATATGTATTACTACAAAGATAATGGAGTGCTACAACCTTTTGCTAGTGAGGCGGATGTGTATGCTAATGGGTTTTTATCCCAGCATATTATTGAAGGAAGATTGAATTATCTTACTCGTGAGACACCTCTTAAAGGATATAGCGCTTGGTTGAATTACCCTGCAGCATTGCCGATCACCTCAACTGCTGATTGTCGCAATGACGAATTAAAAGCCGCATTTATCTATCTTTCTAATACCGACAACGTTACCGTGTTTAACCAGAATGTTGCGACTTTGCAGCACTTGCAATCAAAAGTAGAGGATCGCTACACATGGGCTACTGATGGTTTTTCAAGTATTGATACTTCCTATCCTTTAGTTACTGCTGATGTGACGGAATATACTACTCTTTTACGAAATGATGGATTACTTGCAGTGAAAAGTGAGTTGATTAATATTTTCTACGATGCTCATCCTGATGAATTTGATTTTATTTTTGTTTGGACTGATTTTGCAATACCGCAAGTTGTTGAAGGGGAGATTGCCCATTTTACGTCAGTATCAAATCATGTGCGAGGAATTGGACGAACTGTGTTTGACTCGAGCGCAAAGTTTGGTAGCAGTGGACGTCTTAAAGGTGTAATTACTATGGGACCTGTTGGTAAATATTCTATTACAGCGCAAGATAATGAGGATCATGTGTTAAATATAATGCTGCATGAAATTGGTCATCAGTGGGGCTCATACCTTACTTTTGGTGATACTGAGATGGCTTCATCTGCGCTACTTGATGAAAATAAGTATCATTGGTCATACTATCTTGATATGATTTCACCCCTTGGTGGTACAGGATGGATTGATGAGGGTAATGGCCGTTTTAGATCGGGACTGAGCACATACTCTCGACCTAATATGCGTAAATTTAGTTCGTTGGATTTATATACTATGGGGCACATCCCATATCAATTTTTTGATGATGAAATTGGATATATTGTGCCCGATGTTGCCGGCACCGAAGGGGTCGTTATTTTGGGTGAACGTCATACAGTTGATATTGAAGAAATCAGAGCTGTGCATGGGACAGTTCGATGTACATTATAGCTGAGTTTACTTGCATTTTTTATAGTGCTGATGTAGGATGGTTGTACAGCCTATGAGAAAGAAAAAGTAGGGTAGCAAGCGCGTAGGAGCAAGCTAGAGTAGCTGAAAGTCTAGCCGTAGCATTGCCTGAAACGAGCTTTTGAGGCTTTTGTACCAAAAGAGTGTCTCTCAAAAAATTGAGAGAAAACAGGGTGGTACCGCGGGAGAACTCTCGTCCCTGTATAGGATTTTCCTATTCAGAGATGAGAGTTTTTTTATGAGCAATAATCAATTTACCTATAGCCAAGCTGAGCGCTTGGTGCATGATACGATACAAGAGCTGCTGAGTGGTTACTTTAATGCCGAGCAGGCTGCTTTGTTGAGTATTGACTATGCACCAGAAAATGTTGCTGGTGATTTTGCTGTTGGCTGTTTTGCGCTGGCTAAAGAGATGAAGAAATCTCCTGCAGAAATTGCACAGTTGTTTGTTGACTCGTGCACACCTTCTGGAGTGCTTGAGAAAGTTGAAGCCGTAGGACCATACATTAACTTTTATCTTAACCGAGCTACTTTTTCTGAGGCAGTGTTGAAAGAGATTTTTAAACAAAAATCAAAATTTGGCGCATCAAAAATTGGCAAAGGTAAAAAGATAATGATTGAGTACTTTTCTCCGAATACCAACAAGCCTTTAACTATCGGTCATCTTCGCAATATTGCTTTAGGGTGGAGTATGTCTCGGTTGTTTAAAAAACTTGGATACAAAGTGTTTGAAGTGACACTATACAATGACCGAGGGATTGCTATTGCAAAGGCGATGTTAGCTTATATGAAGTGGGGTAAAAATAAGTCTCCACAAGATCTTAAGATGAAACCAGATGCTTTTGTTGGTAAATATTATGTTGAATTCGGGGAGCAGCTTGAGCAGCATCCTTCGCTTGAAAAAGAAGCGCAGAAACTTCTTGTGGACTGGGAGCAGGGTAAGAAAGAAGTTATGCAACTGTGGCAGAAGATGATGGGATGGGTGCTTGATGGTTTTCGGCAAACTCTAGGTAAGCTTAATATCGATCACTTTGATCAAGAGTATTATGAAAGTGAATACTATAGTCATGGTAAAGAGATCGTTGAAAAAGGGTTAAAAGCAGGATATCTTAAAGAACATAAAGATGGCTATATTTATGCTGATCTCGAGGCCTATGGTTTGCCAAACAAAATTTTACTTCGATCTGATGGTACTGCACTATACATGACTCAGGATTTATACTTAGCATTTTTGAAAAATAAGTACACGCTTGATGAATCAATCTATGTTGTAGGCTCTGAGCAAGATAATTATTTTAGGCAACTTTTTAAAATTTTAGAGTTACTGCATTTTGAGAACATCAAGAAGAACTATCATTTATCTTATGGCATGGTTCGACTCCCAGATGGCAAGATTAAATCTCGCGAAGGTTTGCCTGAGGGAACTTCTGCTGACGATATTATAGATGGTTTGATTCGTATGGCTAGTGATGAGGTCGCCTCACGTGATAAAGAGTTGTCAGATAAAGAAGTTTCACAGCGAGCTAGTCAAATTGCAATTGGGGCATTGAAGTTTTTCTTACTTAGCAGTAGTGCTTCAACTACAATGATTTTTAATCCAAAAGAAAGCATCGCTTTTACTGGAAAGACAGGGCCGTATCTGCAGTATGTTAATGCTCGCATCAGTCGAATTTTTGAAAAGCTTGGAACCAAGAAGCGAAGTACCAAGGTAGAGTACTCACAGCTATCAGGGGATGTGTCTTTTGCATTGGTTAAGCAGTTATCTAAGTTTCCTGTGATTATTGAGCAGGCTGTTGAACGACACGATCCGTCGGTGTTGAGTCAGTATACGTACGATCTGGCGCGACAGTTTGCCACCCTATATGAATCAGTATCAATTGCCAAGGCTGACTCGAAGCAGCGCGCAGCACTTTTGTTGCTACTTGAGTGTGTGCAGCAAGTATTGGTTGAAAGTTTGCGGTTGTTGGGTATTGAGACACCAGAGCGCATGTAACTTGTGTTATACTATTAGTATATGTCTACCTCACTTGCTAAAGTACTAATCGTCGAAGATGAGCAATATATTTTTGAGCTTTACGAAGTGAAGCTTATGCAAGAGGGCTTTGAAGTTGCAGTTGCAACTAATGGCTCTGAAGGATTTGATATGATTGCTTCATTTCAGCCTCATATTGTCTTGCTTGATGTTTTAATGCCGGACACTGATGGGTTTGGATTACTTGAGCAGCTATGCAAGCAACAAGATATCAGTGCAGTAAACGTTATTATTTTTTCAAACCTTTCTCAAAAGGATGAAATTGATCGAGGACTTAAGCTCGGCGCGAAAGAGTATATTGTAAAAACAAGTGTTACCCCGTCGCAGCTAGCTGAACGATTAAAAAAGTATATTGCTAATTAGGCTTTGACTTTTGCGGGGTTGATTGATACTATGTGATATCGCTTAAGAGAGATATTTTATGTCAAAATTTGTAGAACGAGAACAACAAATTAGTGATTTTTGGGAGAAGGAACGTGTCTTTCAAAAATCAGTTGAACAAGAAGCGCCGCATGGCGATTATGTTTTTTATGATGGCCCACCATTTGCAACTGGGTTGCCTCATTATGGGCACTTAGTGGCAAGTGTTATGAAGGATGTGGTACCACGATATTGGACTATGAGAGGACATCGAGTAGAACGTCGTTGGGGCTGGGATTGTCATGGATTGCCGATTGAAAATATTGTTGAGAAGGAATTAGGATTTACTTCAAAAAAAGATATCGAGGCGTATGGAATCGATAAGTTTAACGAAACATGTCGATCAAAAGTAGAGTACTACGCTGATGAGTGGAAAAAGACCATGAAAAAGTTTGGTCGCTGGGCAGATATGGAACAGCCATACTTCACTATGGATTTGTCATACATGGAAAGTGTTTGGTTTGTGTTTAAGCAGCTGTGGGGCAAGGAGTTGGTGTACCAGGATTACAAATCTATGCATGTGTGTCCGCGCTGTGAGACTACGTTATCTCAGCAAGAGGTGAGTGAGGGATACAAAGACGTAAAAGATTTGTCTGTTATTGCTGAGTTTGAATTAGTTGATGAGCCAGGTACATATGTACTCGCCTGGACAACAACTCCATGGACTCTGCCTGGAAACGTTGCACTCGCTGTCGGCGAGGGTGTTGCCTATGTAAAAGTTACAACAGAAAATGGTTTGTTTATTCTTGCAAAAGAACGAGTGGAAGATGTATTTAAAGATTCACAGTATGAAATTGTGGGTGAGATTGCCGCAGATGAATTGATCGGAAAAGCATATGCGCCATTGTTTCCATATTATGCAGCACAAGAAAATTTGGAAAATAAAGAAAATGGTTGGAAGATTTATGGGGCTGACTTTGTTACCACTGAAGATGGTACCGGTGTGGTACATATTGCGCCTGCATTTGGACAGGATGACATGAATGTTGGTAAGCAGTATTCTTTGCCGTTTATTCAGCATGTTACTCTGGATGGAAAATTTACTGATGAGGTGACAGATTTTGCAGGTATGTACGTGAAATCAATTGATGATCCGATGGCTGCTGACGTAGCAATTATTAAGTATCTTGCACATAATAATGTATTATTTTCAAAAGAAAAATTTGAGCACAGCTATCCGCATTGTTGGCGATGTGATACGCCGCTGCTTAATTATGCAACCTCGTCATGGTTTGTAAAAGTTACTGCTATTAAGGATCTTGCTCTTACAAATGCAAAGGAGATTAATTGGTCGCCGGCGCATATCAAGGATGGCCGCTTTGGTAAATGGCTTGAGGGTGCGCGTGACTGGTCGATTTCTCGACAACGCTTTTGGGCATCTGTGATGCCAGTGTGGCAGAGTGAGGATGGTGAGTATTTGTGTGTTGGGTCAGTTGCTGAACTTGAGGAGCTTTCAGGTCAGAAAGTTACTGACTTACATAAGCATGTTTTGGATGCAGTGACTTTTGAAAAAGATGGTAAGACCTACAAGCGTATTCCGGACGTACTTGATACATGGTTTGATTCGGGATCTATGCCATATGCTCAGTTGCATTATCCGTTTGAAAATAAGGAAATATTTGAGCAGAATTTTCCTGCAGAGTTTATTGCCGAAGGAGTAGATCAGACTCGGGCATGGTTTTACTATTTGCATGTGCTTGCTACTGCAATTATGGAAAAGCCAGCGTTTAAAAATGTAATTGTAAATGGTATTGTCTTGGCTGAAGATGGCAAGAAAATGTCTAAGAAGTTGAATAACTACCCTGATCCAAATATCATCATGGAGACATATGGGGCAGATGCTTTGCGTTTTTATCTTTTGAGCTCGCCTGTTATGGAGGCAGAGAACTTGAATTTTGTCGAACAAGGCGTGAAAGAGGTGATGCAGAAAGTTAACATGCTTCTTGATAATGTGTTGGCGTTTTATCAATTATATAATGGTGACACAAAGGAGATTGCTTACGTGCCATCAAGCGATGTACTTGATAAATGGATTGTGGCTAAGCTTCATGAGTTGATCAAAGAAGTAACTGAAGCGATGAATGCATATAGTTTACCAAAAGCAACTCGACCGATACTCGAATTTATCAATGAGCTTTCTACTTGGTATGTGCGACGAAGTAGAGATCGTTTTAAGTCACTTGATCAGCAAGCTATTGCAACTCTTGGATATGTACTTAAGGAATTAGCGCATGTCATGGCACCAAGTACACCGTTTCAAGCAGAGTATGTATATCAGCAATTAGGATTTAAGGATTCAGTACACTTGCAGCGCTGGCCTGAGTACGATGAAGCGTTAATTGATCAAGAGTTGCTAGCATCAATGGCATCAGCTCGTAAGATTGTAGAAGGTGGACTTGCTGCTCGTAATGAAGCAAAGATGAAGATTCGTCAGCCATTGCAGTCATACACTACTTCAGTTGTTGATGCACTGTCTGATGAGTTAACTGCAATTATACTTGATGAGCTTAATGTAAAAAGTTTGAATTTTGGTAAGGACGGGCTTGATACAAAGTTAACTAAAGAGCTGGAGCTTGAGGGTCAAGCGCGTGAACTTATTCGAAACATTAATTTGTTACGTAAAGATCGGGGATTAACGATCGAAGATCGAGTTGTAATTTATCAGCAAGGATTTGATGAGCTCGTGGCATCGCAGGAAGATATTATTATTACATCAACATTAGCTACTGAGATTATTTCTCAGCAGGTAGATGATATGAAAGAAGTTGCCGGAGGGGCAATAGCAATTAAGAAAAATAACTAATCATTATGAAGATTAAAGACGTATATGAATTGGCTGTAAAGCTTGGAATTCAAAATGACCTCCGAGGTGCAGCAAAGGTTCGAAAAAATTTAAAGCGTGTGAATGAAAAATATCAAACGCTTTCTAGTGATAAGAAAAAGAAATTTGATAAAGAATCATTAACTAACCCTTACTCTGACACACGAGTGTTTGTTGATCATAATAAGGAAGTTAAAAAGGTGATGGTTGGAATTGATATTCAGCCTGCAGAAATTCTTATGGCATATGATCATGATATTGATTTGGTGATTGCTCATCATCCAGTTGGATCTGGTTTGGCTGATCTTGGTGACGTGATGAATTTGCAGGCCGAGGTATTGGCTGATTATGGTGTGCCGATTAATGTGGCGCAAGCACTAACAAAGCAACGAATCTCAGAGGTTGCGCGTGGTGTTAGTGCAGTGAATCACTATCGAACTGTTGATGCTGCGGCATTATATGACATTGGCCTGATGTGTGTGCATACACCAACTGATAATATGGTAGCAACATTTTTGAAAGAATTGATTGATAGTAAAAAACCCGAGTATGTTAGTGAGATTTTGGACATACTAAATGAAGTGCCAGAGTATCAAATTGCTACTGAGCGTAAGGCTGGCCCACGATTGTTTGCTGGTAATCCAGAAAATTATGCAGGTAAGATTGCGGTGACTGAAGTAACTGGTGGTACCGAAGGTGCTGTAGGAATTTATGAGAAAATGTCACTTGCGGGAATCGGAACTATTGTTGGTATGCATATGACGGAGGATCGCAAGAAAGAGGCACAGAAGCATCATATTAATGTAGTGATTGCTGGACATATGTCATCTGACTCACTTGGAGTTAACCTTTTCTTAGATCATCTCGAAAAGAAGGGAATTGAGATTGTGCCAGTATCTGGTGTAACCCGAGTTAGCCGAGCAAAAAAACGATAATAGTATATTTTTAAAGCGCGTCGTAAACGACGCGCTTTTTTTGACGGTTTTTTTATTATCTGATAAGTTCAAGGTGCACGTTACAACTTGCAAAAGGATTTCTCATGGAGTTACTTTCACCGCTTGTCATGATTGGCCTATTGGGCCTGGTAGGTTTTCAAATCGCCTTGTACTTTGTACTTGGCAACGATGCGATACAGGTGACCGGAACTTTTAACACTTCTAATCAAGATATCCATTGGAGTAAGCGAGCAGCGGCAGCTTCGTGTGTACTTGTTGCTACGCTGGCTTTGGGATGGTGGATGTACGATGGTGATATAGCATTTGGCCGACTTGCTAAAGTGCCGTATACACCAATAACTGTGTGGCATTTAATTCCACCAATAGTGTTGGCGATTTTAACACTTCGTGGAATTCCAGTTAGCACTACTTTTATCATCATAAGTGCTTTTCGACCAAAGCTTATCAGCGAGATGCTTGTTGATAGCGCGGTTGGTTTTGCTTCAGCACTTCTGATTGGTCTAGGTTTATGGTCTTTACTTCACTATGCACTTGATGAGAATAAAAAGCCAAGTAAGCGAGACTTAAAAGTGTGGCGAGTGCTTCAGTGGATTTCAACTGCTTGCTTGCTTTACTCGTGGATTTCTCACGACATGGCAAACATCGCAGTCTACCTGCCCCGTACACTTACACTAACTCAGTTAGTGTTTGTATGTCTGAGTGGCAGCTGCTGTATCTTTATTGCGTTTTCAAAAAACGGTGGTAAGATTCAGGAGATTGTGGTCAATAAGACAAATACGAAGTATGTGCGCTCTGCTACAGTGATTGACTTGGTATTTGCTGCGATATTGCTCGTGCTTAAAGAGTGGAGTGATGTGCCCATGAGCACAACCTGGGTTTTTGTTGGATTGATCATTGGACGTGAGATTGCAGTTGTGTGTCATCATCCAAACAAAAAAGTTAAGCACATTTATCCGATCGTTCTTAAGGATTTTGTTAAAGTAATCTGCGGCCTGTTTATCAGTATCGCTTGTGCCTGGTTTGTTAATCGTGGACTTTCTTTTTGGTCTTAAGCCCTCTGCCAAGGGCTTTTTTATTTGTTGATTTTAATGGTTTTCACAGGTACAATAGATATATTATGATTGCACGACTTCAAGGAACAATTCAGTATATTAGCCCATCGCTTAAGAAGGATTCTCATGTGATTATTGATGTGGGAGGCGTAGGGTATAAGGTTCAAATACCTTCTACCGCGCTTGCATCGTTGACCGAACAGCAAGATGCAATTTTACATACGTACATGTCGGTTTCTGAATACGCTATGAATTTATATGGTTTTCTTAATGCCGGGGATAAGTCTTTTTTTGAAATGTTGCTTGATGTTCCAGGTGTTGGACCCAAGTCTGCTGTAGGTATTTTGGAAAAAGTTACACTAAGTGATGTGCAGCAGGCTATTGTAGATAATGACCCAGAAGTCCTTACTAAAGTTTCAGGGCTTGGAAAAAAGACTGCAGAAAAAATTATTGTAGCGCTCAAGGACAAGTTGGATTTAGATAGTGAGGCGCTGCGCAAGAGTGGCTCTGGACGTAGTACAGACGTTGATGTGTTTGATGCGCTGGTTGGTTTTGGCTATAGTGCTGCTGAAGCAAAAGCTGCATTAGATAAAATTTCTCCTGACGCTGATACTTCAGATAAACTAAAGCAGGCGTTACAGTTACTTGCTAAAAAGTAGTGGCATGATTCATTTTTTGAGAAAAATTACTCCAAAATGGTTGCGCTGGATGTATCATCGAGTACTTGCTCGTATTGCTGCTTTGTATTATCGAAATCCTTCTGACAAGATGGTGGTGATTGGTGTAACAGGTACTTCTGGTAAATCAACTACATCGTATATGCTAACTCGTATATTAGAAAATGCTGGGTATAGGGTTGGGCTTGCTTCTACGATTATGTTTAAAGTTGGTAAGAAAGAGTGGCTTAACGATAAAAAAATGACAATGGTCGGACGGTTTGAATTGCAGCGATTGTTAGCAAAGATGGCAAGCGCGAATTGTCAGTATGTGGTGGTTGAAACTACATCTGAGGGGATAGTGCAGTCACGACATATTGGCATTAATTATGATGTAGCGGTGTTTACTAATTTGTATCCCGAGCATATTGAGTCGCATGGAAGTTTTGAAAATTATAAGGCAGCAAAGCTAAAACTTTTCTCTCATCTTGAATCAAGTCGACATAAGCTGATTCATAATCAGCGTGTACCAAAAGTAGTAGTTGCAAATCTTGATGATGAGCACGCTACTGATTTTTTAAATGTAAAAGTAGATCATAAGTTTGGCTATAGTGTCGAAGAAAAAAAAGCTACCTCGGTTCAACAGGTGATTCGGGCCACTTCTATTTCAAAAGAAAAATCGTTTATTGATTTTGCGGTTGATCAAACTGCATTTCGATTACACTTTTTGGGTGAGCATAATGTGAGTAATGCATTAGCGGCAATTACGGTTGCTAAATACTTGGGAATTAGTTTGCCAAAAATTTCTGATTGTTTGTCTACAGTCTATGGTGTGCCGGGTCGTTTGGAATTAATCAGCGAGGGTCAGCCATTCACGGTAATTGTTGACTATGCTTTTGAGCCTCGAGCTATGACAAAACTGTATGACGCAGTTGAGAATCTTGGTGGTCATCGGATTATCCATGTGCTGGGTGGTACAGGTGGAGGTCGGGATCGTGCTCGCCGAGCAGTTATTGGTGAGCTTGCTGGCACTAAGGCTGATGTTGTGATTATCACTAATGAAGACCCATATGACGAAGATCCTTGGCAAATTATGGAAGATGTAGTTGAGGGAGTTCGAAAGGCCGGAAAAAATGAAGGAGTAGACTACTTTATGATTGAAGATAGGGCAGAGGCTATCACTAAAGCGGTTTCTATAGCTCAAGAGGGTGATGTGGTGCTTATTACTGGTAAGGGCTCGGAGCAGGCAATTGTAGTAGAAAAGGGCGAGAAGATACCATGGGACGACCGAGAAATAGCACGTGAGGCAATTAATAATGTAGCTTCTTAGTATGATTTCCTTGTCTCGAAGCCTTGCTATTGCTCTCGGAGGCTTAGTCGGCTATCTAATAGGCAATAAATGGGGAGACTTATATCTGTGGGTGTTTTTCTGTGTGGCATTTGCTATTGCCGCAGAAACCTCTATCAGAACCATACGAAATGTCAAAGCGCCGGTTACTTATAGTGGTTTTACTACTAAAAAAGCTCAATCAGGCGAAAAAAAGTATAAGATGCAAAAGCCGCCTGATCCGCACTTTTAAGGGTAGTTATTTTTCTGGATAACTTGTGGATAGCTATTTTACTATTTTACTCAAATTCCCTTATTGCTATTTAGCTTAAATAAGCTATTTTTTTGATCTATAGAGGTAAAACTTGACAAGATTTAAATTATCTTGACAATTATTAGCTATTTTGATACCATTCAGTCATTCGCGTGTGAATAAATCACCCCGCTATTCGAACAAGCGCTTTTAGTTTTAATACTATACTGTAGTGGGCCTCTCTGCTGTAACAACAACTTTATATTGATATAAAAGAGCTCGCTTTCCCAGTAATTGGGTTAGGGAGGCATTTTTGTTGTCTGAGAGTTTTTAAAAATCTAGTGGTAACACTATTTAATTAACGAAGCAATCTATGAGCACAAAGACTCCAACGAACCAGCGTATTACGCTGACAGAGCGAAAGGCTGCCATTGAGTTGCCAGATCTTATTGAAGTGCAGAAGCACTCTTATGACTGGTTTCTTAAAGAAGGTCTGAAAGAATTATTAGAAGAAATTTCTCCGATTAAAGACTTTATTGGTCGTGATCTGGAACTTACTTTTGATGACTATTATTTAGATGAGCCAAAGTTTGATGAAGTGATGAGTAAAGAGAAAAACCTTAGCTATGAAGCAGCACTTCGAGTTAAAGTTTCACTTCACAATAATAGACTAAAGACTGCGCAGTCTCAGGAAATTTATTTAGGAGATTTTCCTTTAATGACTGATCGCGGAACATTTATTATTAATGGTATCGAACGAGTTGTTGTTTCTCAGCTATTGCGTTCTGCTGGTGTATTTTTCACTTCAGAAACTCACGGTGAACGTAGATACTATGGTGCTAAAATTATTCCAAACCGTGGTTCGTGGTTGGAATTTGAAACCGACTCAAATGGAGTTATTTGGGTAAAAATTGATCGAAAGCGAAAGGTTGCCGTAACGTCATTGCTTCGTGCGTTTGGCATCGAAAACGATGAAGAGTTAGTAAAGACATTTGAGGATGTCGACAATCACCCGGAAATTTCTTTTATTCAGGGAACGATCATGAAGGATGCTTCACATAATCAAGCTGAAGGTTTGAAGGAAGTGTATAAGCGTATCCGACCAGGTGATCTTGCTACTGCTGACAATGCAAAGTCTTTGATCTATGCAATGTTTTTCAATTTTGATCGATATGACTTTGGTCGTGTTGGACGATACAAGATTAACCAACGCTTTAATCAGGATTTAGAGATTAGTAAAGAAAATCGTGTACTTCGAGTAGAGGACTTGATTAATGTGGTGAAGGAAATCATCCGATTGAACATCTCACAAAAAGATGCTGATGATATTGATCACCTTGGAAATCGACGTGTTCGTGCAATTGGTGAGCTCGTACAGAACAAGTTTAGAATTGGTTTGATGCGAATGGAGCGTATTATTAAAGACAGAATGAGTACGCTTGATATCTCAGAAATTTCTCCTAATCGATTGATTAACGCTCGACCGGTGATTGGTTCAGTGAAAGAATTTTTCATGTCATCACAGTTGTCGCAGTTCATGGACCAGATTAATCCATTGTCAGAGCTCGAGCATAAGCGTCGTTTGTCAGCAATGGGACCTGGTGGTCTTTCTCGAGAACGTGCTGGATTTGATGTTCGAGACGTACACCCAACTCACTATGGACGTATTTGTCCTATTGCGACTCCTGAAGGTCCAAACATTGGTTTGGTTGGGCACTTAGCATGTTACGCACGTATTAATGAGTACGGATTTATCGAAACCCCTTACCGAAAAGTTAAGAAAGCTTCAAATGGTAAGATGCAAGTAACTGATGATATCGTATATCTTACTGCATTTGGTAGCAACAACGCAGTTACTACTGCAGCTACAACTCCAATTGATGATGAAGGATACATTATTAATGAACGTGCCGAGGTACGACGAAAAGGTGAGCCAGAAATTGCTGATGTGGAAGATATCGAATATATGGACGTGGCTCCAAATCAAATTATTAGTATTGCAACTTCAATTATTCCATTTATCGAACACGATGACGCGGTTCGAGCATTGATGGGATCAAACATGCAACGTCAGGCAGTACCATGTATTACACCTGATGCGCCGATTGTTGGTACTGGAATCGAGGCAAAAGCCGCATTTGATTCAGGACATCTTGCTATTGCTAAGGCAGACGGTGAAGTAACTAAAGTACAATCAAATCTAGTTGAAGTTACTCATAAGGATGGTACTGTAGAATCTCATCGACTTAATAAGTTTGTGCGATCAAACGCATCAACATGTATTAACCAACGACCTATCGCATTGCCAGGACAAAAGGTTAAGAAAGGTGATGTATTGGCTGATGGACAATCAACTGATCAAGGTGAGCTAGCGCTTGGTCAAAATATTTTGGTTGCGTACATGGCATGGGAAGGATATAACTTTGAAGATGCTATCGTGATTTCTGAACGATTAGTACATAATGATCGATACACTTCTATCTATATTGAAGATTATCAAGTTGAGGTGCGAGACACTAAGCTAGGTCCAGAAGTGATTACAGCAGATATCCCAAATATTGGTGAAGAGAAATTAAAAGATCTAGATGCTGAAGGAATCATTCGAATCGGAGCGTTTGTAAAATCAGGAGATATCTTGGTTGGTAAAATTACTCCAAAGGGTGAAACTGAATTGTCAGCTGAAGAAAAGCTACTTCGAGC
>CAYXZR010000002.1:28702-42821 GCA_964470025.1 uncultured Gammaproteobacteria bacterium | reverse complement strand
AAGGCTCGAGATGTTCGAGATAGTTCACTATATCTTGAGCATGGTGAGCAGGGTAAGGTAGTAGATGTAAAAGTATTTTCTCGAGAAAATGGTGACAAGCTTTCATCTGGTGTTATCAAGATGATTCAAGTGTCTATTGCTAACCTTCGAAAGATTCAGGTTGGTGACAAGATGGCTGGACGTCATGGAAATAAGGGCGTGGTATCAATTGTATTGCCAGTTGAGGAAATGCCATTTATGGAAGATGGAACTCCTGTAGATATTTTACTTTCTCCGCTTGGTGTGGTTTCTCGTATGAACCTCGGACAGATTCTTGAAACTCACTTAGGACTTGCGGCGGGCAAGCTTGGATATAAAGTAGCAACCCCGCCACTTAATGGTATTTCTGAAAAGACAATTAAGGAAGAGCTTGAAAAAGCTGGTTACAATACCAACGGAAAGATGACTTTGTTTGACGGACGAACTGGTGAGGCATTCCATGAGCAAGTAACTGTTGGACAGGTGTACATGTTGAAACTTAACCACATGGTTGAAGATAAGATTCACCAGCGATCAATTGGTCCATACTCACTTATTACCCAGCAGCCGCTTGGTGGTAAGGCGCAGTTTGGTGGTCAGCGTTTTGGAGAAATGGAAGTGTGGGCACTGGAAGCGTATGGTGCAGCTCACGCGCTACAAGAAATTCTTACCATTAAATCTGATGATGTTCCTGGACGATCAAAGGCATATGAATCAATTATTAAAGGTGAGCCGATTCGACGATTGAATATTCCAGAGTCATTTAATGTGTTACTACGAGAATTAAACGGATTGGCATTGAATGTTGATCTAGTGAAAATGGGTCCAAGTGGACCAACTGTTGCAGAAGAGGTCGATGCAGCAGATCAGTCAGCTTCAACTGCAGATGAGTCTGCAGAAGCAGAAGCGCAAAATTAATTCATTTTATTAGCATAGATATATGTACGATGAAGAAAAAAAGGTAATTGACTTTGATGCGCTTCGCTTAACACTTGCATCTCCTGACCAGATTCTTGATTGGTCACATGGTGAAGTAGTGAAGCCGGAGACTGTTAACTATCGAACTCAAAAACCAGAAAAGGATGGACTTTTCTGTGAGAAAATTTTTGGTCCGTCAAAAGACTGGGAATGTTATTGTGGTAAATACAAAAAAATTCGCTATAAGGGAATTGTATGTGACAAGTGTGGAGTAGAAGTGACTCGATCAATTGTTCGACGTGAACGAATGGGTCATATTGAACTTGCTGCACCATGTGCACACATTTGGTTCTTGCGAGGTGTGCCATCTCGAATTGGTTTGGCACTTGACCTGCCACCACAGGCACTTGAAAAAGTAATTTACTTTGCAAGCTTTATTATTACTGAAGTTGATGAAGATCTTAAGAAAGAAACACTTGAACAAATTCGACAAGAATTTAAATCAAAGAAACAGAAGATTGATGGCGATGTTGATCGAGAACTAAACCAATTCAAGTCAAAGCTGTCACAGGATAAAGGTGGTAAGAAGTCAGATGATGTTGCTGAAGCGATTGAGACCGAGTCAATCCGTCTTAACAAGCTTAAGGATGAACGAATGGCTGAGCTTGAGGAGATCATGAAGCAGGCTGAGCAGGAGCTTAAGGATCTTAAGCCGATGAAAATTATTTCAGAGCAAACATACCAAGATCTTTCTTTGAAGTATGGTCATATTTTTGAAGCAGGTATTGGTGCTGAAGCGATTCGAGACTTATTGATTGGATTGAATTTAGAAAAGGCAGTAGCAGAAGTGCGGCAGACACTTGAAGATGCATCTGGTACGCAGAAAGATAAGCTTCGTAAGCGATTACGATTACTTGAGAACTTGCATAAGAATGGTCTACGACCTGAATGGATGGTGCTTACAACAGTACCAGTAATTCCACCAGATCTTCGACCGATGGTGCCACTTGATGGCGGGCGATTTGCTACTTCTGATTTGAATGACTTGTATCGACGAATTATCAACCGAAACAATCGTTTGAAACAGTTGATTGAGCTTAATGCACCAGAAGTGATTAGTCGAAATGAAAAACGTATGTTGCAGGAAGCTGTTGATGCATTGATTGATAACTCTGCACGACATGGTAAGACTGTAGTTGCTTCAACTGGACAACGACGAATGTTGAAATCCCTTGCTGATATCTTGAAAGGTAAGCAAGGTCGTTTCCGTCAAAACTTACTTGGTAAACGTATTGACTAGTCTGGACGTTCTGTGATCGTGGTTGGTCCAAAGCTTCGACTTGACCAATGTGGACTTCCAAAGAAAATGGCACTAGAGCTATTTAAGCCTTTTGTTATTAGTCGATTGATTCGAGAAGAATATGTACACAACGTCCGAAGTGCTAATCGGTTTATCGAAAGCGGACGAGAAGAGGTGTGGGCTATTCTAGAAGATATTGTAAAGCATGCTACGGTGATGCTTAACCGTGCCCCTACACTTCACCGACTTGGTATCCAAGCATTTCACCCAACATTGATTGAAGGTAAAGCTGTACAGGTTCATCCTTTGGTTTGTGAGGCGTATAACGCTGACTTTGACGGTGACCAGATGGCGGTACACGTGCCACTTACGGAAGAGGCGAAGTGGGAGACAGAGAATTTGATGCTTGCATCACGAAACTTGCTTAAGCCAGCAACTGGAGACCCAGTAGCAAAACCAACTAAGGATATGGTATGGGGATGTTACTACATGACAAACAAGCGAGAGATTGAAAAGCCGAAGGCTTTTAGCTCTCCTCAAGAAGTACTCTTTGCTTATCAGTCTGGAAAACTGCCAGTACAAGACAGTGTTTTGGTTCGCCCAGATGCTTGGCTCGATGCAAAGCTTTCTGATGATGAAAAAGGCAAACTTGTAAACACTTCAGCTGGACGACTTCTTTTCAATCAAGTTCTTCCAGATGATTACAAATACATTAATGATGTTACAGATACAAAGAAACTTCGATCAATTATTAGTGATGCATTTGAAACATCAGAGAATAGTGAAGATGTAGCACGATTACTTGATAAGATTAAGGTATTTGGACTTCGATATCTTACACAATCTGGATACTCATGGGGAATGGATGACGTTCCAGCTATTCCAGAGCGTGATGATTTGATCGCTCAAGGTGATAAGGATGTAGAAGAGGTGCAGAATCAATACGACATGGGTCTTTTGACTGACTCAGAACGCCGATCAAAGGTAATTGAGATTTGGATGCGTGTTAAGGATCAAATTGTACAAAAGTCACGAGTTGGCTTGGATTCATTTGGTCCAATTTATACAATGGTAGAATCTGGTGCTCGAGGTAGTTGGTCACAGTTGATTCAGATTGTTGGTATGAAAGGTTTGGTGACCAACCCTTCAGGTGAAATTATCGAACTTCCAGTTAAAGGTAACTTTAAGAAAGGTTTTGACGTACTTGAGTACTTTATTTCTACTCATGGTGCTCGAAAAGGTTTATCTGATACCGCGCTACGTACCGCAAATGCTGGATATCTAACTCGACGTTTGATTGATGTATCTCAGGATGTTGTTATCCGCCATGATGATTGTGGTACTGCTAACTCACTTACGATTACAAAGAAAGAATCTGATGCAATTGGCTTGAACTTACTAGATCGTATTAAGGGTCGTTATATCGCAGCAGATATTATTGATGTAGCTACAAAGAAGGCTATGGTTAAGAAAGACACGCTACTTGATAATGAACTTATCCGAAGTCTTGAGGGTGTCGAGATTGCAGAAGTTGCAGTTCGATCTGTGATGACCTGTGAGTCTCGAACTGGTGTATGTAAGAAGTGTTATGGTTGGGATTTGGCTTACAATAAACCAGTTAATGATGGAACTGCAGTTGGTATTATCGCTGCGCAGAGTATTGGTGAGCCAGGTACACAGTTGACTATGCGTACCTTCCATACGGGTGGTGTGGCTGGTTCTGACATTACCCAAGGTCTACCTCGAGTGGAAGAAATTTTTGAAGCTCGTACTCCTAATATGAAGGCTTTCCTTGCTGATGTTGCAGGTAAAATTTCAATTGAAAAACCTGATTCAACAAAGCGTAGTGGTATTCGATATACTCATGTTGCTATTAATTACAAAGATACTGAAGATGATAGCTATCCTTATGTTGAGGGACGAAAGAAAAAGGCAGATAAGGAACCTAAGGTTTCAGTTAAGTCTGATGATAAGGTAAAGAAGGGCGATGTATTGTTTACGAATGGTGCAGGTGAGAAAGTTGTTGCGAAGCGAGCTGGTGTTGTAACTGTTGAAGAAGATCAAGTGATTGTTACCGCGATGGATAATAAAAAGCTTGAATATCAGATTCCACCTGAGTATACACTCAAGGTAGCTGATGGTGACTTGGTAGTTGAAGGTAGTCAGCTTACTGATGGTAGTTATGACTTACGACAACTTCATAAGCTTAAGGGCCGTGAAGCAGTTCAAGAGTATGTGGTAAAAGAAATTCAAACCATCTATGCATCTCAAGGGCAGAAGTTGAATGATCGACATATTGAGTTGATCGCTCGACAAATGTTCTCACGAGTAATGGTTCGTGAATCAGGTGATAGCGATTTATTGCCAGGTGAACGACTTGAGAGAATGGAGCTGCTCCGAATTAATGATGCTCTTGAAGCAGACGGTAAAAAGCCAGCAGAAGTTGATGACTTGCTACTTGGTATTACTAAGGTGTCATTGTCTACTACTAGTTTCTTATCAGCGGCTTCTTTCCAAGAGACTGCTCGAGTACTTATTAGTGCAGCTATTGAAGGAAGAATCGATAGACTTGAAGGCTTGAAAGAAAATGTTATTATCGGTCGATTGATTCCTGCCGGAACTGGACTTGATAAAAGTATGATTAAACTTCCTCCTCGACCTAAAAAAGTCGAAGCGACTGTTGAAGAAGTGGCTGAAGAGTCAGAGGCTACTCCAACAACTGAAGAGTCAGCAGTGGCTGCAGAATAGATAGTTGTAGCTACGTAAATTATAAAACCCCGTCTTACACGGGGTTTTATGTTTGATATAAAAAAGAGCTCTCATGCTCTAGGATGTTGGAGGAGGTGCTGCGACGCGATGATTCATTGGCTTCCTTTCGGTCAGAGTTTGTAGAGCATGAGAGCTTGGTGGAAGGTGCTGCTAGTTGTCGTGTGGTTGATTGCACAACCATAGGGGACAGTGGACAACTATTTGTCAGGTAGGGTGCATGTATAAGCGGTGCCGTACCTGGGCGGGAGGCTTCAGTTACACTGGAAACCTTGTATTATAAAGCATATTTTTAATTACTTACTTTGTCAAATATTCACATTTTCTAGCTTTTTTGGTTGTGGCATATATGGTATACTTAAACGTGACTTATGGCACGGAAAAAGCGTAAAAAAGGGTTTGGAAATTGGGAGTTTTCTCGCCCCACATTTGATATCCCGGCTGAAACTAAACAGAGTATAGCAGCCGTTGTTTTGATTTTACTTGGTATTCTAAGCTTTTTAAGCTTGTTTGATGCGGCTGGAACGGTTGGAGTCTATATTAATAGCTTTTTTACTTTACTTTTTGGAATTTTGCGATGGCTTGGATTTATCTTGTTCATGGTGGTGGGTTATTTGCTAATGCGACGTGAGCGATATGAGCTTCGTTTTTCTAATTATCTTGGATTAATAGTGTTTGTTTTCGGGTTTACTGGGTTGATTCATATTATTGCGTATCCTGAAGTGCTTCTCGATGCTGCTCAAATGGGGTTGGGTGGTGGATATATCGGATATGCGCTATCAGGTCTTTTTTATACATATCTTGGAATTTGGGCGGGTGTGATACTCTTATTTGCTTTAAGCTTGATTGGCGTCTTGCTGTTATTTAATACTTCTTTTGCTGATCTTTCAGAATTTATGTTTAGAATCAGGTCTTGGTTTGGTCAACGAAAAGATGCCAAGGTTGGTAAGCGTGTGCAGCGATTACAAGATGAAAAGGAAGCAGCCTACCGTCGTCAACATGGACTTGATGAGGAAGAATCGGAAGAAGATGAAGAGGAAGTTGATGATGAGCAAGATGTGGAAGAAGATGAAGAGGAAGTTGATGATGAGCAAGATGTGGAAGAAGATGAAGAGGAAGTTGATTTTGATTCACACAAGCTCGGTGGCGCCGCGGCAGCAGCAAAGGCAATTCCTAGTTTTTCTGGAGTAGAGATTGACCTACCTACATCATTACTTACTGGACGAACAGGCAAGCCCGATGGTGGAGACTTAGAAGCTAATAAGCTATTGATTCAAAAGACATTGGAGAATTTTAATATTCCAGTGCAGATGGGTGACGCTCAGGTTGGTCCGACTGTTACGCAGTACACGCTTAAGCCTTCTGAAGGAATTAAGCTTTCTCGAATTACTTCATTGACTGACAACTTAGCACTTGCACTTGCGATGCATCCTATTCGAATTGAAGCTCCGATTCCTGGACGTTCATTGGTTGGTGTGGAAGTACCAAACACTGCCAAGGCAACGGTGCCGTTGAAAGAAATTATTGTGAGTAAGACATTTTCGACTCGAGAGTCAAATATGTTGATTTCACTTGGTAAAGACGTAATGGGTAAGCCAGTGCTTTCTGATTTGACCAAGATGCCTCACTTGCTTGTGGCGGGCTCTACTGGATCAGGTAAGAGCGTGTTTGTTAACTCTTTGATTCTTTCACTTCTCTACCAAAACGGTCCGCAGGATCTTCGGTTTATTATGGTTGATCCGAAGCGAGTTGAGCTGCCAATTTATAATAAGATTCCACACTTGCTTACACCGGTTATTACGGATGTAAAGAAAACGATCAATGCTTTGCGCTGGACAATTAATGAAATGGAACGCCGCTTTGAAATGCTTTCAAAAGTTCATAAGCGTAATATTGAAGCGTACAACAAAGGTGCTCGTGAACCATTGCCATATATTGTATTTATCATTGATGAGTTGGCTGACCTTATGGCTACATCTTCAGCAGAAGTTGAGGCAGCAATTATTCGTATTGCACAAATGGCTCGTGCGGTTGGAATTCACTTGGTGCTTGCAACACAGCGACCATCAGTTGATGTTATTACTGGATTGATTAAAGCAAATGTTCCTGCTCGTGTGGCTTTTTCTGTAGCTTCACTAGTGGACTCACGAACTATTTTAGACACGGCTGGTGCTGAAAAGTTACTCGGTCGTGGTGACATGTTGTATATGTCTGCAGATTTAGGTAAGCCATTGCGTATCCAAGGCGCGTTTGCATCCGATGATGAAATTAAATCAATTACGGATTATCTTAAAAAGCAGGCTGAACCAGAATACCTTGAAGGTATTACCGAGAAGCAAGCAGGCTCTGGTGGAGCAGGCGGCTCTGGAGATAGTGATGACGATGATCCATTGCTTGAAGAGGCAAAAGAAGTCATATTACAGGCCAAGAAGGCTTCTGCGTCGTTGTTACAGCGTCGACTGAGAGTAGGGTACGCTCGAGCAGCCCGAATACTCGATATTTTGGAGCAGCAGGGCTATATTGGGCCATCTGAGGGGGCAAAGCCCCGTGAAATCTTGATGCAGGCTTTTGAGCGTGATAGTATGAAGGCAGAGCAAGAGGAGGAGGCACCAGATGACGACTCTGATTATGAAGAAGATGATTCAGACGAAGATACTTCTGACTATGAAGATGAGGACGAGGATGATTCTGATGAGGATGACGACTCTGATTATGAAGAAGATGATTCAGACGAAGATACTTCTGACTATGAAGATGAGGACGAGGATGATTCTGATGAGGATGATGAGAAAGATCAAAGATTTTAATTTATGATGTTTCAATCTAAGACAATTACTACAACATCATCTTTAGGTGAGCGTTTAGCTCGTCGTCGAGAGGGAATGGAGCTTGAGCTTTCAGCGATAGCGCGTGCCACAAATATCTCAGCAGATTATTTAGAGGCTATTGAAAAAGGTAACTACTGCCGACTTCCAGGTACGGTGTATACAAAGAATTTTTTGCGCGTCTATGCTTCGTATTTAGGATTGGTGCCAGAGCGAATTATCGAGCAGTATATGAGTGAGCAGCAGCTATATAAAAAGACGAGAGAAAATAACACACTGCCATCTACTAAGCCTGTGGAGCGTGTCTTGTGGAGTAAGTTATTGGTAACTCCGCGAATTGTTCGTGCATTTGCTGTCATTGCGCTGGCGTTTGTGTGTATTGGGTATCTTGGTACTCGAGTGCTAGCTATTGCAGAGCCACCTACATTGGAAATTTTAGGGCCAACTCAAAACATGGTTACTAGTCAGGGTATTGTAGAGATTGTCGGTGAAACTGACCCAGAGGCTCAAGTGCGAATTAATGGTCAGGTTGTGTTTACTAACGAGGCAGGTGAGTTTAAGGAGTCAGTAGTATTGCATGCTGGTAGTAATGTTATAGAAATTTCTTCAGAATCAAAACATGGAAAGCAGGTGATTGAGTATCGACGTGTAGTAGTTACTCAGGAGTAAACTGAAGCAAGCTGTTGCATGAGTGCAACCATTTGCTTGAGTTAATTCATAATTTATTTCTGTTATGGCAAAAGGTAATCAGAAATCAACTAGCGCATCAGGGGGGAATGATCGTTTTGCAGCAGCGCAGCAGGCAATCGATCAGATCAAGGAGAAGTTTGGTGAAGGCTCAATTATGAAGCTTGGCGAAGCCAAGAAGATGGAGGTCGAATCAGTGCCAACTGGGTGTTTGTCATTAGACGTTGCACTTGGTGTCGGTGGAGTTCCATATGGACGTATTATTGAGATTTACGGTCCGGAATCATCTGGTAAGACTACTTTGGCACAGCATATTGTGGCTGAGGTGCAGAAAAAGGGGGGCGTAGCAGCATTTGTTGATGCTGAGCACGCACTTGATCCTGACTATGCTCGAAAGATTGGTGTAAATATTAAAGATCTGCTAATTTCACAACCTGATACAGGTGAGCAGGCACTTGAGATTGTTGAGACTCTTGTGCGATCTGGAGGAGTTAATGTGATTGTTGTTGACTCTGTGGCAGCACTTACTCCAAAGGCAGAGATCGAAGGTAATATGGGAGATCATCATGTTGGTTTGCAGGCTCGACTTATGAGTCAAGCGCTTCGTAAGCTGGCATCGATTGTCTCCAAGAGTCATACGATAGTTATTTTCATTAATCAAATTCGTCACAAGATTGGTGTGTTTTTCGGGAATCCAGAAACAACACCTGGTGGTAATGCGTTGAAATTTTATTCCTCAGTTCGTATTGAAGTTCGACGTGCCGCACAAATTAAGATGGGTGAGAAAATTATTGGTAACCGCGTTAAGACAAAGGTTGTCAAAAATAAAGTTGCTCCTCCATTTCAGACATGTGAGTTTGATATCATGTATAATGAAGGGATTTCAATTTCAGGTGACGTGCTTGATGTAGGTCTCGAAGTTGGTATCGTGGAAAAATCTGGTAATACGTATTCTTTTGGAGAAGAAAAGTTAGGAGTTGGTAGAGAAAATGCTAAGGCGTTTTTGAAAGAAAATCCTAAAATGATTACTGAGATTAAGAAGAAGGTTTGGCAAGAGCTTAAGCACGGAGATCAAACTAAAAAGTAAATTTTTATTTACTGCCATTTATAAAACCGACTCTGATGGGTCGGTTTTTACTAATAAAAAAAGGCACTAGTGTGCCTTGGGTGTAAGGAGAGTTAGTTGCCGACGCCGACAAGCTCTTCGACGCTTTCATGCATTTTGTCGAAAAGATTGGGGGTAACGTCGAGCTCTGCTTCGGTATCTTCGTCGATGAAGCGAGTGTCTTTAGTGAATGTGATAGCAGTGCTGCCGTTGGTGTGCACATTAGCACCAATGATGCTGACTCGATGGTGTTCTCCCATACGCTTGGTACGGCGGCGGGAGAGGTTGTGCGTGACTTCTTCCGAGAGAGGCTGCTGATCGGGTGTGCCTTCAAGGTGTTTCACCACGGCTGTGCAGGTGCAGAAGAACATGTTGCCCTTACCGTCAGTTCGAACGCCGCGGAAGTCGACTTCTGCAGTGATGCCATGTGGCATACCTGCACGGCTGAGGGCGGCGATTGCCTGATCTGGCTGCTCATACTCACTTACTCTTCGTGGTTTTTGCATGATGAGTCTCCTTGGAATGAACGTGTGCCTACGTTTGAGATTTGTAAGCGTATACTTACTTTAGCTTACTTTAGCCATATTTGTCAAAAATAAAAACAACCCCTTGCGGGGTTGTTTGGAGAGCTGATAATTTATGCTCGTTCGAGATATTTGCCGGTTTCGGTATTGATTCTGATGACGTCACCTTCTTTTACAAAGAGAGGAGTGTCGATTTCAGCGCCGGTTTCTACTACAACTGTTTTGGTAACTTTTCCTTGAGCTGAGTCACCTTTAACTCCTGGAGGAGCTACACTTACATTAAGCTCTACTTTGGTAGGAAGTTGTACAGAGATTGGCTTGTCATCTGCTTTAAGAATTGTTACTTCCATTCCTTCGAGTAGGTAGTTTTTCTTATCGCCAATAAGCTCATCGTCGAAAGAAATTTGCTCGTAGGTTTCACTATCCATGAAGTGATAGCCTTGCTGGTCAGTGTATAGGAAGCTTACTTTACTTCGTGCAAGATCAACGCTATCGAGAGAGTCGTTGCCTTTTAGGGTTTTATCAAGTACGGCACCATTTGTGAGGTTTCGTAGCTTGAGTCGAAGAATCGCTCCACCACGGCCCATTTGTACGTGTTGTGTATTGATTACTTCGTATGGATCGCCATTGATTTGGCAGATTGTGCCTTGCTTGATATCTGAGATACCTAACATAGTGTTACGTTTTTATTTTATGATTTGGTGTATGGAAGTAGTGCCATGAAACGTGCTCGCTTAATTGCAGTAGCAAGTTTTCGTTGGTACTTTGCTGAAACACCACTTCGTTTTCGAGGAACGATTTTTCCGTATGATGAAGTAAATCGTCGGAGTAGTTCAACATCTTTATAGTCGATTTCCTTGATGTTGTTTGCCTTGAAGTAACAGTGTTTCTGTTTTTGATTATCAAGTGGTGAATTGTTGTTTCGTTTATTGTTCATAATTTTCTAGTTAGAATGGAATATCCTCAACTTTAATTTCATCATTTGGGTTTGATGGTGCACTCGGTTGTGATTGAGATGGTGATGGTGAGAAGTTTCCTGATCCATCTGACTTAGAGTCAAGCATGATCATGTTTTCTGCAACGATTTCTGTTCGATATCGTTTGCTACCATCTTCAGCTTCCCAGTCTCGAGTTTGTAGTCGACCTTCAATGTACACTTTTGATCCTTTTCGTAGGTATTGCGCACAAATGTCAGCTAATTTTCGCCAAGCGACGATATTATGGAATTCTGTTTTTTGCTGCTTTTGTCCACTTTGATCAGTCCATACGAGGTTGGTAGCAAGACCAAAGCTAGTGACGTTTTGTCCGTTTGGTGTGCTTCGTGATTCTGGATCACGAGTAAGGTTGCCGATGAGCATTGCTTTGTTGAGGTTCATATATTTGCGTTTAGATGTTAGACGTATGAATTATTATAGAATGTCACCTTTTAGAATTTCATCCAGTTTTTCGTCTAGGTTGTCGAGGTTTGCCTTATCGTCTTTTGATTCTTTTTTCTCTTCTTTTTTTGGCTCTTCTTTGGTGGTTGAAGGCGTTGGTGTTGCTTCTTCTTTCTTTGGTTCTTTTACTTCTTCTTCTGACTCTTTTTCGTCAGCTGTCTTAAGTAGTGATTGAGCAGTAGTAGGTTTTCGCTTGGTGATCAAGTGTCGTACTACTTCTGGATCAAGTCGCAACTCTCGATCGATTGCCATGATTGCTCGTGGCTCTGCATCGAATTCGAATAGGAGATAGTATCCATGTCGAATGTCTTCGATGCGGTATGCGAGTTTTCGCTTACCGAGGCTGCCTTCGTATGAGATTGAGCCGCCACTTTTTGAGATGATGTCGCTTACCTTTTGCTTAATTGGTGTAAGCTCATCTTCGGTTACTGCACCTGAGATTAGGTATAGAATTTCGTAATGATTCATGCTTTTGGTTACATTGTAACATTAATTAATAAAACAACCGGGGAAATTCCCGGTTATATAGCTATTAAAGCCGATATGGCTCTAATGTCGATCTTTCCTTATCTCTAGTAGTTGGTTGGATAAGGTAGTGTCCATAATATATGGACCGGGAAAGTTGATTGATTGTATTGCGATATTAGCAGTCGTTGGCGATTTTGTCAAGCCAAAACCCCGCTTGTGGCGGGGTTTGTGGTTAGGCTTCTTGAACAACTGGGTGGGCAATTACTACGAGTCGTTGAGCAGTAGAGTAGAGCGGAGTGCAGGTAAATAGAGTTACTTGATTGTGATCAGTTTTACTGAGAATCTCTAGCTCATCTGGATCTACAACCTTGATTTCGGTGATTTGATATTCTGTCTTGGTTGTTTCCCAGTAAGCAGTAAATGTATCGCCAACCTGCATTTCGTCTAGTCGATAGAGAGTGTTAGCTGACTCTGGGCCACGAAGAAATCGGTGACCAGCAAGTACTACATTGCCTTTGTTTGGCGTGCCGGTTCCTGGCATGTGCCATGCACCCTTAAGTAGTGCGATGGTTCCATTTTCACCGGATACGATCGGCATATCAACGTTAATTTTTGGAATAATCAGTCGATTGCTAATCCCATCGTTTGATGGTTGTGTAGCACGTAGAGAAGATTTTGATGTTGCAGAAACAAGCTTGTTGTTTGTTGCAGAAACAAGTGTAGTGCTGTTGTAGCCACCTGCTGTTTTTGTATTTGCAATCATTTCTGCAGTAATTACATATTTTTGACCTGCTTTAATTTCTGCAATTTCCCAGCTATTACTTGGTGCGTTGTTTTCAGTAAAGGTAAATCCAGTTGCAGGTGTATCAACTACTACTACATCATACGCTGATCCAGTGCCAGTATTTTCAATGATGATAACACTTTCAAATACTTCACCAGTTGCGTTTAGGAAATTTGGCATTTGTTTGGTGATAGTAAGATTTGGATTACCACTTGGTTCTTCTGCTTTTGCAGCAGGAGTAATGCTGTTGGTGAAATTTACAATGTTATTGATAATTCCAACTACTAGGTCTTCGAAAAATCCGCCTGTTTCAGGAAGCTCTTCATAGTCATCACCTAGTACTTCAGGAATTCTTACTTCAATAGTAGCGCTTGCATATACTACGCCATGGTTAGTCGCGGTGATTAGCGCAGTGTTATCATAGAATCCTTCGATTACGTCTTCACCTACAGCGATTTCGTAAGTGATAGTTTCTGTTTCTCCAGGAAGCAGATCGCCGATGTCCCAACTATTACTTGCCGCACCGTTGCTAGCAAAGGTAAAGCCAATAGCTGGCGAGTCAGCAACTACTACATCAAACGCGGTAATATCTCCGATGTTAGAGTAGGTGATAGTATATTCGACAATTTCTCCTGGGTTGGTAAATGGTAGCGCAGTTGTTTTATCGATAGTAAGTGTTGGAGAGCCAGATGATCCTCCTTCGATTACACAGCTTGCAGAACATCCGTCACCGCTTGTGGTGTTACCGTCATCACATTGTTCGGTTGCATGAAGGATGTTGTCGCCACATCGTGGGCCACCTCCACCGCCACCTTCATTTTGACAGCTTGCAGAACATCCATCACCGCTTGTGGTGTTACCGTCATCACATTGTTCACCTTGATCGATGGTACCGTCACCACAGAAGTATTCTAGAAAACATGCAGCAGAACATCCGTCGCCATCTACATTGTTTCCATCATCACATTGTTCAACTGCTGATTTTACGCCGTCACCACAGAAGCCAGTTCCACCGCCACCTTCTTTAAAACATGCAGCAGAACATCCGTCGCCATCTACATTGTTTCCATCATCACATTCTTCAGTTGGAGATTTTACGCCGTCACCACAGAAGCCTCCGCCTCCGCCTTCATTCTGACATGTTGAAGAACAGCCATCACCATTGTCGGTGTTACCGTCATCACATTGTTCGCCAGATTCAATCACACCGTTTCCACATGCTGGGCCTGATGATTCATTCTGACATGTTGAAGAACAGCCATCACCATTGTCGGTGTTACCGTCATCA
>CAYXZR010000002.1:26847-28602 GCA_964470025.1 uncultured Gammaproteobacteria bacterium | reverse complement strand
CATTGTTCGCCAGATTCAATCACACCGTTTCCACACTCATTTACTGTTTGAGCATGTACCACCTCATGAGAGTAGGTAGCAATAGTACTTACATTTCCTGAGATTGTATGAAAGGCAAATGAATAGGTGAAATTGATCGCAATCATGGCTACAATTGCAATGCTTTTCTTAAGGTTTTTTCGTTTGTTTTGCACCATATTTTGCGCTTAATTTATACAAATTTTTATAAAATAGAGTAAAAAAATCGTTTGACACGATATGCTAAATTAGCATTTTTTAGTTAAATTGTCAAGTGATTGTGAATAGTATTGTTTGTCCATTTTAGAGGTTTAATTGATTAAAAAGTAGGTATAAAAAATTGATTAATAGAAGGGGTTGACAAAATTGTAAAAAAATGGTAGGTTTATTAGCCAACTCAACCCTATTTTTTGGCTGAGTTGAGAACCTTGAAAACACGAAACCTACACAGAAAGGATATCCTCATGAGAGGAAAATCAATGGCATCCAAGCCTATCGTGCTTGTGGTGCTGGTCGCCTCGTTTTTATTCTTGAATCTTGCTCACATCGCTATATTGGTGGGAGCTCAGAAACAAGAGTACGAACAAGTGTTGCGCGTTGCAACGCTCATGCATAAGAACACCGTGATAGAACTGCATAACGTCACGTACGTTGTGCCTTTTATCTTTTCATCGAGTTTAGAGATTACTTCTTTGGCCACGTTTTTACTTTGGCTACAAGAAGAGTTTCACAACTCCACCTGGAGTTACAGCGTGACTGCCCAGCAGTTACGTGGCCCTCCGTAGAATCTACCCGATCCCGTTGAACACTGAACCCTTTACCCCTGAACCACTGAACCACACTTTTTGCTTCTAAGGAGGAGCAACCCATGAATATGAAGAGCTACCTTTCCACGTTGTTTGTGCTTTTCAGCCTGATCGCTTCCATGGCCCAGGCTGGTGCACAGTCCGGACCTGATCTCACGATCACGTCCTTGAGTCTTAACAAGGCTACCGAAGAAATCACCTGCACGATTAAGAACGTGGGTGATGAAACTGCTGACCTTGATGGGTCGGAACTTCCCGGTGAAGACGGAGTCTTCATCCAGTTTTCTCGCTTGCAGGTGCCTCACTGGGTTGAGTTCGGCAACGCCGGATTTTTCGCAGCTGGCGGTAAAGACCTGATTCTTGAAGGCACTGATCTTGCCCCTGGCGAGTCGCTGACGATTGTTTTTAACTCGTCGTCGTTTGACTGGTCCAGTGATAAATGTCACGTGGGCGCCAAGGTTGACTTCAAAGTCGGCCTGCCCAACGGTGTGCTGGCTGAAACCAACGAGAGCAATAACACGTTGACCGCTCCGGTGACTCAAACCACGTGTCCTGCTCTTGGCTTTGGCCTTACTCCGTCGTCTGTGACAATTGACACGGGCAACGTCGGTACGCTGGATGTCACTCAGTCGAACACGATTGCCAACTGGTCGGATGCCAACCTTGTGTTGAGCTACAACCACTCGGCGATTCGCATTGACGATGTGACGCCACTGAGCAATTTGTCAGTGGTGAACTGGACTGCAAGCAACGGACAACTGTCCTTTACGCTTCGCGGTCCGGCTGGTACTCACTCGGGAAGTCTTGCTCGTATTTCGTTTACCGGACTGAGCCAGAACTCTGGTTTTCCGGTTGATTACACGAGTGGGACATTTGCCCCCACCGGCTTTGCCGCCACTGCCTCCTACACCGGGGCAACAGTGGTGGTGGA
>CAYXZR010000002.1:13648-26747 GCA_964470025.1 uncultured Gammaproteobacteria bacterium | reverse complement strand
GTTCACGGAAATCCCTCCGACGATGTACACGCTCACCACGAGTGTGAACGGCAACGGAACGATCACCCCGGCAACTGGTCAGTACGAAGAGGGCAGCAATGTCACTGTTCGTGCTACGGCTGCTACCGGTTCTCGCTTCACGGGATTCTCGGGAGATCTGACGGGGACGACCAATCCCCAGACGATCATCATGAATGGTGACAAGAACGTGGTGGCACATTTCGAACCGATCACTTATCTGCTGACGGTTACGATCGTTGGTAATGGGTCGGTTACGATGACGCCTCCTGGCACTGTCTTTAACCAGTCGTTTACGACTAATGTGCAGCATGGTTCAGAGATTTCTCTGCATGCCACCCCAGCTGAAGATAACTACTTTACTGGTTGGTCGCAGGATGGAGAGGGTCTTGGTAATCCCTTGACCCTTGTTATCACTGAGCCGACTGCAATTACAGCAACCTTCAATCCGTTCACCTTCTGGCAGTCATCACGCACTGCATGCTTGCCTGAGCCTTCGGCAAAGGCAACGGCTGCTCAGCTGTACTCAGCGGAGTTGCAGAAGCAGGCAGTCGCACTGGCTACTCTGAAGCTTGATCCGGAAAACGAAGCTGCGTTCACAGCCTTCATGGATTCATTTGAGCGAGTGTTGCCATCGATGTCTGATAAAGGCTTTGATCGGCTTTCGACACTCGTGACGATGAGTTCTGACATCACTGTTAGTGATCTCGAGCTTTTCTTCTCAGAAGAGCAAAAGTTCATTGCAGCACAGACAACCAAGAGTGCTCCTGCTCCGTGGGAAGTCCCATGTGATGCTGGATCTTCTGGATGTCAGACATATACTGTTCACCTTCAGTCTGGTGCCAATGTGATGGACCTGACGCTTCAAGCTGGTGACGCACCGGTTCCGTACTTCCTTGATTATATCGAGGTAAGGTCGGTTCTACCGCGTGCTGATCTGGCGAATAAAGATGCTGTCATTGATCGACTTCTTGGACGAACCACTCAGGTGACTCCGGTTGACTCGAATCATGACGCTGTCATTGATGCGGCAGATATCATCGCCAACTCTGGCTCTACTTCCGATGATCATGTGGTTGTCAGGGTCGAGGCAGAGAATCCCGATGAAACCAGCTGGCTTGGCATGGGCATCGGAAATCATCCCGAACTCCATGGTTTCTCTGGTTCCGGGTATCTGAACGACGAAGATGCAATTGACCTTGGTCGTGGTATCTGGGCGTTTATCAATGTTCCTTATGCTGGAGAGTATACCGTTACTGTCCGCTATGCGAACTTGACGCACCAGGACACATCTCGTTCACTCTTTGTCTGGAATCCCAACCAGAATGGTGAAATGGAAAACTGGCGCTATGTGGGTCACGTCTGCATGCCTTCGACTTACCAGCATCGTCTCAAAGTCGATGTTGAAGGTCAGGGGATCGTGCGCGTCAACCCACCTGGAGGCCAATACGTCGCAAGCCAAGTCATCAACCTTGAAGCAGTCCCTGCTGATGGTTGGAGATTCGTTGGCTGGCAACGAGACCTTTCTGGAAGTAACCCACATGAATCGTTGACCATGAGCGTCAACCGTCACGTCGTGGCACGATTCGAACGTATTCCCAACGCTTCAGTTGGTGATATTTGGGGACTCTTCTAATAATCGCTCTTTAGCAACCCCTATGACCGTTACTCATTATGAGTAACGGTCTTTTTCTTTGCATTTACTCCTTTTATGCTATACTTTTGAAGTATGCAATATGTATTTATTATTGGCTCGCATCCCGAGCTTTCTACAGATGAAGTCATGGCAGTGGTGCCAGGTGCCACGCTGCTTAAGAGTACCTCTGAGTACTGTGTTATAGAGTCTGCTCCAATTGATTGTGAGGCTATACTTAACCGCATGGGCGGTACTATTAAAATTGCTCAAGTAATTGGTGACGATGTTACTCCTTCAGTGATTGCAGAGCATCTTGCACATGCAACTGGTAAAGTGAAGTTTGGTATAAGTTTTTATGGTCGCACTGCTGCACGTAAATCACTTGGCATGGAAGTGAAGGCTTTACTGCGTCAAGATGGTGTTTCCTCACGGTTGGTAACAAGTCAGCAGAAGGCACTGTCATCTGTTATTATTACAAAAAATAAAGTTCAAGATTTTGTCGTTATTGATGACTCACTACTGGCAGTAACACAGGCGGTGCAGGATTTTCGAGCTTATAGTAAGCGTGATTTTGGTAGACCAGAGCGAGATATGCTATCTGGTTCGATGCCTCCTAAGCTTGCACAAATTATGCTTAATTTATCTGAAAAACCTTTTAATGCAGTAATTGTAGATCCTTTTTGTGGATCAGGAACGATGTTGCAAGAAGCTGTCTTGATGGGATTTAAAAATGTGTCTGGATTTGATGTTTCACAAAAAGCAGTTGACGATAGCAAAAAAAATCTAGAATGGCTGCAGAAAGAATTTGTTGAGAGCGAAATTATTATGCCGAATGTTTCACTAGGGGATGTACGGGAATTGAACACAAATTGTGCGCAGCATTCAGTTGATGCAATTGTTAGTGAACCGTATCTTGGTCCGCCACTTAAAGGCAATGAGTCTCGGGCAGAAATTCAGAAAAATATTGAGCAGTTAACTGATTTGTTTATTGCTACTTTTGAGCAATTTAAAACTGTGTTGAAAGATGACGGTGTTATTGTTATGATTGTGCCGCAGTTTGTTTATAAAAGAGAAATTTTACAATTACCAATTTTTAGAAAAATTGAATCACTGGGGTTTGAGCAGTTGTCAAAAGATGATTGGGTCTTTGCTCGTGATGATCATAAGGCACAACGCTACATAGGTAAGTGGAAAATAAAAAAGAGCGTGTAAACACGCTCTGGGCAGCTCTTCTATAATGGGATTTTCAGCTTGTCTAATGAGCTGAACCGGCTTTGACCACGACTTTAGGTCGGTGCCTTTTTCAGGCAATCGCCGGAGAGGAGATTTGGATCACCACCTTTCTGTTCTGTAGTCTTGTTTGGTGCGGTGTTTTTTGTGCATGATCCTTGGAACTCCTTAAATGAAGTTGTTTGATAAGATGCTCTTATCAAGATCACTATATCATATTATACATTAAAGCGGAAATGGCAGGTATCACCGTCTTGCATGATGTATTCTTTGCCTTCTTGTCGTAGAAGGCCTTTTTCTTTTGCAGCAGTTTCACTGCCTGAGTCTACAAGATCTTTCCAGTTGATAATATCGGCTTTAATGAAGCCTTTTTGAAAGTCTGTGTGAATTTCACCAGCAGCTTCTGGGGCGGTAGAGTCACGCTGTATAGTCCAGGCTCGTGTCTCTTTTGGACCTGAGGTAAAAAAGGTGATGAGGTCTAATAGTTTGTATGATTCTTGAATTAATTTATCAAGCCCAGATTGCTTAATCCCGATTTCAGCTAAGTATTCTTTTGCTTCTTCGGTAGACAGCTCAGATAATTCTGCCTCGATTTTTGCTGATACGGTAATAAAGTCACTTTCTTCAAGTACCTTGTCTTCATCAACATTGAGTACGTATAGCATTGGTTTTTTGGTAAGTAAGTTGAAGCTTTTGATTAACAACTCTTCATCTTCTGAAAGCTCAATTTCTCGAGCGGGTTTGCCAGCCTCGAGTGCTGGAAGGATTTTTTCAACCACCTCAAGTGTTGCTTTTGCTTCCTTGTCATTACCTTTTGCTTTTTTAGTTAGACGGTCTTTGGCTGCTTCAAGTTGCTGAAGGTCAGCATACATGAGTTCAGTGTTAATAGTTTCTTTGTCTGATTCAGAATCAACTTTTCCAGCAACATGAATAATGTTGTCATCTTTAAATTCACGAAGTACTTGGGCGATAGCGTCAACTTCTCGGATGTTTTGTAAAAATTTATTACCAAGACCTTCACCTTTATGAGCGCCTTCAACAAGACCGGCAATATCTACAAATTCAATGGTGGTGTAGATTGTCTTTTCTGATTTATTGAGCTGGGCTAATTGATCCAGCCGAGTATCAGGCACAGCAACCGTACCGACATTTGGGTCGATAGTGCAGAAAGGGTAGTTTTGAGCATCAACTTGTTTTTTAGTTAATGCCTTAAATAGGGTTGATTTGCCGACATTTGGTAGGCCGACGATTCCGATAGAAAATGACATAGATGTATAATTCATGGCTAGTGTAGCTGAAACATGCTTGTTTTGCAAGGCACTCTTTGGTATTGTAGACTTACTGTATGAAAATGGTAATGTATTCAAATTTTAATAATGAAGGTAAGTTTAAGTCATCTAATGGTGGCTGGTTTGGTAAACTTGCTGCATTATTTATTATTGTGCCGCTTTTTGAGCTATGGCTGCTTATTCGGATTGGTTCAGTGATTGGTAGTTTAGAAACAATTCTTTTGGTTATTGTTACTGGGGTGCTTGGTGCTTTTCTAATGAAGGCTGAAGGTGCTCGGGTTTGGCTAGAGTTTCAGCGGTCACTCGCACGGCGAGAGATTCCAAAAGATGGAATAATTGATGGTTTATTGATCCTCTTTGGAGGAGTAGTGTTAATGACTCCGGGTGTTATCACTGATGTATTTGGCTTGCTTTGTATTGTTCCGGTGACTCGGCATTTGATTCGAGGCTATGTTCAACAGCGACTTACTGCTCGTTTTACCAAGTAGTTAGTTGTTTTGTTTTTTTGCTGCAAGGTCAAAAACATTTTTGAGTAGCATAGCTACAGTGAGTGGTCCGACACCGCCAGGTACTGGGGTATACCAGCTTGCAACTTCGGCAACACTTGGATCTGTGTCGCCGATGATTTTCCCGTCTTTGGTAAGTGTTGTGCCGGCGTCAATTACAATAGCGCTAGATTTAATCATATCTTTGTTGATTGATCCGGGTCGGCCGGTGATCGAGATGATGCAATCAGCAGAGGCAATAGTTTTTGGAGCATTGGCGTCATCGGGGTGTACAGATGTAACATTGAGATTTTTTTTCTCAAGAGATTTCACTAGAGGTTCGCTAAAGATTCGGTTTTTTGATACCACTATGATTTGTTTATCTTCAAGTGGCTGTTCTGTTGCTTGAAGACATATGTTAATTGCATCAATAAGCGGGGGAGTTAAGTGATGCTCTCCTTTTAGAAATTCTTTTCTGTTTTGATCATGAAAACCATCAACATCTTTTTCTGGGTTGATCGTATCTATGAGTGTAGCAGCGTCAAACCCATCTGGCACGGGCAGTTGAATAATGATTCCGTCAATTGAGTCATCGTTATTAAGCCAGGTGATTGCTTGCAATACATCATCCTGCGTGGCGCCTGGAATGAATTCTTCATTTACGATGTATTCGTGAAATTCTATTCCCACACTTTCACAGGCTTTCTTTTTGTTTTTTACATATAACTGAGAAGCCTTGTCGGTGCCAACTAATACTACGGCAAGACCAGGTCTGCGTGGTAAGTCATCAATTTTTTTCTTAAGCTCATCAAGGATGATATTGCTGAGTTTTTTTCCATCAATCAGTTTTGCTGTTTTTTTTGTCATATCTATTGTTCACTCGGGATAGGGAAGCGAGTACATAGCTTCTCTACTTCGTCGCGTAGTTCATTAATTTTTTGCTCATTATTTCTTTCTTTTACTGCAGTTACCATCCATTGTGCGATTTGTCGCATCTCTTCTTCACCCATACCTCGCGTGGTGATTGCTGGAGTGCCTAGTCGTACACCGGATGGAGTGTATGGCGGATTGGTATCATCTGGGATGGCATTTTTGTTGAGCGTAATATGTATGCTGTCGAGTACTTTTTCTACCACGTCGCCAGTCGCATCAAAAGAGGTAACAGTGTCTAATAGGATAAGATGATTATCAGTGCCATTAGTAATGAGTTTGCAATCAAGCTTCATAAGTTCATCAGCGAGAACCTTTGCGTTTGTTACTATTTGCTTGGCGTAGGTTTTAAATTCTGGCTGTAGTGCTTCGTGAAATGCTACTGCTTTTGCTGCTACGGTATTCATATGAGGCCCACCTTGAAGTCCTGGGAAGATTGAACGGTCAATAATAGTTGGGAGGTTTTCAATAGTGTGCTCAGGTTTTTTGAGAGGGTTGCCAACTTTTCCTTGAGAGAGGATTAATCCACCTCGTGGACCACGAAGTGTTTTATGGGTTGTGGTAGTAACAATATGGAATCCATAGTCAAAAGGATTTTTTGCAACGCCGCCGGCGATAAGTCCAGCGATGTGTGCCATGTCGGCCATAGCTACTGCGCCAACTTCGTTGGCGATGTCAGCAAATTTTTGATAATCATATTCACGCGGAAAAGCTGAGAAGCCTGCAAGAATTATCTTTGGCTTGTGCTTGAGTGCCATGTCGCGTAGTTGATCGTAGTCAATTTCTCCAGTTTCAACATCTTTGATTTTGTATCGAATGAAGTTGAAAATTTTTGACATGTAGGTCACTGGATGCCCGTGAGTGAGATGTCCGCCGTGTGATAGGTCCATGCCAAGGACAGTGTCACCTGGCTGCAACCAAGCAAAGTAGACGCCGATGTTAGCTGGAGCACCACTATGTGGCTGGACATTGGCGTGGTCACAGTTGAAGAGTTGCTTGGCGCGGTCAATCGCCAACTGCTCGAGTGGATCGGTGAACTGCTGACCGCCATAGTAGCGTTTACCTGGGTAACCTTCTGAGTATTTATTGGTAAACTCTGAGCCAAGTGCTTCGAGTACTGCGGCGGAAACGTAATTCTCTGAAGGGATTAATTCCATGCCTTTTTTCTGTCGATCTATTTCATTTTTGATTAGTTCGGCGATGGCTGGATCATGATTGGTAATATTGTTGAATCGCATGGGTGTAAAGTTAATAATAATCGTTACAAAAACTACACGATATAATATTAATCGTGTGAGAAGGTAAAGATTATTTGAATTCGAGTGTCTCAAAAATCATAGGTTGACAGTTTGCGCTTTTGAGCTTAAAGTATGTCTATTGTAGCCTTTCTAGGCTCAATAATCAACTTTTACAACGAGGTGCATTATTATGTCTCATGGTGCTTACACGCGAAGTCCGAAGGCGGAGAGTAAGCTTGAATATGGCGGCCCAGGCAAGAACTGTGGCAAGAAGAAGAAAAAAGATAAAGACGACAAGGGAAAGCCCCAGACAAATAGCGGCAAGCGTCGCGGTAAGAAATAATGTTGATCATTGATCTTTTATCACTAGGAAACTAGTGATTTTTTATTTGTTTTTTTAGTATTTTGTGCTATTGTTCTAGGCACACAGGTTTTATTTAGATTACGCCGATCAAGGAGACGTAAAACCATGAACATTTTGTTCCTTGCTCTCGGAGGCTTGTTATTGCTTATTTTAAGCTTAGTCTTTCTCATTAAGGTGTTTCTGTCTTTTGATAGAACAAGATAAACTCTTGCGAGAAAACCTAACCCTTTCTTTTTTGCCCACTAGGTGTCTGGTGGGCTTTTATCTTGATTTTTTTTAATAATTATAGTATAGTACTGCTTACGCACATATTTGGCGTATTTTCTATGATGGAAGGTTTTTGAGATGGCTGTTACCGAAGTTCCTGTTCCGAGAGACGTTGAAATACGTCCACTCTCCCCGCAAGCACTGGAAAATTCCAAAAAGGCGCAAGCGAATGCCTGTCCGCAATGCCATATGGTGTTCCCCGTTGTTGACAGGCTTGCAGGTAATGAAATCTGCGTTGATTGTAGGGGTCGCCACCCAAAAAAACCGAACTGATTTCGGAAATCCTTGTTCCTTTAAGCACTATCGTTGATAGTGCTTTTTTATATAGTTTTTACCATGTAGGTTCCTTCGAGGTGGTATCCTAGTTTACGGTAGTAGTTTCGTACGCCGATTCCAGAGATGACGGCAATTTTTTTGTAGCCTTTTTCTTGTGCGATTTTTTCTGCTTTTTCCATGAGCTGTTTTCCAAACCCCACGTGCTGTGTTGTGCTTTCTAGTTCGGTGTCGCGAGCTGGCTTCATTTGCCCATAGACGTGAAGCTCTCGTACCAGTGCTGTGCCTTTTAGTTCTTTGAATACTACATTATTTGGATTGTCATTGAAGCGTAATCGTAAGAAGCCAAATAGCTTTTGGTTGTCGTCTGATTCAAAGCTTAAGAACTGTTCTTCGCCTTGAGATGCGCGGTATGTTCGGTTGACATATATTGCTTTATCAGCACCTTCTGCATCACTACGTACTTCTCGACAGTGAATGCACTGACAGCTCCAGCCTTGTTGATGAGAGAGGATTTGTAAGTACTGTCGTAAGTTGGTCACTTTGTTGCCGGCTACAATACTTTCTTCAGGAATATCTCGAATTAGTCTATTAACTCTGATGTAAGGTGGAATAATTTTTTTGATGTCGAGTAGTAACTGAAGTAATTCTTGTGGAGTGTATGGTTTGTATTTTCCAGATTCATACCAGCGATTGAGTAGCGCAAGCTCATTAACAATGCAAGGATAGATTTTGATTTGATCTGGTTGTAGATCTTGAGAATTAAAAAGATACTCAAACATTGCTAAGTCTTTTGCTGGTGTAGAGCCGGGCAAGTCAGGCATGTAGTGGTGGTCTACTTTTAGTGCTGCTTCTTTGAGTAGCCGCGTTGCGTTGATGGCGTTTTCGAGCGTGTCGCCACGTTTGATGTATTCTAGGATCTCATCGTCAGTGTGCTGTACACCAAGTTGTACGCGAGTGCAGCCAAGCATCCGAAGTCGTCGTACTTCTTCGGCATTAATGTGGTCGGGTCGAGTTTCGAGCGTGATGCCAATAATTTTGTACTTGGCAGTTTCATTTATTTTTTGTTCTTCAGCAAGTGATTTGATATTACGTGGTTGCTGTGCGTAGGTGTTTGCTGCGTAAAAACATTTTCGAATAAATGATGTTTGATAATGTTTTTCATATGATGACCATGTACCACCCAGAACGATGAGCTCAATTTTATCAACTTCGTGTCCGTTTGCTTCAAGCGCTTTGATTCGGTTGGCAACCATTTTGTACGGATCAAACATATTGCGTGCTGCCCGCTGCGCGGCTGGTTCGTTTGAGAGATAGCTTTTTGGCATGCCGCGTTCAGTCGGACAGTACACACACTTACCAGGGCAGGGAAATGGTTTCGTTAACACTGTAATTACCGTTACTCCAGAGAGGGTTCGGACGGCTCGCTTGATTAAGAGCTTTCGTAATCCTGGTTGGGGCTTGATTTGGTTGCGCTCAACTAAGTGTGTGTAGACAGATAAAAGCTCTGCCTTACTTGGAGAAGGTAGCTTAAACATGCCAGCTTGCCGACGTTCGGTGGCTTGGAGTTGATTAGCTGTTTTAGGCGGCTCTACTACCAGTGCTTGAATGATTGTGGTAAGCTGGGTATTATTTAGTTTTGTTTTTGATACAGAGTTCATGTATGAAAATAAGTGAAGCTCAGAAAATAGTTGAGCAAACAAAAAACAATTATGATCAAATTGCTTCTCAATGGGATGCAACTCGGCAACATCTCTGGCCAGGTTTAGAGCATATTTTAGAGCATGTAACTGACGGAAATACAGTAGTTGATGTTGGTTGCGGTAACGCAAGATTACTGAAATTGTTTGATTTTGTCAAGGTATCGTACATAGGAATTGATAATAGTATTGAGCTGTTGCGTATTGCAGAAAAGCAACATCCGAAGCATTCATTTGTTGTTGGCGATATGCGTTCATTGCCGCTTGATGATGAGGTTGCTGATGTGGTTATTTGTATTGCTGCTTTGCACCACGTTCCTTCAAGAGCGTATCGAAAGCAGGCGCTTGCTGAGATGTGTCGTATCTTAAAGCCGGGCGGAACAGTATTTATGACTAATTGGCACTATTCTTCTAAAAATTTTTTACAGAAGATGATACTTGGATTGCCTCGGGCGATATTTTCTTCTCGTTATGATGTTGGAGATATTTTTGTACCATGGCAAGATCAACAGCAGCGCTATGTTCATTTATTTTCTCAGTCAGGTTTGGCTACTTTGCTTGCATCAACTGGCTTTGAAGCAGTTACTCAGCGTGTACAAAAGGTGTCAAAAAGAGGATACTCGAATCTTGTGACAATCGCTCAAAAACGGTACAATAAAGGCACTTAGATTAGTTAAAAATATTGCTACAATGGTGAATTCATCTATTTTTAAATCATACGATGTTCGAGGTATTTATCCCGCAGATCTTAATGAGGATGTTGCATATTTGATTGGTCGTGCATTTGCTCGGAGATTGGGTGTTGATGAGGTGGTTGTAGGGCGTGATATGCGGTTGTCAGGTGAAGCCTTGAAGGCAGAGTTTGTTCGAGGAATTCTTGATGAGGGTGTAAATGTGGTCGATATTGGCTTAGTGCCTATTGATGCGGTTTATTTTTGTGTTCACTCTTTGGGCTACAAAGGTGCTGCGATGGTAACTGCTTCACATAATCCTAAAGAGTATAATGGCTTTAAAATGGCAGATGGCGACATGAACATGATTCCTGGTGAGTCTTTGTATGATGATGTTATTGCGCTCCAGAATGAGTCTACTGCTAAAGAGCGAGGCGTGGTGTCTGAGAAGAATGTGTATACTGAATTTATCGAACACCTACTTGGTTTTGCTGACCTTACGGCAATTAAGCCGCTGAAGGTGGTAGTCGATGCTGGCAATGGCATGGCGACTAATGTTATCCCTCTGCTTGAAAAGCATTTGCCAGTTAATATCATCCCGCTTAACTTTAAACTTGATGGGAATTTTCCGGCACATCCATCAAATCCGTTGTTGCCAGAGAGTCAAAAAATGGCTAAAGAGGCAGTAGTTGAGCATCAAGCTGACTGTGGTGTGATTTTTGATGGAGATACTGATCGGTTGTTTTTTATAGATGAACAAGGAGAGTTTATTTTGGCAGACTTAACACTTCTGGTACTTGCAAAAGAATTTTTACAAAGAGAACCAGGCTCGGGGGTGGCGTATAATGTGATTTGCTCAAAAGTTGTGCCAGAAAAAATTTCAGAGTGGGGCGGAGTGCCTATTCGAACTAAGGTTGGATTTGTTAATGTAGCTCGTGGCATGCGCGAGAACAATGGCATTATGGGTGGCGAACTCTCAGCTCATTATTCTTTCCGTGACAATGGATACGCTGATTCAGGTTTTATTGCATTACTGATAATGTTAGAATTAATTTCTAAAGATGGTCGTCAGCTTTCTGAAATTGTGCAGGAGTTTAAGAAGTATCATAAGGCAGAAGAGATTAATGTGGAGATTGAAGATCGTCTAGGAGCAGTCGCAGCAATTAAGGAGCGTTATTCAGATGGGAAGCAGGATGAGCTTGATGGTCTTACAGTTGAGTATGATGCCTGGTGGTTTAATGTTCGACCATCAAATACTGAACCATACCTTCGAACCAATATTGAAGCTGACACGCAAGAGTTGCTTGAAGAAAAAGTTGCAGAGTTAAAACAATTTATTACTAATCTCTAAAAATCATGTCGGAAATAAAACAGAAATCTCTTTCAGGAGGACTGGCACTACTTAAAAAATCTTGGCAGTTGTTTGTACAGCACTGGCTAGAGTTTATTGTTCTTGGATTTATCATTGTCTTGCCGGGACTTTTATTTGATTATTTTTTTGGAGCAACCTTTAATCAATTTTTCTCAGGCAATTATGATTTAGTTAAGGCATCACCCTTGGTTGCTGTTGGTGTAGTGCTGATGTTTATTGTTACTTCACTGATTTCTTTATTCGGTTTGTTGTGTGTACTATATGCAGTCATTGGTGCGTTTGATACATTACTGGGTATTTTAATGACAGCAGCAAAGCGTTTTGGCGCGTTTATTGGCTTGCAGGTATTTCAAGGAATGTTTTTTGTATTAATTAGTTTTGGAATTTATTACCTTTTTGTTTTTCTGGGGTTATTGCTTGGTGCTCAGCAAGAAATGATTGCTTTCTCTATTCCATTTATTTTCTTCCCAACTATAGTTTTTGCGGTTTACTTTTCACTTAGTAGTTATACGTTTGTGGTTGAAGGATTGGGACCTATTGCATCAATGAAAAAGAGTTTGGCGCTCGTGAGAGGATGGTGGTGGACTGTATGGTCAAAGCTTTTAGTTTTTGCGGTCGTATTTTTTCTAGCTAGTTTGATTTTTTCTGGAATATTATATTTGATTCCAGGAGGAGTATACATTACTAATCTAGCGTCTGTAGTTATTGCGCCTTGGTTCTTACTATACCTGCATTTGGTGTATCAAGAGTTAACAGTAGTAAAATCAGAAGGATTAATGAGAGGCAATATGCCATTGCTGCAGAAGTTGCTCTTTTTGTTTTTATCAGTGTTTCTGGTAGCACTTGCTATGATTGTTGCTTTATCGCAGTCATTTTTATTTAACAAAGACTATATAGTTGCAGAAGCGTTATTTTATCAGACACAAGAGTCATTTCCGGAAGTCACCGATAAAGAATTATACATTCGTGGATTTTTGCTCGGCGATTCTCAGGCATCTGATGATTCCTACGATGATAACGCGGAGAATGTAGAGATTATAGGATTTGTAGATAATGAATCTTTTTTGTCAGGATATCAGACTGGATTTTTATTTAGTTGTCAGGAGTTAGGCAGATCTTCTGAAAGGTGTTTTCAGTTGTTGCAGCAACGAATGGATTTTATCGCAGCTGAGATTAACTCACTAATTGATCCTTCGTTATTGGAGAATAGTACAACTACTTCTTCAGATAATTAATAATTTTAATACTATGGAGTTTTGGAGTATTATTGTTGTGGTGCTAGTTATTATCATCACTTCAATTCGTCAAATTAATCAGTATGAGCGAGGAGTAAAATTTATGCTTGGTCGATATACAAAGACCATGCAGCCGGGATGGAGACTAGTGTTTCCAATTATTCAATCTATGAAGAAAGTTGATATCCGTGTAAAAGCAGTTGATGTTCCAGATCAAGAGGCAATTACAAAGGATAATATTTCTGTTCGAATTAACGCCGTGATTTATTATAAAGTAGCTGATGCAGCTAAAGCGGTAATTGAGGTAGAGCGATATAATTATGCAATTTCTCAGTTAGCACAAACAACAATGAGAAACACTTCCGGTGAAGTGAGTCTTGATGAGCTACTT
>CAYXZR010000002.1:0-13638 GCA_964470025.1 uncultured Gammaproteobacteria bacterium | reverse complement strand
GATGCAGCGTCAGATCCATGGGGTATCAAGGTGATTAATGTTGAGCTTAAAGATATTACTCTTCCAGAAGAAATGAAGCGAACTATTGCAAAGCAAGCAGAAGCTGAACGTGAAAAGCGAGCAGTTATTATCAAGGCAGAAGGAGAGGTGGCTGCAGCTCAGAATATGGCTCAGGCAGCATCAACTTTAAATTCAATTCCAGGAGCATTGCACCTACGTACGCTGCAATCAATTAATGATCTCTCTTCTGATCAGTCTAATACCGTTATTTTTGCTATGCCGTTGGAGGTACTGCGAGCATTTGAAGGAATGGGAAAAAAGTAGTATAGTTTACAGTTGAAATTTAAAAGGCTACTATTAGGTAGCCTTTTATCTATGTATGCTATACTTTGATATATGAAGCCATTATATTTCGAGTACACAACCTATAGTTATCAGCCTGAAAAGCGGCAAGTGATTTTTCGCTATCGCTATGTTTTTCGTGACCAAAAAGAGCTGAGATTTAAGGAAGTGCTTACATTACCAAAGGCTGTTACTAGAGATGAGGTCCCAGGTGATGTAGTAAAAAATATATTACAATCTTTGCACTTGATGCTTGGTATTAGCTATTACAAACTATTTTGCCCAAAGAGAGTGAAGCATCCATATGAGCTGAGTGTTGAACAAGCTTATTTTTGGACTACAGTGTACCGCAAAGGGTTGGGAGAGTTTTGCTTTACCAATAAACTTGACCCCTATCAACTAGTTGAATTTAAAGGCAAGAAAAAAAATAGTCACAATCCGCATTCTTTTATGCGAGAAGATCGCTCACTTTTGGGTATTGGTGGTGGCAAGGATTCTATTGTTGCTGCTAAGTTATTACAAAAAGATGGTAAGTATTTTGATGCGTTGTATGTTGCTACGCAGAAATCATCCCCGGTCGTTGATAGGGTGATTCAGCAGATTGGTGCTAAGAAGGTTGCTATTGAGCGAGCTATTGATCCGGCATTATTTAAAGAATATCGCGGAGCGTATAATGGTCATGTGCCGATTTCTGCTATTGTTGCTTTTTTGTCAGTTTTTACAGCTGCTTTATATAACTATCGTTATGTAGTGGTTGGTAATGAGTATAGTGCCAGCTATGGTAATCGTAGGTATAAGGGTTTTGAGATTAATCATCAGTGGAGTAAGAGTCTCGAATTTGAACAGCTTTTTCAAGAATATGTTCGCACTACTATTACGCCAGATATTTATTACTTTTCTCTTCTGCGATCATTTCATGAATTGCGCATTGCAAAAGAGTTTTCTACTTACCAAGACTTTTTTCAGACGTTTACGAGTTGTAATCGTGCTTTTACTATACACAAGAAGCGTCCTGATTCGCTATGGTGCTGTTCATGTCCGAAATGTGCATTTGTGTTTTTGATTTTGGCACCATTTATTTCAAAGCAAAAATTATTGAAGATGTTTGGTAAAAATTTACTTGATGACATCTCATTATTAAAAACATATAAAGATCTTTTAGGTTTTGGTAACCAGAAGCCACTAGAATGCGTTGGGCGTTTTGAAGAGTCTCAAGCCGCCTTGCACTTAATTAAGAAAAAGTATGCTGATTCTCGCGTGGTTAAAGAATTTTCAAATTGGATTAAGAAACCGCAGCAACTTATTGATGAAGCTATGGATGTGCAGCAGGTAGCTACAGTTCCTGCCCCATTTATTTTTTGCGGGATGAAGTCAGTTGGAATTGTTGGATATGGTCGTGAGGGACAGGCTATGCATGCGTTTATGAAAACTCAATATCCAAAGCTTGAGGTGGGAATTCTTGATCAACAGCAAGATCCTAAGTATTTACAGCAGCAGACTGCTTATGATGTGCTAATAAAATCACCAGGTGTGCCAAAAGAAAAGTTAAAGCGTCTATATACGACAAGTACTGATGTTTTTTTCTCAAATGTAACAAATGACGTTATTGGTATAACGGGAACAAAAGGAAAAAGCACTACTTCATCTTTAATTTATGAATTTTTAAAGCGAGCAGGGAAGCGGGTAGTGCTTGCTGGAAATATTGGTGACCCGTTAGTAAATCATGTGAAAAGAGCGGCTTCAAAAGACACTATTTTTGTGGTTGAGCTCTCAAGTTATTTACTTGATGATTTACGATATTCGCCTACAGTTGCGGTTGTGACTAACCTTATGGCTGATCATATGGACTATCATGGTGGTCTGGAGCAGTATTGGCAGGCAAAGCGGTCAATTATAGCACACCAGTCATGTAATAATTTTTTTGTGTTTAATGGTAAAGATGTGCAACTAAAAAAATGGGCAAAAGAATCTGTCTCTCATGAAATTGATTTTCAGTCAGTGTTAGTTCCTGAAGTTGCTTCTGAGTTGCTTGGAAAGCAAAACGAGTCAAATATTCGCGCGGCGGTTGCTGTGGCACGATTATATAATGTCTCTGATAGTGTGATTAAAAAAGTATTAAAGAAGTTTCGGCCTTTGCCGCACAGGTTAGAAAAAATCGGGACTTTTAGAGGCATTACATTCTATGATGATGCGATATCGACTACTCCAGAGTCAACGCTGGCAGCACTTGATGCTTTAAAAAAAGTAGAGACTATTTTTCTTGGCGGAAAAGATAGAGGGTATGACTTTACTGTGCTGCGTAAGATGCTTAAAAAATATGGAGTAAAAAATGTAGTACTATTTCCTAATAGTGGTAGTAAGATTTTGTCTCAAACAAAGGAGTTTAAGGTATTGAAAACTCGTAGTATGCAAAAGGCTGTTGCTTTTGCATATAAATATACTTCTTCTGGAGAAATATGTCTGCTTTCAACTGCTTCACCAAGTTTTGGGGTATGGAAAGACTATGAAGAAAAAGGTGAGCAGTTTGTGAAGTATATTAAAAAATTAGCGTAAATAAAAAGACCGCATACGCGGTCATGACCAAAGTGCTTTTATCTGTTGGTAGTGTGCAAGTAAGGTGCTTGCTAGTCGGAGTTGAAATTGAACTTGTTCTGCTTGAGCGGCTTGAATTTCAGATACTGTCATGGCTGGATTGAATTGTACTGGTTCTCCAAAATAGATGCATACTCTTTTACCGATAAGTTTTGGGATTTTTGAACCAACTGGTAATATGTTTTCCATGCCTCGTATTCCAACCGGTATCCATGTCGCTTGTGCGTCAGCAACCAGCTTAGCAGCGCCGGGTTGCCATCTTTGTAGCACGCTCTTGTCACCAGCAGCTCTGGTTCCTTCACCGAGAACTATTACCTGATGATTATTTTCAGCTAGTCTTTTTGTTACTTCGTTAAACCAAGAGGCGCTAGCTTTTGGGTTTATGAATACGCAGTTTAATAGTTCAAGTATCCTTTGCTGGATGCTTTTTTTTGTGATCTCTCGTCTGAATTTTGGTGAGTTTATCGGCACTCGTGAAGGGTGAAAGATGAACCAGGGATAGCCAAGGGCCGTAGCGAGGCAAAAATTGTCCCATGCCGAAAGATGATTGCAGCAAATAACCAACTTACCTTGTTTGTGTGCTTGTCGAGCTTCTTTGATGTTTCCTCTGAGAGTTGTTCGATGCATTATTCTAAAAAATGCAAATGAAATTGTACTACATATGACAATAGTAACCCACGCAGTGGTTTTGTACAGAAATGATTCTTTACTTGGCTGTGCCATAATGACATACACAGTCATCAATCCATAGATGATAACAGCTATGGAAATGGCTGCTAGGGAGTAATTGAAGATACTCATGATAAAGCCTTTCTTTGAGTTGTGAATGTTCGTGTTTGTGCGCCTACCTTACAATAATACTAGTTTATTGTCCAGGCGTGATATATAGATATGCTTTGCCATGGCGTTTTTTGAGTGGAATTTCAATAATGCGTTCTGGTTGCCAGGTTGGCATTTTGAAGCCATAGGAGATTACAGGTGTGCCTGGTTTGAGCTCAGTGAGTAATTTTTTTTCAACTTTTGACATCACAGAGTCAATCAAAAAGCAAAATACTGCATCAGCACTAGAGAGGTTATGAGAGTAAAAGTTTTTAAAGTATAGTTGAGCTTGAGATTTGTTTTTTAAAAGATTTAGTTTTGCTCTGAAATACGCCCATGCAGCTACTTCAAAGCCAGTAGCTTTGGCGCCGTATTTTTCAGCTTCAATCATAAAGCGTGCATCGCCAGCACCAAGATCATAAAAGATGTTTCCTGGTTTGAGATTAAATTCTTTGATGATAATTTCTTTGCATTTTGCTGGTGTACTGGCAAATGGTACGCGAACAAAGAAAAATGCTAGCGCACTGGCGCCAACAAATAGCCCAGCAAGAATTGCCAGGCCAGTTAGAAGGTAGAGAAGTATGAGGATAGCCTCCATAGTTATCGTATACCAATTTGCTTGCGGACTTTTTCCATGGTCTTTTCAGCAACTACGCGTGCTTTTTCTGAGCCAGTGATAAAGGTATTAAGTGCTTGTTTGTCGGAGATATTTTTTAGTTTGTCTTGAAATTCAGCGAAGTGTTGCGCAATGTCATTTGCTAATTGTTTTTTGAGATCGCCGTAACGCAGCGAGCCATGTTTAGCATCTTTGTTAAATTGCTTGTATGCTTCCGCGTTAAAAAGCTTAAGTAGTGCAAGTAGATTTTTTCCGCCTTTAGATGAGGCGTCGCCGCTGTCGGTTGGAGCCTTAGATAGTTTTTTACTAATTATTTTTTCATCATCGTCGAGGTATACGCAGTGGTTGTCGCCAAGACTTTTTGACATCTTTTTTTCTGGTTCTAAGATGCTCATGATTTTTGAAGTTTCAGTATGAAGTGTTTGTGGTTCTTTGAATGTATTACCAAACTTATTATTGTAGAATCGAGCAATTTCTCGAGTGAGTTCTAGATGTTGATCTTGGTCTTTGCCAACTGGAATAGCAGTTGGGTGATACATCAGAATGTCAGCTGCTTGTAGTACTGGGTAATCAAAAAGTCCCATGTTGATGTTTTGTACTTGCTGCGCAGCTTTATCTTTGTATTGAGTCATACGTTCAAGAAAACTTACTGGAGTAACGGTATTGAAAATCCATGTAAGTTCAGTGTGTTCAGGAATGTATGATTGAATAAATAATGTTGCTTTGTGAGGGTCAAGTCCGGCAGCAAGAAATGACTTGGCAAGTGTAATAATTTCTTGTTTCTTTTCTTTTGATTTATGTTCACCTGTAATTGCATGATAGTCGGCAACAAAAAAGTAACTGTGATGGTCATTTTGTAGCTTAATCCAGTTGGCTAGCGCACCAAAGTAATTGCCAATATGTAGTCTGCCTGTAGGTTGAATTCCTGATAAAATAGTATGTTTCATATGAACTTTATTGTACCTTGTTGTTATTGGTGTGTAAAGAAAAGCACCACAAAGTGGTGCTTTAAAGGAGCGACTACTGGAACATGCCTTTTTCTTTCCGTGATGGGCATTCTGGATTATTGCAGCGATCTCTAGTGGCTGTAGACCAGCCGGGAGGTGAGTACTTTTGTATCGTGCCACTACCGCATTTTTTGCATGGCTTAGTATCTGATGATTGTGTCGTTGGTTGTCCTGGACAAGCAGGGTTGACGCAGGTAATTTCAAACTGATCAGTCCAGGCACCAGGGGCTGTGGTCATGACTTGATGACACCAGGGGCAAAGATCCTTGTTAGTTTTGTGCATGACAGTTCCTTTAATGAGCTAGAATGTGGGCAATAAAAAACCCGTCCTGTAACCATAGAAAACTCTATGATCAAAGGACGGGATTCTTGAGAACCTCGCGCTGCCACCTTTATTGTCTGTGTAGCAAATAAAAAAATCTGCCACGATTGCCAGACCGTTTTTCCTATCTCTACCTACCTCAAGAGGCGATAATAGTAAGTCTATGGTTACGGAGACTGCCGGGCTACCACTATATGCAGTAACCACCTCAGCGTGCCCAATCCCCAGTATATCGGGGACACGCGTCATAGGTTTTATAATTGTTAATGTGTATATATCTTAGCAGTGTTTCAAAATTACTGTCAAATTTAAAAAAGCCCCACATTTGTGGGGCTTTAATATTACACTTGAATGATAACTGGTAGAACGATTGGTCGTCGTTGAGTTTTTTGCCAGAGGAATTCTCCAATTTCATTTCTGATTCGATCCTTGAAGTATTGTTCATCAACTTCGTTTTTAAGATTTCCTTGAAAGATTTTTTTTGCCTTCATTCGAGTTTGCTCGATTAGCTTTTTATTTTCTTTCATGTAGATAAATCCTCGAGAAATTAAATCAGGATTTTGGACAAGTGTTGATTTCTTTTTATCAATAGTTGCGATTACTACGATCATTCCATCTTCTGCCATCATCTGTCGATCTCGTAAAACAACGTGTGATACATCACCAACTCCTAGTCCATCTACGAATACATAGTTTGATGGGATTTTTTCATCAGTTTGTGTGCCACCTTTTTTGGTGAATTCAGCAACTTGACCATTATCAAGCACAAATATCTTTTTTGGATCAATTCCTACTGATTTACCGATGTTTGCTGCTTCCTTTAACATGTAGTGATATGCGTAGACAGGTAGGTAATAGTCAGGTTTGATTTGCTCAAGCATGTACTTGATATCTTCTCTGTTACCATGACCTGATACGTGAATGTCCATGAGCTCACCATGAATTACATTGTCGGTTTGACGATATAATCCATCTTTGAGTCTCTGGATAGTATTTTCGTTACCAGGAATTATTGATGATGATAGGATTACGGTATCTGATTTTTTTATGGTAATGAATTTGTGAGAGCCATTAATTACTCGTGAGAGCACTGCGTTACCTTCGCCTTGTGCACCTGTTACTAAGATGAGTAATTTTTTATCATCATATTTACTTATATCTTTGATTGGGATAAGTGTTGATTTTTTGGCTTTAATGTATCCAAGTTCTTTTGCGATCTCAATATTCATCTTCATACTGTATCCATCAAGTGCTACTTTTTTTCCTAGTTTTTCTGCTTGCTCAATAATCCAGCCAATACGCTCAATCTGAGAAGCAAATGTACCGACGATTACTCGTCCTTGGTCACTGCTGATAAGCTTTAGAAGGTTTTCTTTCATTTCTTGGTCAGTTGCGCTTTGTCGCACATCAGTTGCTCCAAGACTTTCAAGCATCAGAATAGTTGGCTTATTTTGTATTTTCTGAAGATGCGTGTAGTCGATTTTTGGCTTGCCTTGAGGATCTTTTTCAAGTGTCCAGTCACCAGGATGAATCACGGTGCCGTCTGGGGTTTCAATAATAACTCCAACAGCGTCCATGATTGAGTGGTCAACTTGGAAGAACTTAATAGTAAATCCTCCAAATTTGAAAACATCTTGTAAGCCCTTGATAACACTTGTTCTTAGACGCTTAACTGAGTTTTTCTTGTAGTCTTCTTGCTTGTGCTTAATCATTGCAAGTGTTAGCGGACGTCCAAGTACAAGTGGGAATCCAAGTTGTTCAAGGAGGATTGGTGCGGCGCCAATATGGTCAAGGTGACCATGTGAGATGACTACGGCTTTAATATTTTTCTGTTTATTTTTTAGGTAGTCAGTATTTGGAATAATATAGTCGATTCCTGGCATGTTTTCTTCTGGGAAGAGAAGTCCCATATCAAGAATGATAATATCATCGCCATATTCAAAAATAGTCATGTTCAAGCCAACCTCTTGCATCCCTCCAAGAGGAATAATTCGAAGTTTTTTTTCTTTAGGACCTTTTGTGGCTACCTGATCACCTTGTGGTGAATGTTTTTTATTTCGCGAAAAATTTTTACCAGAGCGATGTCTTTGGTTCCGCGATGCGTTTCGTCGAGAATCAGAGTTTCGACGTGGTTTTGATTGTTCCATAGTTAGATGTGTTGAGTTTACTCAACGTAGATTAATTATTGATTAATTAGAGTGTGATTACACACGAGAGGAAAACCTAAGCCAATTCCTATGCCAAAGTAGTGTACTTGGGCAGAAGGATCGGCTGGCTTACTCAGTGTGAGGCTGGTATGTTCGTTTGGTTTTTACATACCATTCTTCGAGATTATTGAAGCGATCAGCTGGAACAATAACTCGTTCGATATTAATACCTTTGATTTTGTTAGTTACGACGTATGTGTATGTTGGATTGTGTAGAAATACAGCTGGAACTTCTTCAGTAAGTAGTTTTTGGAAGTCAGTGTATGCTTCGAGTTGGATTTCAGTGGATGTGGCGGTTCGAGCACGTTCAAGTAATTCATCTGCAGCGCGATTCGAAAATAATGCAAGGTTAAGTCCTGGGTCTTCAATTTGTGAAGAATGCCAGAAAGGATAAGGATCTGGATCTGATCCTACGATAATGCCGTACAGTAATATTTCGTAATCACGAGTTTTTATTACGTCACGCGTAATTCTATTACCTTCTACGCTATTAAGTGTTACTTTGATACCTAGCTTTTGCCATAGCTCTTTAATTACCTGAGCAGTTTGAATACTTTCAGTTTGATTTACGGTCGTAATAGTGAGTTCGAGGATTTCACCGTCTTTTTCTCTATATACTAGTTGTTCGTCTGCTCGGTTTTCAAATTCTGATCGATCAATGATTGCTTCAGGTGTGCTTGTGGTATTTTCACTTTCTTCTTGATTTTCACTGTTTTCATCTTCTTCACTTTCATCTTCTTCACTATTAGCTTCCTGTTCAGCTTGTGCCTGTTCTACTAGTAGGTCAACATATTCATCTGGTGAAATTGCATCCCACCCAGCTTCTTCTAGGAGGGTGTTTGCTTTTTCGATACTGTATTGAAGTTTTTCAATATCATTTTCTTGCTCCTCGGTTAGTGGAAGTAGGGGGCCGTGGATTAATTCACCTTCACGTTGCAATGCTTGCTCAAGTACATATGGTTTATCAATTGCTATTGCTAGTGCTTGTCGTATTTTTTTATCTTTGAAAAGTTCTTGCTCTCTTTGATTAAAAAATAGGGCAGTATACTGTGGGAGTGAGAAAGAGTACTGCACACTGTCTTTTTTGTTTTCTAATTCGGACTTTAAGTCCTTTGGAAGAAAACTTATTCCTTCTACAGTATTTCTTTTTAATGCTTCAATTCCAGTTTCGAAGTCGTGTGGGTAAAATTTGAATGTAATTTTTTCAAGATATGGTTTTTTGCCATGATAGTTTTCAAATGGAACAAGCGTGTAGGCTTTTACATTTCCAAGTGTGTCTCGTAAAAAGCTATCAAATTTCCAAGCACCTGACCCAACTGGTTTTAGATTGAATTCAGTTAGGTTAGCATTAATTGTAGGAATATCTCGCCAAATATGTTGAGGTAAAATGCCAAGTGTCATTAGCTCAAGGAATCCAGGAAATGGTCCGTCTGGTAGGGTAAAGACAACTGTTCTGTCATCTGGCGCAGTTGCTGTTACCCCACGGAGGCTAATAAGAAGCGGACTTTTGAAGTCAGGATCTTGAATGCTCTCGATTGTAAATACAATATCACTTGCAGTTAATGGCTCACCATCGTGCCATGTGAGGTTGTCTTTAAGTCTAAACGTGTATGATGATCCGTCAGCGCTCATTGACCAACCTTCGGCAAGGTCAGGTACGATATCTAGATTTTTATCAAACTGAACAAGTCCAGAAAAAACTAATCGACTAATATCGCTATCAACATCGTTGGTTTGTGAAAGAAGTGGGTTGATGTACTGTGGCGCGCCAATTAACGCTTCTGTATACTCGCCACCTGTTATTGGTACTGGCTTGAAATTAGTAACATAGAATCTAATTCCAATACCAATAAGACTGGCGATTATTAATCCAAAACATACTGCAACTACTTTTTTTTCGAATCTCGTTAAAACCTTCCCAACATATCGATATTGCTTCAATGATGGGACCTTTTTTTTATTGAGAGAATGTACTAGTTTTTTATTTATGTCTCCGCTTGAGAGAGGTGAGCGCATACAAAACTATAGCAAACCTACGCATTGCATAGGGGGACGCCAACACTAGGTGCTGGGGTGTTATTAGTTGAAGGTGTTAAATAGTGCAGTTAGTAAAAACAATACTGCAATGACGATTGTAATGATGTGTAGTCCTTTTTCGGCACCACGTTTTACGTGTTTTACTGAGCCTCCGCCACCAAATGCGGCACCAAGTCCTGAGCCTTTGCTTTGCATCAAAATAGCTGTAATAAGCAGAATCGCAAGAATGACTTGAATAATATCAATAGACATGTCTTTAACTGAAATAATTAATTAAGAGATACGAGATAAATAGTACAGCAACTTTAACAGATTGCTTGTAATATGTCAAGCTTATTTGTCTTTTTTTTCAATAATGAGTTTTTGCAAAGACTTGGTTCGACTGCCAGAGACTTTCATGGTTGCTTTTCCTTTTTTTGCCCGTCTTTGTGCTTTTTGCAGAGCTTTTTGTTCGGCTTTTTCTATTGAAGACGAATGCTTCATATTATTCTATGAAGATTAGATAAAAAATGATATACTTTGTGTATATTAATTTCTTATCTCAAGTATAACATACTTATTTAGTTTGTATGAGTGATCCAACCAGAAAGTGGTATCAGAAATGGTGGGTATGGATAATTGGCGGTATTGTTCTATTGTTAAGCAGTGTTGGAGTAGCTTTGGGATTTGCAGTCATACAGTATTTTAATTCAGGTTCTTTGGGACAGGGTAGCGCTACAGCGCAGGGTGATTCATTAGTTACACAAGATGATCCAAGTTGGGGTCCAGCTGATGCGACAGTACAAATTGTAGAATTCTCTGACTTTCAATGTCCTTATTGTCAGCGAGCACACGAGGTGGTGAATCAGATTTTGGCAGAGTTTGGGGATCAGGTGCATTTTGTATATCGAGATTTTCCTTTGATTGATAGTCATCCAAATGCTGTGCAAGCAGCATTAGCTGCAGAATGTGCTGATGACCAAGGAAAGTTTTGGGAAATGCATAATTTTCTTTTTGAGCAACAGCGCCAGTTTACACAAGGAGATAGTTTTTTTACGCTGGCAGCGTTGCAAGTTGGTCTTGATCGTAATCGCTACAATGATTGCTATTCGTCACAGAAGTATTTGCAAGAAGTTGAAAATGATTTAAATGAAGGATATGCCGCGGGAGTCAGAGCAACGCCAACTTTTTTTGTAAATAATATTAAACTCGAAGGTGCACCAACATATGATGCCTTTCGACAAGTTATTTTAGAACAGTTGAGTCAATAATATGCGCTATTTTTTTATACTTTTTTCTTTTTTTATACTTTTTTCTTTTTCAGGATCTGCTTTTGCTCAGAGTGTAAATCCTAACTCTTTAAAACCGGAGCTTTCGCAAGACATTCCTGGGCTTCAAGATTTTAATTCAGTTCAATGCAGTAGCAGTAATGATCCTGATTCTTATTGTGAAATCCCTTGGCTTACTCAGTATATTTCAGCAATTTTTAAGTATGGGGTGCAGCTTGCAGCAATACTTGCCGTAATTATGATTATGGTGGGTGGTTTTTTGTGGCTTACCTCTGCTGGTTCTCAGGAGCGGATTGGTCGTGCCAAGGACTTTATTATGTCTGCGTTGTTAGGACTTTTTTTGGCATTGCTTTCTTATCTAGTGCTGTACACTATTAACCCCCGTATTGCTAACCCTGAAACGCTGAAGGTTCCAAGCCCACCCGAGATTCTTCCATCTTCACTGGAGTATAAGATTCTTCCATCTTCTAGAAACACTAATACTCCCACGAGTAGTGATGATAACTGTTTGTCGGAATATCAAAGTTGTACCGTAGGAGCAGGTACGCCGTGTTGTTCACCATTTCGGTGTAGAGGGGGTTCATATGATCAGCAAGGTGACGCAGGGAGGTGTGTAAATTAGAGTAGGCTTTGACATTTGCTGTGATTAGGTGTATACTTTTTTCTTAGTTTGGAAGTATACACTTTTTTATTTGCACAAATTTTCTGTATGCCAAAAAAAATAGTAATCAAAGGTGCACGTGTTCATAATTTAAAAAATATTGATGTCGAGCTTCCTCGTGATGCATTGTTAGTTTTTACAGGGTTGTCAGGATCAGGTAAGTCGTCGTTAGCATTTGATACAATTTATGCTGAGGGTCAGCGTCGTTATGTAGAATCACTGTCGGCTTATGCTCGACAGTTTTTGGGTTTAATGGATAAACCAGATGTTGATTCTATTGATGGTTTGTCACCAGCTATTTCTATTGATCAGCGAGCAGGTGCTACCAACCCACGCTCAACAGTTGGAACGCTAACAGAAGTGTATGATTATTTGCGGTTACTTTACTCACGAATTGGTCAGGTTCATTGTCCTACCTGTAAAAAACCTCTCAGTACGCATAGTGTTTCAACTATCATTGATGAGGTGGTAGAAAAAAATCAGACTGTTACTATTACATCACCTTTAGCATTGGATGAAGATGGTAATCATGCTAAGAGCATTCCTGAGATTAAAAAAGCTGGATTTTCTGCGGTGCGTGTAGGAGGAAAGATTATTCCCCTTAATGATTTACGTTATGAGTCACTAAGCGAAGAGCAGAAGCATGATTTCCAAATTGTTATTGGAGAATATAATCCAGAAGGCAAGCGAGCAGCAATGCGTCGTGATGATGCAGTTCGCTTGGTTGAACTGGCAATGGATTTTGGAAATGGTCATATGTCGACTGTTACACGAGATGGAAGCGAGTGTCGGTATTCGAAATATTATTATTGTCCGGAGTGTGCTATAGAATTGCCACCACTTGAGCCACGACATTTTTCTTTTAATTCTCCAGCGGGTGCTTGTTTTCGTTGCTCGGGCCTTGGCATTCGTCAAGAAGTTGATGCAGAGTTGGTTATTCCAAACAAGCGATTGACATTAGCCCAGGGAGCAATTAAACCATGGGCGCGTAATTTTTCTAATCACAGTAAGTATTGGAAGTTACTTGAAGCAGTAGCTGAGAAAAATGATTTTGCGATGGATTTGTCATTGGAAAAGTTTTCTAAAAAAGCACTAGAAATTCTGCTTCGAGGTACTGGCACCAAGAGTTATAAGGTGGGAGATGACATGCTGGAGTTTCCAGGAGTAATTGCTTTGCTTGAAGAAAAGCATCAAAGCACTTCTTCTGAATATTTACGACAAGAGATTGAGCAATACATGCGAGTTCAGGTATGTCCGGCATGTGAAGGTTTTCGTTTGCAACCTCTGGCGCTTGCAGTGACCTTGTCTGATCAGTCAATCGCACAGTTAACAAAGATGACGATTGATGATTTGCTGGAGTTTTTTGTAAGTCTTGCGAATAACTCTAAGAAACTAACGAAGCAGCAACGATCGATTGCGCAGCAGGCAGTCAAAGAAGTGATTTCTCGCCTGGAGTATTTGCGTGATGTGGGACTTGGCTATCTTACGCTTGATCGATCTGCAAATACATTGGCTGGTGGTGAGTTGCAACGTATTCGTCTAGCGACACAGCTGGGCTCAGCGCTTAGTGGGGTTGTATATATTCTGGATGAGCCATCTATTGGTCTGCACCAACGAGATAATACCAAGCTTATTGAAACTATGAAGCAGCTGCGTGATCGTGGAAATACTGTGATTGTGGTTGAGCATGACAGTATGACCATGGAAGCGGCAGACGAGATTGTCGATATTGGACCTGGTGCTGGTGAGTTTGGGGGGCATATTGTT
>CAYXZR010000001.1:99179-115223 GCA_964470025.1 uncultured Gammaproteobacteria bacterium | reverse complement strand
AGCTCACAAGCATGGTGTGCTCACCATGATCCAGGATGGTCTTCTTAAGGCACTTGATGGCCTTACAACTGTCGATGAAGTCTTTAGAGTTGCAAAAGATATCGGTGCAGAGCTCTAGATTGACAAAAATAGCATAAAAGTGTATCGTATCAGAATAGTTCCAGATGGAGCTTTTCTAGTTTGCGCTAGGTTAGCACATTCTACAAACCCAACCTACTCACAGGAGTGTTTCACTTATGAAGACTGTCCCTTCCCCTTCCGCAAATGGTGTTGGACCTGCCTCGTCCATCACCACCCCAGTTCCTGAGGACCTCGCAGAGGCAAAGGTGCGCTACGATGAAGAACTAAGCTGCATTCTTCCTGCTTTCGATGACGAAGAAGACAAGGATGCCGCCAACGAGCTGAATGAGTTGGTTGAAATTCTTTATTCACACAGCAGCCTTCTGTGTCGTCGTGGTGCAGTAATCTTCTTGATATGCCATGCAATCAAGACGATTGAGAACGGTTCATCTTCGCGAGTGCCTAAGCTCGTCGAAAAAGATGGTGGCAGGTCTCAATTCGACTCCGCTAATGATATCACCTCTGATTACCTGCAAGGAGGTATTTTCCAGGCACTAGCGGGCCTTACTGAGACCAATCAAAAGAAAGCCACGGCATATGCTGAACGACTCAAGGAGATTAGCTCAAATCCTGAGCTTGACCCCACAGTCTGTCAGTCAGATGATGTTCTGCGTCAGCCCTGCCTTGGAGATGGAAATATCTCCTTTGGTAAAATGAAGGCAAAGCTCTCCTCACGACTTTGTGCTCACTGTGCCCAGGCAGTCTAGCACTAGGCTCCACGCCATTTGTTCCTCGACCCTTTCACCACGAAAGGGTCTTTTTATGACTAAATTTAGTCAATAAGTAGAATAAATATTGACAAAAGTATAAAAATATGATATTATACCATCGTCTTTAATATCAAAAACTATAAAGAGAAAGGGTCAGTAAAATGACCATTACTACATTAGCTGATTGGAACGATCAGAAAGACAGCTTTTCTGACGATTCCGTCGGAGAGGTTGAAGACGCCTTGCTTAGACTCGCAGAAGATGAGTCTTCGCAAAACCTTGAAAACGCCCGCAAAGCACTGTCTCGGCTCGATATCCGAATCAACGATTTGAACTTGAAGCTGTTGGCAGCGCAATTGTCGGAAGAAAAAGGGAGACAAGCACTTTAGTTATGAGGAAGCATTACGCTTCCTCATTTTTTTTAATAATTTCTTGTGCCTCTGAGTAAATTTTTTGTAAACGTGAGCCAACAACTGCATTAAAGGCCCATTGACCTGCTATTGCTCTATTTTCATCAGTGAGCTGGTCAAGTGAAAAAAGTTTTTTTCTTGGATCAATTCCCATTACATCAACTGCAGGTCGCTCTGGATCAATAAGCTTCTTACTACTTCTGTATAAGGCTCTAAGATTTGCTAAGAGTGAGTCATGAACTCTTCTTCGTCTATGGTCGATACTGACTAGTTCCTCTTGGAACTCCCTGTCATCCATTCTCATTCTTTTCATAGTATTGTCACGAGTAGCCTGATACTGGACAATGACATTATAGTATCGCTCCGCTGAATCACGAACACTTTCAATAAGATTAGCTAAGCTTTGTCTCTTTTCTTGAATATCTTTTTCATCTTCAAATCCAGCATATAAGCTATCAAAGTCAGTAAGAATGCTTTCAATTTTTTCAAACGTAACACGCTGATCTTTATAAGCTGAAAACGCAGGCATGGCCTCGATTGTTTCTGCTACTTTTTTTGCCTCATCTGAAGTGGCTTCATGGTCACTTGGGTGTAGTGAGCTATCAAGTCGGCTAACAAGAGATTTTGAGTCAGTTGGCGAAACAGTAACCTCAAAGGAATCAGGACTGATGGGGTCAAATTCAGCCGTTTCCGTTGATTCAATTTCTTCAACTGGAGGTTCTGGCATCATTTCAGGGCTTCTTCGTTTCATAGATTTTATAGCGTAATATTAATAATTCTTTGGTTACTCATCTTACCTAACTGTAGCCGAATACCCGGCAGCTGTCTAGGAAGCATGCTAGTTACCCGTTCTGGCCATTCGATAAAGACTACTACATCCTCACGTCCAAAATATTCATCCGCACCAATCGCTCGTAAGTCATCAGCCCCACTTATTCTATAGCAATCAATATGTATAAGTAGCTTAATTGTTGGGTGTGAAGCTTCATATACATTCATGATGGTAAACGTCGGGCTGGTAATTGGATTTGATACTCCAAGTGCTTTTGCAATTCCCTGCACAAACGTAGTCTTGCCTGCTCCAAGCTCACCATGGAGTGCGACAACTTCGCCACCGTTAAGTTGCTGGCAGAACGTCTCGGCAATTTGATGAGTTTCTTCTATTGAGCTAGTAGTGTATTGCATATTAATTTGGCTCCACAGTAATATGTGAGATATCCTGAGCTTCCTGAAAGTACCCAGCCGCTGCGATCATCGCTGCATTATCAGTACAGTATACTCTGTCTGGTACGATAAAGCTGATCCCAAGCTCTTCTGCAGTAGTGGCTAGTGTTTCGCGCAGATATGTATTAGCCGCAACACCACCAGCTAGTAATAAGGTTTTGGCTGAATGTTGTTTGACAGCCTTTTTGGTTTTAGTAGTAAGCGTATCCACGACCGCCTGTTCAAAGCTAGCCGAAATATCTTCTTTGTTTTTTTGTGAAATAGCCGATATTTCTTTGAGCGTATACAGCACAGCGGTTTTTAAGCCGGAAAAGCTAAACATCAAATCCCCACTCTCAAGCATTGGTCGTGGAAAGCTATATGCATCGCGCTTACCAAGCTGTGCAAGCTTAGAGATTTCAGGACCACCAGGGTATGGCAAGTCCATCATCTTTGCCACTTTATCAAATGCTTCGCCCGCTGCATCATCAAGTGTCTGGCCAATGTTTGTAAAACTATGCTCATCTTTCATGTAGACTAGTTGGGTGTGACCGCCTGAGACGATAAGAGCAATTGCAGGAAAGACTATAGATTGGTTATTTAGCCATGCAGCATACACATGCGCCTTCAAGTGATCTACAGGCACAAGAGGCTTTTTATATGCCCATGCAATAGTCTTGGCTGTTTGAGTGCCGATCAGAAGCGAACTAAGTAATCCCGGCTTAACAGTTACTGCGATTCGAACCACGTCATTGATACTGATAGCTGCTTTTTCTAAGGCTTGATTAATAACTGGAATAATATTTATAACATGATTACGAGCCGCAACCTCTGGCACGACACCGCCATACTCTGCATGAATGTCTGTTTGGGATGACACGATGTTTGAGTGTACCGTAAAAGTGCCATGGTGCACTTCAACCACTGCAGCTGCTGTTTCATCACATGACGTTTCAATTCCTAAGATATACATGTTATTTTTTTATACCAACAATAGTAAGAAGGCTATGCTGTCGCTGCAGTCCCTCGCGATAGTGCGAAGGAAATAATTCATAGTCTTGCACCGTGCAGTAATCTGATGTTTCAATGTTGTTGAAAACAACGCCACTTTCATTAAGCTGTTCACGTGCAGCTCGCTTGATGCTGATGTAGGTAGTGACTCCTTGCTTGTGCACGGCCGATGTTTGTCCAGCACGAGTAAACAAGGCTTTTTTGTATGCCCCACGGATCTGACGGTGCTTGTACTCACTCATGCAGATAGACGGGCCGAGGTATGCAAGACAATCAGCTGGATCTACCTCATAGTTTTCATGCATTGCTTTTACAACTTTTTGTATTAACTTTGTGCCAATTGCTTGAAATCCAATATGCGCAAGCGCTACAGTTTTTTTCTTCGGTGAGTAGATTACTAGCGGAATACAGTCAGCGGTATAGAGTGATAGGTATATGCCAGGAACATTAGTAATACCAGCATCAGATTCAATCGGTGAACTAGATGGAGATTCTACTGAAGATACTACAGTGTGACGATTCGGTGAGATACGAGCCGTGTCTGTTTCACTGATATTAGCTTTTTCGAGAAATGCGTCATACCCAGCTGAGCCAAGTTCTGGGGACTTTACTGGAGCAGCGATTGCGTCTTGCAGTGTAGCAGTGACAATGAACAGGTTTTTATCAGAAATTAGCTGTTTTTTTGGGGTAATCATCCTACTATAGAAAAAAATTTAGTGTTATAATAGTATCATGAAAATGCCTTTTGGAAAAACTCGAAAAATTCATTGGGAGTCTCTAGTGGTACTCTTCTACATGATCTTTTTTGCTATTTTTACAACCACACAAACACCCTTGATTGATACCTATTCAGAAGATGTTGCATTCCATATGTCTATAGGGCAGCACTTTGAGCAAGTCGATGGAATCGCAACCTGGACGTTTTGGGAGAGCCCGCCTCAAGGCCGGGCAAATATCTATCCGCCACTCTTTGGCCTGGTAAATATGCTAATCGCAAAAACCGGCATTGAGCCAATTACGCATGCCATGATTATGCGTTTTATAGGCGTGGTGATTGCTACGCTGATCGGCTGGCTAGGTGTTAGGCTTCTGTATAGTCCACGAGCAGCCATGTTTTTTGTCCTGATCGTTACTGCAACAGATTATGCAATTAGGCTACAATCAAGCATCGTGCCTGCATCACTGGTTATCTTTTCAACACCACTGCTTATATACTTGATTCAAAAAAAGAGACTACTTGGTAGCGTCGCGTTGCTTACATTGATTTTGTACACCCACATGACAATTCCTGTTTTTGTAGTTACAGCATTGGCTATCTGGGGGGTTGTCTGTCGTGAGCATTTTAAAACCGTGATAACCACATTGATTGCTGCAGGTATTTTATACTCACCATGGTTACTGCACATAATAATTAACTTTTTCTCAGTAAAATATTTTAACAATGACTATGCAGGGTATGCTGAGAAATTACAGATGTTAATTAATGTAGAGCTTTACGTTTTGATAATCGCAGCATTAGTATATTGTGTTATACATTTTCGCAAACCAGAGTTCCGCGCTTCATTATTTTTTGCTATCTTCTTTTGCTTACAGATACCATTGACGTTATATAACTGGCCAAACCGTTTTTTCTTAAGTGGGGGATTATTTTCTGGATCAGTGCTTATCGCATTTTTGCTAGACTATTTTATATCTCACTATCGTAAAAAACTTTCCATCATTTTTGCTGTGGTTGTTATTGGCACGCTTCACGCAGCACTTATTTTGTTAGTCGCTCATAGTGACACGGGTATTAATTGGGGAACCACGCGAATCCAAGGCGGAGTATTTTTTAAACAGCATCCTCTTTCAGATACATTGGTAAAAAGTGGCTTTGACAATGAAGCGCAGCAGCTAGCAAATCAAATTAGAGAAAAAACAGAGCCAGATGATATTATTGTAAATCTTTCAACTGTTTTCGATATTACACAGATCAGGCCTGATAAGCTATACGTCCCCGCTCAGCTTTTTGCAGCTTTATCATACAGAGCAATGGGCGGACATCGAGCGCCAGAAGTGTTTGTATACAAACCAGTGCCATTTGAAAAAGGAAAAGTACTACTTGTCGACTATCGGCAGACTAATGAGTTTAAAAATCAAAAAACAGAAAAAGAGCAAAAAATTGCTGACATTATTGATGAGCAATTCAGTTATCTCGGTGAATATGGTAGATTGCAAATATTCATTAATAACAGCGATGATGTAATCAAAGCAACACCCACTGGAATTATTTTTCCTAGTTGGCTTGCCATCGCCTTACTTCTGCTCGGCCTAGGTACGGTGGTAAATCAAGTCTATAAAGCAACGACACAAGATGAAGAAACTATATAAAATTAGCACAATTCTAGGAATAGCAATTATTACCCTGCTTGGCGTAATGTTTTTAGTCAATAAAGAAATGTTGCTTTTGGCTTCTGATGACATGTCATTTCATGTTATGACTGCACAAGGCTTTATCGATAATGGAGGAGTAACATGGTGGGAAAACTGGGAGAGTAATCCACTTGGCCGAGCACATACCTATCCTCCGGTATATCATATATTCATAGCTACAGTAACTAGCCTTGGCGTAACGTCAGTACAACTATTTTTTTGGGTTGCATTTATAGCAACGATTGGATTGCTCACTGTTAGTTGGTGGTCATTAAAAAAAATATTTAATCCACTTCTGTCGCTATTGTTTTTATTGTTAGTAACAGCCGACGCAACAGTGATCAATATGTTAAGTATCACCACACCGGCGTCTATTGTTTTATTTAGCAGTCCATTACTGTTGGTGTTGTTTAAAAACAAAAAAAACATCGCAGCCGGCCTACTACTTACATTGTTTTGGTATACACATATGATATTTCCGTATGTGATAGCTTTTGCACTCGGAGTTTGGGCTTGGAAACAAAGAGTATATGTGAAGCCAGTGGCAAAGGCATTGGCGGTATCATACATTGCATATCTGCCGTGGCTTGTGCACTTGATAATGAATCATGAGTTTTTACGTTATTTTCACCCAAGCTGGCCAGACACATTTAACTTAGACAAGGTAGCAAGCATTAATGCAGTATTGGTCGGGCTTTTTATTATTTCTCTTGTGGTGATTGTAACAAAACTTAGAAAGCAGGCAGGCTACAAAGATATGTTCTTTTTCTTTGGCATCATTCTCGCGTCTTCTCCATTACTCCTTGTTGCACCACTTAGATTTTTCTCAAGTATGGGAGCGTGGGCAATGCTAGTATGTAGTGCGTTTTTCTTGACATGGGTAGCGGCAAATCTAAAAACAACAGCAGTAAAAATAGTATTTGCATGTATTTTTATAGTGCTCATTGGTGTGTATCCTGTATATACTGTTAATTTAAATAGCGGAGCAACATCAATGTTAATTGATAAAAATATTTTTCTGCAAGGAATTCGTTTTGTTGTAAAAGGCGAGGGTCACGAAGGGATGCTTCTGCGATACGCGTTTACTGAGCAAAACATCGAGCTAGCAAATACTATTAATACTTCAACTAATCGAAATCAGCCGATCCTAAACATCTCTTCATGGTTTAATTTGATTCAATATTACGATCATGTGAAATTTATCCCAGCTCAGTTTTTTGCCGCGCTAGCCAACCGCCCAATGATAAACGCTCGGTACCCTGAAAATCAGTGGTATGAGCAGATGCCGATTGTACAAGCACCTATAGTACTTGCTGATTATCAGCAGACCAACCAGTTTCCAGGTAAGAAATCAGAGTACGAGCAGCGGCTGGCTAATGTGCTAGATGATCAGTTTGAGGTCATTGGTGAAGCAGATCGTCTTGTAGCTTTTAAAAACAAAAATCAAAGAGCTTTTACAATCCAGCCGGTAAAAAACAAAGTGCCCCTCCCCTTTGCCTGGTTGCTATTGTATGGGAGCATTTTTTATATTAGCCGTCAGCTATACCTACTTAAAAATAAGTAAGTAAGGTATTTTGTTTAAATTTAGCAAAAAAAATAATAAGCTACTAGGTAGCTTTTTTATTATAGATTCTCTATCAGTGTCGTTACTATTGCTCTAAAAGCGTTATCAACAGCTAAAACCCTTGAATATATTGGTTTTATTAAAAAAAATCAGCTATACTACTAGCAGTTAATTAATAATACATGACGTGAATATGGCAAAAATGACCAAGTCACAAATCATGACTGCTCTAGCAGAACAGTCAGGTCTCAGCAAAAAAGACGTGACCGGACTTGTTGAATCAATGGTAGAGTTGGCATACAAGGAAGTGAAGAAGAATGGTGAATTCACTATCCCAGGTGTAGGTAAGCTAGTTAAGCAAAAACGAAAAGCTCGAATGGGTCGCAACCCAGCAACTGGTGAAACTATCAAGATCCCAGCAAAGACTGTGGTAAAGTTCCGAGTTGCTAAAGCAGCAAAAGACGCAGTACTATAGTACAAACGTCTTACTCTAAAAAATCCCCGACATGTCGGGGATTTTTTTATTACAATCCAACAATTGTTTGGGCTATAAAAAAATACAAAGTTAATGTCGTGATGTCTCGTATCACTGTTGCAAATGGTCCGCTCGATATTGCCGGATCAAGTTTTAGTGACATAAACATCCAAGGTAAGAAAATACCTACAACTGATGCAATAATTACTGCACTAACAATTGCAGTTGCAAGTGCAAGTCCTAATAGTACTGAGCCTTGCCAGAGAAAAGCAAATCCACCAACAAGTATTCCAAGAATTAGCGCGAGCATAAACGCCACTCGCATTTCACGTAAAAAATATGTAGGTTTTTTAAGATTTGGATCCAGTGTAATTGATCGTATAAATAGTGTCTGTGCCTGGCCACCGGTTGCATCTGCCATATACACTACCGCTGGGATAAACGCCGCCAAAATAAGTTGTGATTTTAAAACATGATCAAAACTCTGAACCAAAAAAGCAGCAGCAATTCCGCCAAGAAGTCCCAAGATAAGCCAAGGAAGTCGCTTGATAATCTGCTTTTTAGCAGACTGAGTGATAAGCTCTTTGGCAGAGGTGTTATGCGACATGATACCAGCAGAGCGCAGTACATCTTCGGTGAACTCGTGCTCAAGAATAGCAAGGATATGATCAGATGGCACAATTCCTAAAAGCTCACCTGTTTTTGCGATAATTGGAATCGCCTTGATGTTATGTTTAAGCGCTAGTTGTGCAACTCGCTCTTGATCGCTATAGGGGTGAGCAACGGCAAGGTCAGTTTCCATGATTTCTTGCACCTCAGTTTGCGGAGTGTAAATAAAAATTTCACGAATAGAAAAAACACCTACAAGGTGTTGCGAAGAGTTGACTACGTATACATAGTTTATAGTATCAAGTGTTTTTGCTTGTTGTTGCACTACTGTGCGAGCATCGCCAATAGTTGCTGACACGGTAACAATCGGAATTTGCTTATTCATTATGCGACCCGCACTATGTAGCGGATATTGTTTTTGATTTGCTTCGATGACAAGCTTTTTCATATGTCATAAGTATAACACATGAAGATAAACAAGGTGGTATTTAGATACAAAAAAACAGGCATGTGCGCGGCCTGTTTTCTTTGAGAGCAGTGCTCTTAGTTTCGTGGTTCTTGTGGTCGGGCTTCGTTCACGGTCAATGTTCGACCATCAAGCTCTTTACCGTTCCACATTTCGATAGCTGCTTGTGCTTCTGCTTCAGATGACATTTCAACAAAACCAAAACCTTTTGATCGGCCTGTCATTTTGTCGTTGATGATCACTGCAGAAGTAACAGTTCCAGCTTGTGAGAAAGCTTCTTGCAAAGCTTCTTCGTTTGATCGGAAGTTAATACCTCCTACGAACAGTTTAGTTCCCATAGACAATTTAGGATAAATTAATAACGAACCTTCTTAAATGGTCATTGGAGCTTGGGAGGTACGCACACTGCCCACGAACAAGATACACAAATACACTTAAGAAAACACTGCTAGCATATACTAGAAGGCCAAAAAAGTCAATAGCGGTAAATAAAAAAGCTCATCTGTAGCAGATGAGCAAAAGGTGCTAAGCATAAGTCGGGTCAGCTTTGAGGATTTCCATAAGCCGTTCGTATTTCTGACGAAACACCAGTGGAAAGCTCTTTGCTAGAAATTTCCGTCTGAATGCTCGACATACTGTTTTATAGGCTGGGATATTGATCGCCCCTTCACTCGTAGGTTTGGCTTCTATTTCAATCTCTCCGAAGTACGGATCAAGAATCTTAACGCCAGGGACCAATTTCATGTCATTAGGCGGGTATAAACCGTCGATGGTCAGTATGAATGAGGCACCATAAGCATCAAACTTGTAGCGCTGCTGCTCATCAAAGGTCTTCGCTACTTTGGTGAGCACAAGGGGTTCGGATGTACTGATGATGCCTAGAGATGAGACAATTTCAGAGATCATCTCAGCTGTCGGTCGGTCAGTGAACCACTGGGTGCACTCGGTTCGTTTCTCGGTAGCTACCGGGCCAACCTTGATGGTCAGTCGGTAGCGGCGTGGGTCGCCTTGCGGGCGGTTCTTGTACGTCGTTAGCTTGACGGTAGCACCTCTATCAAGCAGTAGTCGATCATCAGTGTCGTAAAAACGAAACACTCGATGGCGACTTGCAGATGAGGTGACTACAATAGTCTTGCTATTTTCAAGAAAGGTTTCGATGGCTCGTATAAGCTCACTCATTTTGCTTGGGGAGTTGAGAATATAGAGCGGGATGTCAAACTTCCTTTCAAGTTCAGTTGCACGTGTCATTTCAGACATGGGCGTATCTCCTCGGTGGCAGATACTATCACCTTGCCTATATTATGAATTTCTGTCAAATAAAAAAACAGGAGAGTCATATCCCCTGTTTTTTGTAGTCACTAGTTGATTATTTCAAAATCACCAGTTGAACCTGATCGCTCCTTGATAAGTCGAAGACTGTTTTGTTCTGACAAGGTATCGAGATTATGCATTTTTAGATAGTTGTTTGAGAAGGTATAAAGTGTGTCGCCGATGTAAAGTGATCGTTTCACTGTATTGTCGTAGTATCGGTAGCCTCCCCACCAGTCAACTTGTGTTAGCTCTCCGTCATTATGATCAATTCGGCCACGTTCCTCAAATCCGTTCTCGTCGACAGAAAACACTACAGCTCCCGCAAAGTTAAATCGTCCGAAGTCATCTCGTTGTTGGTTTTGCGTAATAGACATTGGAAGTACTAGGAGATTTCTATCTTTTGAAAACAAGAATGCCTTATGATCTTGCTCGGCAATAGAGTTGCTACCTGAGTCGCCCAGTATCACTACATCAACTTCTTTTGGATCAGCTACATTTGAAACATCAAAGAGTGATAGCTTTACACCTTGTGTCCTCACATTGTCGTACTCATCAATTTTAGTATCTTTCCCAAGTCCGATGATAAAATTTTCATCATATGGATGTAGGTAATTTGAGAATCCAGGAATCTTAAGCTGACCAAGTACTTTTGGATTTCGAGGGTTTTCTAAATCAATTACAAACAGCGGATCAACTCGTTCAAATGTCACCATGTATGCACGGTTTTGCATAAAGCGTACTGAGTAAATCTGCTCACCTTCTGCTAATCGCTCAACAGCACCTACTCGATTCATATTTTCATCCAGTATGTACAAATTGTTGTATGATTCAGTTTGATTTTCAAAGTAGCGTGACCATGTTTGGTTACGAGTTGTAGCGATTCTAAAGTAGCCACCTTGTTCGTCCATTGAGAATTGATTTAAGACTTGTCCTGGAACCTCTGCAAAGGTTTGATAGTCAACTGAAGCGCCATCGATTGCAATTTTATGCACCACAGTTTTTTCCATTTCTGGAAGAAGCTCAGTAAGACGCTGTTGCATTGTGGTTTCAAGTTGCTTTGCAAATGACTTTTGCTCTTCTAGGGCAAGTGATTGACCGTAACGCTCAAGAATCGAACGAACTTTGTACTTCTTCTCTTGGTCAGAGAGGATAAATTCTTCTGCATTTTCAATCGCAGTAATTTTTTGCTTATCTTCTGCAGATAGTCGGCTGTATAGTAGGTCTCGTAGTACAGTTGTTTCAATATCGTACTCAGTGAGATACTTTGTATAGGTAACATACATGTTGTCCTGAGAAACAAATAGATTTTGAGAGCCATCAAGCAAGTACACATCACCAGTAATATCCGATGAGTCATCAAAAATATTAATAGCGTTGATGCTGGTAAAGTTAAATGAGTTGTATGATCGATCAAAGTAATACACATCAGGAGCAAAACATTTTTGACTACAATCAGTTGTTAGCGTTTCACCATTTTCCATGATTCTTGGAAGTGGTATCTGGTCTTCAATGTAGTAGTAATTGTAGTTATTGGTAACTAGATACATGTATTCACCAATCATTCGAGAGTTTGCATAACCACCTTCAAACGATAAGTCACGAACTTGTCGAGGATTCTTTTTATCTGAAATATCAAAGACTTTTACAAACGTTTCTTGGCTGCCAGGTCGAAAGCTAATTGCTTCACGCAGCAGTGGTTGCACAAAGTAGTCAGATCCATAAATAACAAGCCGGTTGTCATTTAAATAGATATCTTGAGGTCGTGCATCAAAAGCGATTTTTGAAACAATAGTTGCTTCTTGAGCTGGCGTTGCATCAATAATAAACAAGTCTTGCTTCACAACCACATAAATAAAGTCACCATCTGTTTTAATGATATCAGCCTCATCAACACCTGCTACTTGGATATTGGTAGTTGAGTAATAGTCTCCACCGCCATCGAATCCTTGTTCTGCTGTGACTTGTCGAGTTGCGACACCAGGAGCGCTTGGTGCTGGTGCTGCCATGTTTGTCGATGAGTCGAAAGCCATTTCCTCTACTGCATCGCCATAGTAGTATGCTCCCCTGCCTCCACTTGATGCTTCGCTATTCTTTAAAAATTCTGCCAACTCATCATAGGAGTCAAATTTAACAATCTGTGATTGTCGAGCAAGTTGATCCTCCAGCGTAACAGCAGGCTTAGGGTTATAATTTGTGCTAGTCGGTGGAGGCGTTTGTTGCTGTGAATTAAAACAACCAGTAAGCGCAACTGAGCTTACAAGTAGCGTTGAGAGTAGTGAAAAAGATTTAGTCATATGAATAAAAAAGAGTAAAGATATCTTTAGTATATATAATATAACGATTGCTGTAAAAAAAAGTTACAAATTGACAAACTATGTATTTACTGGTAATTTTCGAAACAATCAAGACGCAAAAGGAGCGTATCATGCAGAAATCAAAATTGTGGTACCTAGTGTTTATTCGGGGAGAGATGCCATGAAGCTATTGCGGCTTTCTGACCCCGTTGTTGTAACAGGGAAAAGTTTTATTGGTCGTGAAATGGCTCTTCATTTTGAGCCAACGGAAGATCTGGGTTGGCATTGGCATCCGCGTGGCGCCAACCGTGTGCCACTCGTCATAGATCCCACCAATCCCACCTTGCGAGGTGTTCGTAAACGGCGACGCTTCACACTAACTGCTCATGGAAAAAAGTTAGATGTCTATGAGCATATCGGAGCACTCGCCTGGACGGGGTTAACTGGCGTGGTAGTCCGACTAGCCTGCGAAGAGCCGCCATATGACTTTATGGACAGCTTTCCTCCATATGACGGAAGAGTCGCTGGGTATTGGAATTCACTAAAGCCATATCTTCAGCAGTCTGATGAGCGCGCGTCTTGGGTGTACTTCAATAAGTGCTTCAAGTCAGGCGATCAAAAGCGATATGTGCATTTTATGCCACTGTCATCGATTGATTGCGAGCCGCAGCTTCAGGTAAATATCACCGTCGACTTTCCTGGCATTGGCTATCATAGCCAGCAGTTTGAGATTAAACAGTCAGACCTAGAGCAAGGCTTTAGCGCGCATACACTTGGTTGGCCCCCTTGGCTCTACTATATTTCCCGCTATCTGCCAAAGGGTATTTGGTCACATCATCAGCATCTGAACTGGAAGCAAGAAGTCAGCAACGAAGTGCTTCTTAGCCGTATAGTAGCTCATCGGTTTGCCGACATCTTGGGAACATTGTCACTGGTCACAAAAGGAGTATTTTTTAGCGGTGTAATTGACTCCTATTGCGGTGGACACCATCACGACGTAGGGTTGCTATACCATCTAGCAAATCAGCCATGTACCTATCACTGATCCTTATATAAAATCTCTCCTAGAAGTTTTAGGAGAGTTTTTTGTTTGCATTTTTTCCCGCTCTATTCTTTGCCTTGCTTATGGGGTACTTTGCTTCTGCTTTTTTTAACTTTTCTTTTACTGCCGTACTTATGTCAATATCAGTGACAAGTGCAAATTGTATGCAGTAGTTTATTATATCTGCCAGTTCGTCAGTAATCTCTTGCTTGTATGTTGGACTAGATTCAAGATTGTGCTTCACGTCAGACTCATTGAGCCACAAAAAGTGCTCGAGCAATTCACTTGCTTCAATACTAATTGCCTCAGCAAGATTCTTGGGATCGTGAAATTGCTTCCAATCGCGATCATCGCGAAACTTTTTTAACAAGTCCTTGAGCTCTCTGAGTGTAGTTTGATTATCCATGTTTTTTGATTTCACAGACGCCACCTGGACATGCAGGTCGGTACTCTGGTGCCTTGATTAGTTTTGCCTTAATAAGTCCGTAATACATCTTACATCCTACACAGATGCCAAATGCTGATTCAAGCCACATAAAAAGCAGACAGATTGAGCAGATTATCAAATTAACCGTGCCACGAATATTTAAAATATAAATAAGCACAATCATGGTAAGTGAAAGTACTACACCAATTGACCAGGCAAATCTCTTTTGCACCGCACCTACCCATTCAGGCTGCTGATTACTGACAATTGCCCTAGCAAGGGCCGCAATTGGACTTAGGCTAGTTCCAAATAGTGTTCTAATTGTAAAGTCAATAAAAAAGAGCACTACTACAACATTTATCCAGAAAAAGTTTTGATTAAAATATGCATGGGCAAATGCAAACAGACCCATTGCAAGCATCACACCGGCAATTGCACGAACTTCACGGTCGTTCATAACCGGGTATGGTGCTGGCTGGCCGTTAATTGTTAAGTTGGGAATAATTTTACCAAAACTAAATAGTTCTTTTTTCATACTCGCTTGCAGGGTTATTATCGTTGAGAGGTAAACAATACTCGTTGCTCCCCTGCAGTATAATCATCAGTACTTAAGAAGTCATGAATTGCGCCCATGAACTCATCATATGCATAGCGAAAGTCTTCACCTTGTTCGGTACCTGGATCATGGCTTAAAAACTCTTGAGTAGTATCATCGTAACCAGTTAGTACTACTACGTGATAATCAGGTCCACCGTCAGCATAGTACGGGTTGGTGAGCTTCCGTGCGTATACCGGCGCAAGAATTGGCCGATGAGCTGCTAGCTCTGCTTTGAGATCTTCAAGGGTTGGGTCCTCTACTACCTCAGCTTTCCATGGTAGTTCTGACGAGTTAACAATGTCAGCAATAGTTTGCATGGACTCGTCATAGGAATCTTCTTTTTTTAAGTTAAACACCGCAAGAATTTCCTCACGAGCTTCATCTTTTGTAAGATCATCCCCTTCGTAGAAGTTATTAATCATAACAATTGATGTTTCTTCGCAAGCATTTTGCCATGGCTCGCTCCAGATACTGTCAGGCGCTTGACTAGTAAAAGGCACCGGTACTTCAGTTTTTTCAGGCAAGTCGTGAGTGTATTTATAACCAAATCCAGCAGCAAGCAGTGCAATGCCAAGTAGAATAATTCGAGGAAGCATAGTAGATAGTAAATAATAAGTATATCTAAGAGTACACTAAGTATAGCATTTTATTAAACACGCACGCTACTCTCTGTAGTATGTACGAAAAAACAGCACATTTGTGCTGTTTTAGTCATTGGATAAAGCTTCCCTACCCTACTTGCTAAGTGCCTTCCAGATCCAAATAAGAATAACTGCACCAAGTAGTGCCACCAAGAAACTATAGAGATTAAAGCCAGTGACATCTGAGCCACCTACAATGCTCATAATCCACCCACCAATAACTGAGCCGACAATACCGATAATAATATTGGCAAGCCCACCTTGCTGCGCATCGGTATTCATAATCTTTGAAGCGATCCAACCAACAAGCGCACCAAAGATAATCCACAAAATAATACCCATATAGTTATCGTTTATGTATTAGATATCTATAGTATACCATAGTCATGTAGACTATAAAAATAGCTAGTCCTGTTTTTTTGCCTAAATTTAGAATTTACGCTAAGGTTGGAATAACGAACTTTGACAATTATAGGAGATAGAACCATGAGTGAAAATCCTCCCAAAGGTGACGCCATGCGCGTTACGGCTCAGTCAAGAACCAAGGTAAAGCCAAGTGAGACAGAAGCCGCCGCAAGAGTCGGTGGTATCGGGGATATCGGTGAGTATGAAGATCTCGGCAAGACTGATTGGATGCGAAGTGTTGCCGAACAAATGGGGCTACAGTTGATTGAAGATCTAAGTCCAGATATGGTTGATCCAAAAGCAGTGAAGATGCTTGACCAATCCCGCATTCAAAAAATGCAAGTGA
>CAYXZR010000001.1:81790-99169 GCA_964470025.1 uncultured Gammaproteobacteria bacterium | reverse complement strand
TCTCACTCAAGAGCAACGTTCTTACAATTGCCATCAGTGACCCCATGAACACAGTATTGGTTGACGATCTTCGTCTGGCCGTGGGTACAGGAATAGAGATCGTCCCTGTTATTGCAAACGAGCAGCAGATCGAAGAGTGTATCGCACACTTCTTTGACCAGGCCGAAGCTGAGTTGGAAGAAGAGCTCGATCCAGGTACCGAAGAGGTGGTTGAAAAAACCACTCATCGAGCAAAAACCATCGTTATTGATCACGATACGCAACATGAAGAGCCAGCCGTAAGAACTGTTGCAAAAATGCTCATAAACGCGGTTGCATGTCGAGCATCAGATATCTGTGTGCATCGGCGAAAAGGCGATACCCTAATGCGGATCAAGGTTGATGGTGTATGGTCAGAAGTCAACCCACCATTTGCACATGGGTCTCTTGATCGAATTATCGGTGTGATAAAAGCGCTTAGCGATTTGAATCTCGCTGAGCACAATATTGCGCAAAATGGTCAGTTTCGAGCCGAGCACAGTGGTAAGCGTCTAGTATACAATGTTCGAGTTGCAATCAGTCCAACTCTCTACGGCGAGTCAATGACACTGCGAATGCTGAACCAGATGGCAGTTGTGCAGGGGTATGATGAGATCGGATTTTCTGATCTTAACCTCGCACATATCGACTATCAGTTGAGGCAACCCAATGGCTTGATACTGGTAACTGGCCCAACCGGTTCCGGCAAGACCACGACACTCTACTCAATGCTGGATAAGTTTGGGGAAAAGAAAGTCATGACCATTGAAGACCCGGTAGAGTATGAAGTATCGGGCTTCGTGCAAATGGAAGTGCTCAATCGACCTGGAAGATCATTTCTTGAGCTGCTCGAAGTGTCTCTTCGTTCAGCACCTGACGTTATTCTTTTGGGTGAGATAAGAACACTTGAGGCCGCAGAAGTTGCAGTGCAGGCAGCAGCAACGGGTCATCTCGTCTTCTCCACTCTGCATACAAACAGTGCAGTAGCAAGTGCTCGACGGTTGATTGATATGGGGTTGCCACCCTACATGGTGGCAGAAGTATTGCGGTGTGTCATATCGCAGCGGCTTGTTCGTCGGTTGTGTAAACACTGCGCAGTTGTTCCCACTGACCGTACCGATTTAGCAAACCAGCTCGATGCACTAGGATTGACTTATACACCTAAAGAGTCAAACTTCCTGCAAGCCAAGGGCTGCCCACGATGCAATGCCGGCTATAAGGGTCGCATGGCAATTCATGAAGTGCTGCCTGTCAATGAAGTTGTCCGGCAAGCCATACATGGTAATCTATCAGCCAGCGAAATGACAGTATTGGCACAAAAACAAGGTCTGATCCCTATGGTTGTGGACGGCGCGTTATTAGCTGCCCAAGGGGTGACCTCTATGGAAGAAGTTAACCGGGTAACCACAAACCTGTAGTTTAAATCGTTCATTATCCTCGATACATATCGAGGATTTTTTATATCTCTTGACTTTAACGTTACGTCATAGTTTATACTATACATGTATGACATACACGGTTAGTCAATTAGCAAAAATATCTGGCGTTACGCCACGAACGCTTCATCACTACGATGCCATTGGTTTGCTTTCCCCTAGTAAGCATTCTCGAAATGGGTATCGCTACTATGATGATCAAGAGCTCTTGCGTCTCCAGCAGATTTTATTTTTTAGAGAGCTTGATTTTTCACTGGCAGATATTAAAAAAATAATTGGTCAACCAGAGTTCGATGTGATCAGCGCGCTTCACGATCACAAAAAGTTGATCGAGCTCAAGCAGAAGCGACTCAAAAAATTAACAAAAACAATTGATACAACTATTAAGCATATGACACATAAGCAGTCAGCAACAAATGAAGAGCTTTATGATGTGTTTAAGGATACTGAGGTTATAAAATATCAGGAAGAAGTAAAGCAACGTTGGGGAGCTACAGGTGCCTACAAGCAAAGTATGGCTCGTGTGGGAAAGATGAGTAAAGCTGAAATGGAAGAACTAAAAAAGCAGCAGAAAGAACTCACTCAACAATTAGTTGAAGTCATAGATAAGCCAATTGAAAGCGATGAAGTTCAAGAGTTGATTAGAAAACATCATCAAGGAATTGAATTTTTTTATGACTGTCCTTTACCGATGTACAGAAACGTAGCACAAATGTATGTTGATGATTCACGATTTGCCGCATACTACGAAGCATTTCATCCCGGGTTAGCCCAGTTCATATACAAGGCAATTCAGTATTATTGCGACAATCAAAAAACCTCCGAGTAGTTCGGAGGTTTTTTGATTATAGAGCTACTGCTTGGACCAGATAATAAAGATATAAAGGCCAATCACTACACCTACAATAACGAGTATCTGCGCATACTGGGCAAACAGTTCAGACCAATATGCGCCAATGGCCATACCTATTGCAAGCACTGAAAGCTTAAGTAGAGATACTTGCCACCATTGGAAGTTAACATTTTTAAATAACCTCATATGTCTATGTTATAAATTAGACTTTTTAACTTTAACAAAAAAGGTCTGCATTAGTATGAGTAGTAGCAGTAGTAAGGTAACAAATTTATAGGTGCCCCCTTCTACAATGTTGCCAAAAGTAACAACGCCCAAGGCAATCGTATATATTCTAATGAGCCAGATATTAATCGATGTTGTAAAATCCATATTCCTTCTTATTGTTTACTACTATTAGTGTATCAAAAAACTCCTAATCGTGCATTAGGAGTTTTGAAGTGTGGTTATTGCTCAAAAAATACGGGAATTTCCAGAGCCGCATCGTGCTCGGGTAATCCGGATGGATTATTTTTTTGTAAGATTAAGTATCCACGGTTGCTAACACCAGTATCAACATCTCTGAATTCTAATTCTGCAGCAAATGGTACAAAGTTTTCAGTCATCCAGTCATCTTGTGCACTAGCATAACCTTCAGCAATAATTAGTCCATCCCAGTTGGTCAGCATGATAGGAAAAGTTGCTTCAAAGTACCAATTGCCTCGTGCTTCACCGGTAATAAGTAGTGGGCTGGTGATTGTTTGACCTGAGATAGGTTGGTCAAGGCGAATGAGATCATCAAGAGTCTCTGCTTCGTCAAGAAAATCAAAAGTTGAAAGCATGGTATCAATGATATTGAGATCAGCTTGTTTTACTGAGCCATTCCAGACAACCTGGTCACCACCTGTTAGTGGATCACACTGAGTCTTGGTCTGATCAACTCGCTCACCATTACGTAGGCAGTAGGTTTCCTGGTTATCAAGCTCAAGCCGTGCAAAAATAAAGCCTGATTCATTCCAGTTTGCTAGTGGCGCATTTTTTGGTCGAATGAAGTAAGCAAATGGAGTACCATCTTCAAGTACAAACACTTTTGAATCTGAAGTATAGTCAATATTCATCGCTCGTCTGAATTCTTCATTCTGTCCATACAAACCCTCAGTTGGAATTCCTTGAGGAAATACTGAAACGTGAGTGCTGTTGCTAAAGTGGTTGAGTGGAATATCGGTGTTGCCAACTGGATCTGGTTTGTAGAGATTGATCTTTGGTACTGTCTGACTGTCTTCGTCAACTACCACGTCCCAGCCAGAGTCAGGGTATTCAATACTAAAACCGTATTTTTGATTTGAGTATACGTTCATTGAAATCTCATCAGCTGTTAACTCACATGTATACGCACATACTGACGCACATACTTCTGCATCTGGGGCACAAGGAGTGCCGCACTCATTAAATGTTCCGCCTTCAGCAGCACAGTGATCCTTTAATGGTTGTGTGTCTACTGACGCATCAAGTGTGTAAACAATTTTTGAATCAAATCGAGATTGTATCTGAACTTTTGTAGACTCGGTATTTGTATTTGGTTGCTTGCTTGAAGTTAAGTTATCAGCATTAACAAACCACCAAGTAAGTCCCGCGACTAGAATAATAACGAGCACCGATAAAACTATAGTAAGGGTTTTTTTCATAAGTATAGTGTAATAAGTCCTTTAAAAATATAACGAATAAATAGTGTAAATGTTACAAAAAGTATGCACAAGGTATTGATATCCTAGCAAATCCATTAGCTTTGTCAAAAGAAAAAAGCCAGACTAATAAGCCTGGCTAAGGAAAGGAACTTCAGAGCACTTCGATGTCAAGACCAAAGATACTACGTGAGCCATGCTCTGGTGGAACATCAGGATCTTCCGAGATCTTGGTAACGTCGTGGTAGAGCGACCTGTCATCTTGAAACAAAAATTCACCGGGGTGAAGTATCGGACTGAGAATTTCAGTTGTTTGATCAGGAGCATAGACAATACTTCTGCCACCCTCAATTCCCGCCCGTTCAATCACCAGCGCAGAGACAATAAAGTCAGCACCGTCACGATGCATGCCTTCTGGTGCGTTGTCACCAGGTGACATAAGGTCTGCATAAGCAAACATCTGATGTGCATGGATGCGTAACCTCGTTGCTTCACAGTGGTGGTGGACGATAGTTGCTATCGAGGCGATGAACTGTTGTACAAGCGGGTGATCAGTGACGTCATGATCCATTTCTGAAAAAATGCGAGTGAGCTTTCGTGGATCACCTGGAGCGACATCCTGTGAGAAGGGCTGCAGTTTTATCCGTGTTTGCTTCCAGAAGTCATCTCCCTGGAGTGCAAGCTCGAGGCAAGCAGCAGAGCGTTTGCGTTTCACTTGCATCGTAAGAAGGTTAAAGTGCATTCGTTTTGCTGGACTCAGCTTGCGAAGCAGGTCAGTGATAGCTGCTAAGCCAGTAGTGCCTTCATAGTATGATTTCAGAAACGCCCGAAGCCTGTCTTGCTGGTTTGGGAATTCATGAATCAAAAGCTGCACTACGGCAAGCTTACTGTCGTACGGGTCAGTGTCCAGGGCGGAAAAGGTTGGGTTTAGAAAATCGATGAATGCTTGTTCGTCGATTTTTAGTCCAGTGAGGGTCCCGTAGTAGACAGGCTCATCTAGCAAGAGTGTTGCAGGTGTTGCCTTAAAGTCAAAGTCACTAAATTGTGGCATGTGCGTGTTCCTTTTTTTAAAGTTCGATCAACTAATATACAGAAAAAATCAATAATTGTCAATAAAAAACCGCTTTATGAGTATAAAGCGGGATATGGAGTTACACTAAAGGTTCATCTTCTTGGCCCGTGTGGCTGCCGATTTTTGTCCTCATGCTGTTCATGTCGTTTGCTTTACGCAGACAGGTTTCAGCATCAATTAAGTCTCTGCTGAATAAGCGGAAAAGTGAGCCATCGAGTGTGACCATGCCCTGCTTCGTACTAATATCAATCTGCGAAGTGATTTGATAGGGCTTACCTTGACGGATCAAGCTCGCGATTGCAGTGATGTTGTGCATAATCTCGTATGCAGCCACGACTCCTCTACCATCCTTCCGTCGCAGCAGTAGTTGACTGATGACAGAGCGCAGTGTGCTGGCAAGCACTGTGCGAATTTGATTCTGTTGATTTCCAGGAAACTGATCGATGATTCGATCCACTGTGTGTGCCGCACCTGTAGTATGCATGGTGCCAAAAACTAAGTGGCCTGTTTCCGCAGCACTCAGCCCTGCTTCCATGGTTTCTAGGTCACGGAGCTCACCTACTAGAATCACATCTGGGTCTTCGCGTAGTGAATCGCGAACTCCCCGAGAAAATGAGGGAGTATCAATTCGCACTTCACGCTGTGTGATGATAGATTTTTTCGGCGCATGAGTGTACTCGATCGGATCTTCGATCGTCACGATATGAAGAGCTTGATGTGTGTTGATCCAATCAATCATCGTGGCAAGCGTAGTAGTTTTGCCGGATCCAGTCGGACCAGTTACCAGAGTAAGTCCACGAGGAGTCTTAAGCATGTCTGCCATGGACTGCTCGTGCAGGCCTAGCTGGTCAAATGTTAAAAAGCGACTTGGAATAAGTCTCATGCAAAGGCCATTATGTCCACGCGCTTTCCGTAGGTTTACTCGAAACCGTGCATGTGCTGTATAGGCATAAGCGAAATCAACACTACCTTCTTCTTGAAGTACAGACTCAAGTTTTGGGGGCGTGATCTGCTTAGCTAATTCATTGACATCTGCTTCAGACAGGATCTCGTCTCGTAGCGGTTCCACTGATCCATTGCGACGGAAGGCTGGTTTATGACCTACGTATAGATGGAGGTCTGCGCCGCCACGTTCAATTAACATGTCAAGGAGTGGATTAATTTCCAGGCTGGTTTCCATGGTACTCTCGCTTTCTTTTGTAAGGTTCGTATCTATGTATTACCCTTTAATGGATTTTTTGTCAAAACAAAAGAATCGCCGGCTTGGCGATTCTTTTGATGGTAGAGCTCTGTAGAAATAATTCAAAACCTTTAATAAAGTCCCTTAAAGAGTTGGCTGAGTTCAATAGTTAAAATAATAGCACAGGCATTAGGTGAATATTTAGTGATACTAACTCGAATATCTACCCCCTTAGAGTAATGAAACTAGTATTTCCCTGTACTCATTAAATATTTAAGCGTGAATATTAGTTGACAAATCAGTAAATTCATGGTTAATTACCATGATGTTTTTCTGTATTATATCTAAAACTGAGGCGTATAACGAAGCAGCTACTCTACTTAAGGATAGCGCCCAGTCAGGGGGCTTGAAGGTAGAGATTCTTTTTATTGAAGATATGGTGGCTAGTATCGATTTCCCTTTGCGAAGTACTTTTTACTTTTTAACTAATCATAGTGCAACACCAACAGTATCACGTTCTTTAGAAGATAAGGGTCATGGGATAATAAACTTAGAATTTTTGAAAAACAATATAACTAAGAGTGTTGTCCAAGAGAAGATTAAAAGTGCAGGTGTTAATGTGCCAATCCTAGTAGATAGGAATGGGGTGAGTGATAAAGACTTTCCAGTCTATATAAAAAGCGAATATCAGAACGATTTTGTAAAAAGAGTGGTGAGTAAAGATGAATTAGAAAATGAGATTAAATTGTTACCCTCAGCGTCTAAATGGTATTTAGAAAAAGACGTTGAAGGTCAATCAGTTAATCTTAATAAAATATATTACATCAATGGCTGGTTTATAAATCGTTCTGACGAGAAGCAGAAAGTTCGTAGTAACTTATCGCAAGCGCTTAACTTAATTTCTTCCAGCTTGGATCTAAAAATATTTTCAGCAGATATTTTCTTAAGTGATACTATGGAAAATTATTTATGTATTGATGTAAATCCAGCACCAGGATTTTATAACTCAAGTGAGGCAAGAAAAGTTTTTGTTTCTTATTTAAGTAGTATTTAGTTTTCTCATGAAATCTTTTGCACCCATTTACCGCTCAATAATTGAGCAAAAAGGTGGTTTTAATAATTTTATTGAAAGTAAAGATAAGAGATCATCGGGCGCTCTTGTTAGAAGAATGGTAAAGCATATACCTAGCCGCAGTAGAATTTTAGAAGTTGGTGCAGGCACGGCTGCAATTTCTGTATTGCTAGCACGAAAGGGTTTTGATGTCACCGCCTTAGATAGTGATTCTGAAATTGTTAGTATTGCTCGGGATTGCTTTAGACAATGCCATGTAAGTGGAAATATTATCGAGGGCAGTGTAAGTAGCTTAAGTAAGATATTTGCACCAAGAAAATTTGATTATAGTATTAGTCACGGCTTAATGGAACATTATTCAAATAATGAAATCTATAAACTTTTAGAGCAACAGTTTCATGTTGCATCAAAAGTAATATTTATAGTGCCTATGTCGCCAATGAATGAAAAATATCGTAACCGAGGTATTGGCAATGAGAGATATCTAACAACTGATGCATGGAAAAAGATTTTATCGCAAGGGGGCTATGTGGTGAATGATGTATATGGTTTTGGATTTAAGGAAACAAAAAACTCCCCTATATTTGAGAAGTTATGTTGGCATGATGTTACCGCCCGTCTAATGGCACCTTATACCGCATTTAATGAATTTTGGATCAGCAAGTAAAATTAGTTTTTACTATTTAGATTTATAATTATATTAGATATTTTTTTATAATAATCCTTTAGGTTGTCATAGGATAATTTATCATATACTTCATTGATTGGTACCCAATGTATCTGGTCATCTTCATTCTCAGTTTTAGTTTCATTCCCACTGCTTTGAACTAAAAACATAAAAAGATTAACCATTGATTCATCTGAGTTCTTGTAGGATAGATTGGGAAGTTTTTCTATCACACTAACGTTAAGCCCTGTTTCTTCTTTAACCTCTCGCTCCATTGCTTCAAAAATATTTTCTCCATCTTCAATATGGCCTTTTGGGAAAGACCAGTCTTTTTGTTTTCCTCGATATAGTAGCGCAATAGATCGTGGCTCTTGAGGACTTAAAATAATCGCACCAGCTTTTTGTATTTGAGTCATAAAATAAAAAACTCCTTCTAAGGTCTAGGGTATCAGAAGGAGTTGGTCGAGTCAAAGGGTTCAATCAGGATGATGAATGGCAGTGGCGTAGTCGACAAAAGCCTGACATTGGGCATCAATAAACGCTGGGTTAGGAATGCTAGTGAATGCCCATTGAATAGATGCCATGAGGCATTGTGTTGGTTGTTTGCCGTGCCAAAATCCTATCCGTTGTATATCAAGTTCACTTTCATCAGTAGGGTTTCTCGACTCTCTGATGGCATCAGGAGCAAAGATTCCCACCAAGAGCGCCGAGGAATCACGATTCTTGATCTCAAGCCACTCCTCAATGTTGTGAATGGCGTCGATGACAAGTAGCTGATCTGGCTGAAAGGAAGTCTGGTCAAGTATCAACTTCATGACTCCCCTTGCACCAAGTCTTTGGTAGAGGTCGTGAGACCAAGGCATGAACTCATTTTCAGAGGCTAGGCCGCTCAGGTTCAATAGTAAATCACGCTTGTTGACTATGCGCCAGTGGTACTTGCTCTGAAGACTAGTCACAATGTGTGTTTTGCCAACGCCATGAAGTCCAGCAATGCCAATAATCATGATTCACCTCCTATTCTGTCTGAACCGTGACGGGATGTTGGTTAGCGAGTGCAATTGCGAGACAGTTGGTGCAGGGTCCGCATGTTGTTGAGTTATAGTCAGGTAGTTTTGCTCGGAGGTTGTCTGTATGAGAAGATCCCAAGAGTCGTCTCCAGATCGTAAGGAGTTTTTCTTGATGTATCTTGCCGACAGATTGTTCACCAAGAGGCCCAAGGAATCCGCAGGTTTGCACATTACCATTTGGGAGTAGAACAAGGCCCCTGTGACCAGCACTACAGCCGAATCTCTGGAATGGCAGGTTGATTCTGGGTTGAGTCTTGTGGCCCTCAAGGTAGTGACCCGAAATCAGTCCACGAGGATCTGATAAGTAGGGTGACAGTTGCTCCTTAAGAGCTTCATATTCAGTGGCAGTAAGCATTTCAGTTGAAGCGTTAGTTGCACGTCCAGAAGGGATTAGTCGTCGGAGGTACATACTGATTCCACGTTGGAAGAAAAAATCAACCAACTGAGGAATATCATCAAGCGAAGATCGCATTACGACAGCATTGACTCGGACGTTTACCCCAGCACTCTGTAGATGCTCAAGGCCAGCAAGGCTCTTTTCAAAGCCACCTTTACCGCGGATAGCATCATGTTTTTCTTGTAGTCCATCAATGCTCACAACCGCAAGGCAGACTCCAAGCTTTGCAAGCTGCTGAGCTCTTGCTTCGTCAATAAGCATTGCGTTAGTACCAAGGGAAACCCTAAGGCCCAGTCCACTGGCTTTGGCCAACAAGTCGTTGATGCCAGGAAGCGCCAAAGGCTCACCACCTGTAAAGCGAATTTCCTGCACGCCGCTATTTGCCAGATCTTGCACTACATCCATGCGTTCATCAAGCGAAAGCTCATCATTGAGCTTTACGCCAGATGAGTTGAAGCAAATAGTGCAGCGCAAGTTGCATGCGCGAGTCACCTCGAAAAAAACTGTATCTGGCGCACTGAAGTTGGAGTCTGGAAGCCAGCTAGGCTCCACTACATGAACAGGCTTATCTTCCCAGCCAAGTTCTTGTCGAAGGCTGCACGGGAGTGTGCCATTGGATTTGGTCGCAGCGAATTCCTGCTGGTTAATGTAGCTTCGTTGTCCTGATGAAGTTTCGAATAGCGTTCCACCAAAAGTCTCACGTCTGAGTATATGGGTGTTTGTTTTCATGACTGACAATCCTTTGAGTTGTAAAATGAGCTGATGTCTAAAAATACACTAAAAATGGGTTAATGTCAATTCAAAAAATATCGACAATAAAAAATCGCCTCGTAAGCCAAGTCATTTTTTTGTTTCTAATCTAAAAGTATTATTGGTAGCCTTAGCCAGAAATTATTGGGGTCAGATCATTAACGAGCTGAGAGGTTGGTGGGAGTATGGATAATCACTAAAAATAGCATAGATTAGTCAAAGTACCTCCCTTTTGTTAGTCTAATTAGCTAGCACGCTATCCTATTTTTTCTTTAACAACTTGCTTAATCTAAAATCAAGTTGGGCTAGTATTTTATTTTTACCTCGGAATTCTATACTCTTCTTTTTGATTTGATTGTAATCGTCATCTCGATTGTGAAAAATAAGAAGCCCTTTCGTCATGCCCTTCTGGTCTACAATGCCTGGGCCACCATTTAGCGCATATCCAGATTGACTGCTAAAGTCTAAGTTTGCCCTACCACAGAAAACTCCTAAAAAGCCAGGGTAATTTTCTGGACTTAGTATGGCTTGAAGTTGGATAATTCCTATATTCGGATGGTGAAATGTTACGGAGTTACTAGTCAGATTATAATTTCTTAATCCAGCCTTTGGTATATAGAAAAATTCAATTATATAACTTACTGGTTTCATTGCATTAAACTTATGCCAGGGATAATTTATAAAATTACCTTCTTCAAACACCATACATTTTTTTTTACTAGTTGATTCTAGCTTTTCTAATCCCCAGCAAGTATATGTTGCTATTGGCCCCCCATCATTATTCTGTGAAATAAGATGCATGCTTTTGACATGTGCACCTTTTGGTTTACCTGTAATTTTATAAAAGCCATAAAAAATACCTGCCTCTGAAATATGCGCATTTCCATCCATGTGGTGTGTGATTTTTGGCTCTTTCATGCTATGCCAATTCTTTTGTTTATTAGCGTAAAGTCTGATGCTTTTGCCTATATTAGTTTGTGTTGGTAGTGTGAGCACAGAGGTTAAAAAAGGACTACCACACTTACACCCAACCCCCTTAATAAAAAAGCCGCCGTCCTTGACATAGCCAGTAGTTAGGACAGGATATAATTTCCCATTTTGCTTTATCGCTATTACTTTTTTAATTTTCTTGTTAGTCATAAAAATTAACAAAAGGTATACGCATGGTGATTAGTTAAATTCTTTATCTTAGGCTACGCTTGTCAAATTCAGCTTTGAGTCTATTAAAGTTTTTAGGATCTTTAAAATAATCCTGAATTTTTTTTACATGTTTACTGCTGATAGTTTTTCCGATGCTTCTTTTATAGTTCCTTAGTTGAATTGATGGAAAGTCAAATCGAGCATCAATTCCTTTCCCTTTGTGTATTACATGGAAGTGTTGATCATGATCATCGTAGTAGACTCTAAATTCATAGCCATCGACCCTACCAACACCAGCACCCAATACTGGGCCTTGCCACTCAAGTGCATCTTTATATTTTTCCTCAAGCTTCTTTTGTCTGATATCTTCTTTTGTATAAGCGTAACCATTAAGAGTTTCCTCAGAGTCATCAAATATTTTGAGAATATCAGTTGACATTCTCCAGTCATAGGCATCAGAAAATTGTCTTATCTTGCCCTCTTTATTAATATTGTTTTTCACCGTACGACTTTTCGCTATCTTCAGGAATTTTTTGTTAAACTTCTCTAAATCTTTTTGGTATTTCTTAATAGTTTTACCAAGATTTTTATGCCAAGCGGCAGCTTCTTTGTTGTGTGAGCTGTTTCCAGTATACCCTTTTACTGTTATAGGTATGTATAATGCCTCTTTGTTATCTAGTGGATTATGGCTTAATTTAATAACCATCCTCCCTTTTGATTCTATAACTGACCATATTGTTTGTTCATAAATTTGGAAAGTTGAATAGAAACGGACGTAGTTTCTATTGGGTGGGTATAGTGGTCTTAGTGTAGAAATATCAAGGTCAGTTCCAAGAATTGTCTGTCCCTTAATATCAATTAGATCCACGGATAGTGTAAATCTACCCCTTCGCTCCTTAAGCTTTGTTAAGAGGGCAATGCTAATGGTACCTTGTATTGAAAATCTTAAATCAACCTCCTCTAGTGGTTTTGGCTTAGTAATCTTTATTTCATTCTTATGGAACAACATAGGAAGGTCAGTTATTATTTTTGGAGGCTCGCAATGTTTATAATTATTTTTTCAAGATTTATCATGTAAAAAATGCTATCTAAAATTTTCTCCATGGCAATATTATTGGTTTGTATAATTTCTTTCCACCGAGTCCTATATTTTTTCAATTCCAATTTTTGTATTAGGCTATATATTGTTAGATCTTTGGCGCTTACCTTTCCTTGAGACATTGATAGTATATTGGTTATGGAATGCAACTTTTCCGTTGTGCCATCGACGTATCTGGTTTCGTGTGTATGGGCCCCTCGAATTTCTATGAGCGGTTCAAGCTTATCCAGCATAATTTTTTTAAGATCACCTATCAGTTTAATATCTTGAGTTTTATATTGGACTCTTGTAGCTTCTTTCTTTAGTATATCTAAAAACAACTTAAACCTTTCTCGAAAGATGTAAGTTTCAGCAAAGTAATTTTCAACGTGATAGTAAGCTTGTTCTACTCTAGAGAATCCATTTTTTTCATATGAGGTAGAAAATGAATTTATTAGCATTGGAAAAAATTTTAGTCTTTCTAGGCTCTTATCTATTTCAATAAAGTAAGGTACCATTCGATCCCAGTATCTTTCCATAGGTGTAAGTTCAATGCTCTTCATTAATCTAGTTTTTTCGTCATCACTGATTTTCTTGAAGTGGATTTCAAAATATTTTCTAGCGACTGGAAGCGCATTATCGTAGACTAGATTTTTAGTATTATTATAGCTGCCTACAAATTTGGTGTCAGTCATATGTTACTTATAATATTTGCCAAAACTGAATAAAAAGTGAATAATAGCAGTATAGATTATATTAACATAATCATACAATCTAATGCCTAAACCAACATGCTTGTTGGCATGGCATAAAACCCCATGGAAGTACTGAACCCCACGTTCAGCAACTCTTCCATGGGTCACATCGGGAAACTGGTGTGTGGCTGCAAAGCCTAGCTAGCGTGGGGCTTTGTGTTAATTAATAATTAATTATAAGTATGTTAGATGACCACTACGAAGATCACTATGAGTTAGAATCATCACGTTATGCAGTTAAAAAGACCAAGGAAGAACTAGAGGCTGAGGCAAGGGCTGCAAATGAGGATGCTGCCTGTGGGTTTATTGTGGCTATTAGCGTTCTTTTGGGGATAGGCTACATCATTATCCATTTTTTGGTTAAATGGTGGTAATAATGATCCAGGTTGGTTGATCGCAGTATAGGTGAGGGTATTATTTCTTGATTTTTGAATCAATATTACTAAGTTTATTCACATTTTTAGAAAAAACACGAGGGTTTCAGGCTTGACAAATTAGTAATTAAGGGAAATACTTATTACAGTGTTTATTTGTTCTTTCTCTACAATTGAATGCACTTCTAGCCGTTACTCTTTCGAGGAGTAAGTGCGCTAGTAGCTTTGCCTTTTTGACACCGAGGGCCCTTTAAGCCAAGGTTGCAAGAGTCGAAGTCTATAGAGTTTCGACATGTAAAATACGTGGAAGGAGCCTGGGGTATGACGTAAAAAACCATATTCTTGCCAAGATCGCTCCCGTGACGACTTATAGTTAGTAGGACTAATGCCTAAAAGTAATCTAATTAATCAGCCAACTAATACTTGGTCTAGATTGCTGTTATGCATTAGTCTTATTTTTATTATTTAAAACTCCCTGTGTGGCAGCAGTGGAGTTTTTTTGTGTTAGATCATAATGTTGAAAAACTAAAAGAAAAAATAAGAATTCAATTCCCCAACCTATCTGATGAGGAGGTTGACCGTCTTGGCATTGATTTAATGTTGCTGGCTAAATTATCTATCGAAGATTTTATTAAAAAAATAAGATCACCATAGGACTTTCCATAAATCATAATAAGAGAAATAATTAACTAGTAGCAATAAGTTTATGAAAAAAAATAATACTCAAAGTAAAAATGCAATCATTTATTTCCGAGTTTCTGCTAAAGACCAATTAAATGGATTTAGCTTGCAGACACAGGAGAAGGTTTGCAGAAAATATGCAGAAGGGTTAGGCCTCACAATTCTCAAGGTATTTGAGGAAAGAGGAGAATCTGCCAAAACAGCTGAGCGAACCCAGCTTCAAGAGGCGTTACGTTTTTGTAGTAAACACAAGGGATCGGTGGGGCATTTTATTGTTTATAGGCTGGATCGATTTGCAAGAAACAAAGAAGATCATTTCACCACGAAGATATTGTTGAAAGCATATGGCACACAACTCGTCTCGGCTACAGAGGGAATACAGGAATCACCTGAGGGAAAGCTACTGGAGGGTGTTTTGTCTTCATTAGCTGAATTCGATAATGATGTCAGGACACTTCGAACAGTTAGTGGGATGCACTCAGCACTCCAACAAGGTTATTGGTGTTTCCCCTGTCCTTATGGCTACAAACAATCTGGTGAAAAAGTTAACGGTAAACGACAAGTGGTTATAGATGAAAATAAAGCGGAGGTTGTAAGGTATGTTTTTGATGAATACGCCAAAGGAATTTACACATATAGGATGATATATGAGAAGATGAAAAATAATTTTCCTTATGCCGATATTCAGTGCCAGACTATAGTAAAAATGTTATCTAATAAATTTTATTATGGATTGGTTGAAGTTAAGGATTGGGATATATCGGTGCAAGGTAAGCATGCACCAATCATTAGTGAGAGCTTGTTTAACAAGGTTTCAAAAATAATGAATAAAGATGTGACACGAAAGCAACCACGCAATAGAAATCATCCAGACTTCCCATTGCGTGGCGTAGAGTGTGGGGCTTGTGGCAAAAACATGACAGGTGGTTGGACCCGAGGCAAATTGGGAAGGCGTTATGCATACTATAGTTGTAGCAATAGTAATTGTCCACGCAGAAAATCAATCAAGAAAGATTCTTTCGAACAAGACTTCACCGATTTTTTTCAGAGCATCACCCCTGATAAAAAAAGATTAGATTTATTCATGGCTGCTCTTAAATTAGCGTTCACAAGTATGACTACTACAGAGAACAAAAAGAATCAATTAATAGAAAAGAATATCACGACTCTCGAGCAACAGAAGGAGAGTTTACTTGAACTTAAGTTGAGGAATAATGATTTGATTTCAGATGAGGAATTTAAGATGAAAAAGAAGGAGTATGAAGAAAAAATAGAAAAGCTTAGAATGTCTCAGGTGGATTCGGGTCTTGATCAGTTAGTTATGGATAATGCAATCACCAGTTCTTTGGAGTATATCAAAAACCTCCCAAACATGTGGGAGGCTCTCGATGTAATAGAGTTTAAGGCTTTGCGTGGGGTTTTATTTCCTAAAAATCTTGTCTACAGTAATGGTAAATTCCAAACCCCAGAATTATGTGTAATTTTTCAGATTAATTCAATGTCTGACGTGACAGAGAATGCTTTGGTAGGGCCACGGGGAATCGAACCCCGGTTTCCAGGATGAAAACCTGATGTCCTAACCACTAGACGATGGCCCCTCAGTTGTAAATACAAGCTCAATACTACAATAACATGGCGTATTAGTCAACCCTAATAGCAAAACTGCGAGCATATAACTCGCAGTTTTGATTTCGCTTAGTTAAGCGCTGGAAGCTCTGAGTATGAGTCAAGGTGGATTTGGTTTAGAGTAACCACCTCTGCCCAGTCGTAGCCATACTTTTCAAATACCGCTACAGAAGGGATCAGCTTTTTACCTTGATCAGTAAGCTGGTATACGTTTGCAGAACTATCTGACTTCACCAGATGTGCCTTAGGGTAGCTAGCCATATCATGTGGGGTGATCTTCACAATATTCCCCCAGTAGTTAGTCGGATAACTCACAAATACTGTCGGTGAAGGAATTCCAATTTTAATCCACTTGTTTTGTGCTCGTTGGAACAAGTGATTCACTCGTGGATCAGCTGGAGTTCGTACAAGACGTGCATCTGGAATACTTGCAAGCTTCTGCTCAGAAATAGTTCTGATTCTGCTCCAGTCACACTCGTATTCATTAAATGAGTCAGGACCTGAGATGTAGTGCTTCTGTCCATTCTCAAACACTGCATAGATATCAGGGCTTACTGTTGTTTTGTATAGTGCAATAATCGGGGTATAGCCTTTGCCAGGGTTACATGCGTACACTGGAGTTACCGGAGGCTGTGGATTTGGTGTGTATGGAGGGTCGTTATCTGTAGAGTCACCAAGTACGGTGCCACCACATCCATCAGGGGTAACAGTTAACTTATCATCAAGCTCAAGGCTTAATGAAGATTCACTCGGCTGAAGATCAGCGAAAAATACTTCGATTAAATGATCTCCTTTTGTAAGATTCATTTTTCCTTGTGCGTGTGCAGTATAGTCTGATTGAGCTACATCAATCACTTTTCCATCAATGAATAACCAACCAATATTATTTGCAGCTAGCTTGTATGAGTATTCACCATCAGTAGGTACAGTAAGGATTCCTTGCCAATGTACCGCAAAATGATATGGGTCACCAGGAAGGCCAGTATCAACTGGAAGAAAGTTACCACCAAATTTTAGGTCTCGATCAATTCGCTCTAGTGCAAGTGATGAGCTTGGGAAGGTCCAGCTTTTCTGAACACTCTGATATACAGATGATGAGTTTTTATCATGAAATGGAATTTTTGAGTGTGACTCAGAATAGTTAAAGTATTGTCCATAAAAACCTACGGTGCTTCCACTATTTTCAACACTTGAACAACTTGCTCCAAGTACTACTCCTCCACCATTGTTTGATGGCGGTGCTGGGTTTGCACCCTTGGTAGTAAATGAGTGACCTTCAGAAGTAATTCGTTTATTAACTACGTCAACCACTTCAATTTTATAGTAATAGGTTTGACCAGGCTCGAGGTTAGTAAGTGTTACAGTGTTTAAGAAACTGTTAACTGAGTTAGTTTCTAATCGTTTATTAAGCTGATCTGGGTTAGTGCCGTATACAACTGTACCTCGTGATGGACGATTAGTTCGCCAGTTGATAGTTGCAAATCGCTCTGAAACACCTACATTATTTTCTGGTGTTGGCTGAATAGCAAAGATGTATGCAGGTTCTTTATCT
>CAYXZR010000001.1:66682-81780 GCA_964470025.1 uncultured Gammaproteobacteria bacterium | reverse complement strand
AAGTATCAGTTGGCAATGTTTTAAATCGCTGAGTGATACCAATTGATTGATTACCTTTTTCATCTTTTGAAATTACTCGGTAGTAATATGATGCACCGATTTGCAAGTTGTTGATAGTAACATCATGTGTGGTTGAGCGATGACCATTACCAGCTCGTGAGCCAAGTGTCTGATCTTTACCGTACTCAACATAACTGTCAGCAGGTTCGTTTGTTAGCCACTGGATAGTTACAGTTTTACCACTAACATATTCTACTCGAACATCATCAATCACTGGAGCTTTGTTATCAAAGTCATCATCAGTTTTAAAGTTTCGTTCAAATGAAGTTACTGAAGTACTATCATCCTGAGCGATAATTACAAAGTAGTATCGAATATCTGGGGAAAGTCCATAGATAGTAATTTGCTGAGTGTCCTTTTTAAGGTTAGTAGCTAACTTCTGTGGGTGAGATCCAGGAGTAGTACCATACTCAATACGACCAGTAGCATTACGGTTTGTACGCCAGGTGATCGTTGCAGTTTCATTGGTAGTAATAATGCCAATATCGCTAATAGTAAGTGGCACGTTTCCACCAGATACCTGCGCATTAGCTGTAGGCGCTAGAGTTCCAATAAGTGAGCTAATAATAGCAAAAACTGCTAGTTTATAGCTAATTTTAGCAAAATTGTTTGAAATAAGTGATTTCATAATGGCTAAAATAAGATAAAAATTTATAAATTAATACTTCTTTATTCTGTAATACTAAAGTATAGCAAATTTTTGTGATTTTGTCAACCTATATGCCAAGAGCTATTGTAGAGTTGCAAAACTTCGCTTTTTTTAGTAAAATTTTTGTAAACAAGCCTTTTCAATCCTTATAGAGGCAAGCATCATAGTCAAATATGCCACCAAAACAAAAAAAGCAAAAAGTTAGCATAAATAAACCGCTTACTGAGCTATTTGAGCAGCATTGGGACTATTCACAGGAAGGAGAGCTCGCAGTTGATGTGGTAGAAGATGAAAAGCATTTCTATGTGCAGTCAACTGTCGCCGGCGCACTTGCTGAGCATATCGAAATCACACTGCGAGGCGATATTTTAACAATTCGAGGATTTAGAACAAATAGTTTGAACGATGAGTCATTTATCGCACACTGCGAAGAGTGTTTCTGGGGGCCATTTTCACGCTCTATAATTTTACCTCGATCATTTGAATCTCAAAACACTAAAGGTGAACTTCAAAACGGCATACTACTTATTACACTTCAAAAGTAAAATATTTTATGAAAACAGATCTTCAGGCAACGGTTAAAGATATTGATAAACAAAAAGCAGTTCTTGTTACAACTGATCAGCAAACAATAGACTGGCCACTGGCTTCCCTACCAGACGATGTAAAAGTTGGTGACACAGTTACGTTAGAGCTTCACTCGCAAGCATCAGAGCAAGAAAGAAATCAAACCATTGCCAAGGCAATCCTTAATGAAATTCTTAGTGACAAATAAATGTCAGAAAAAAAATCACCTCAACAACACTGGGTTGGTTCAAAAACTAACTCAAAAAAAGTAGTCACACTCGTTTCTATTATTATTGGTGTGGCTCTTATTTTAGCTGGCTCAGCTTTTTTTGTTACACAATCCTACGCACAAACATTTGCACCGGGTGTACACATTGGATCACTTAATGTAGGTGGAACTACACGAGCGCAGGCAGAAGTACAGCTACAAGAGTTTGGAAAAAAACTTCGTGAGCAAGGCGTTACAGTTTCATATAAAGACAAAGATGTTGTAATCACTACTCAATTAGATGCACTTACTGATCCTGATTTAGCACGAGAGCTTATTTCATTTGATTGGCAAGAGACACTCGATATCGCATTTTCTATCGGGCATGGTGGAAATTTTTTTACAAATTCATTTGAGCTTTTTAGTTCTGCAGTTACTTCACCAGAGGTAACACCAGTTATAATGCTTGATGAGCAAGAGATTATCTCAATTCTAAAAGCGTCATTTGCTGATTACGAAACTCCTGCAAAAAATGCAGAGCTTATTGTAGTTAATGGAGAAGTAGAAGTCTCTCAGGAACAAGAAGGTATCACGCTAGAGTATGCAGCTGCTGTACAAGAGCTTGGACAGCGACTTGCTGCACTATCACTGCAGTCAATCCAGTTGCGCGAAGTTGTTGATGAGCCTCAAATTAAAAAACAATTTACTGGATCAGCATTAAATAGTATTGAATCAATTTTGCAAAATGAACAAATCACTCTAACCTACGAAGATGATACATGGTATATCGAACAAGAAACCTACATTCCATGGCTTGAATTACAGCTGAATGAAGGGCAGGTAATTGTTGGGGTTAGTAAAGATGAGGTAATTGCGTATCTTGAAGACATCGCACAGCAAATAAATGAAGAGCCGGTTAAGGGAGAGTTTAAGCTGGAAAATGGTAAGGTCGTAGAGTTTAGCTTGAGTCAAGATGGATTAACGCTAAACACAGAAGAAAGTTATCAAAAAATAAATCAGCAAATTTTTACAGGTGATAGAAGTGATATTGAACTTGTAGTTGCAGTTGAGCCAGCTTCTGATACAAGTGCAACAGTAAATGACCTAGGAATTGTTAAATTGCTTGGCCAGGGTTGGTCAGACTTTGCAGGTTCTCCAGCAAATAGAAAACACAATATCGGTGTAGGAGCTGGATCAGTTGATGGAACACTGATTCCTCCAGGAGAAGAGTTTTCACTACTTGATGCATTGGGAGAAATTGATGGTACTTCAGGATATCGACAAGAGTTAGTGATCAAGGGAGACAGAACAATTCCAGAATATGGTGGCGGTTTGTGTCAGGTTGCAACGACTGCGTTTCGTGCAGCACTCAAGAGTGGACTTCCAATCACGCAGCGACGCAACCACTCATATCGTGTGTCATATTATGAGCCGCCAGTTGGTATGGATGCAACAATATATGATCCAGCACCAGATTTTCGTTTTCTAAATGATACGCAACATCATCTACTTTGGGTAACACGTGTAATAGGCACAGAATTAGTATTTGAAATTTATGGAACACCTGATGGACGTGTCGCAAGTACTACTGAACCAATAGTATATAATCACACTGATCCAGGTGAGCCTCGTTATGTTGAGACAGACGAGCTAGAGCCAGGTGTAAAAAAGAAAGTAGAGTCTGCCCATTGGGGAGCAGATGCAATATTTACCTATACAGTTACCTATCCAGATGGAACAGTTAAAGAAGAAGACTTTAAGAGTCACTATGTACCATGGAAAGAAACATGGCTTATTGGTAAAGAGGCAACAACAACTGAAGAAGGTGTCGAAGATGAAGATGATGGGGTAACCACAATAGATGAGTTGCCAGAAGATTTTGATATTGAAGATTTGCTTCAATAGCAAAAAACAAAAAATCACCAGGCTCCAAAGAGAACATGGCGATTAATCGGTGTGATATACATTAAAATGTTATATCCAACAGTCTGCAGACAAGAAATGTGATACATGGAGAGATCGAGCCGGAGCCGGATTCACCATATCTCAAATTTCATGCTTGTCGTGCCTACAGATACTGGATAGCAAGCGCGAAAGGAGGTTTGCATTGAAAAGGTGCAAAAGTTTCTTGCTATCCAGTGTCTACAGGCGCTTTAGCCCCCTCCAAGCTGTGGCTGCGGCACGGAAATGCATATGCATCCACGGAAGGATAAACCCATTTTGGGCTGTCTGCAGACTGTTGAATGTAACTTCAAACGATAAACTGTAATGAACGTAACGTTGCATATTAGCACATTGTGATGACTTTGTCAAGACTATACTAGTATAAGATACAAAAAACCGCTAAGATGAGCGGATTTTTTTAATTTATATTTTTATTTTGTGACTTTTTGATTTTTTTGCGTCTAATTATGATATAAATTTAGCTAGATTAAGTCAAGATGCGGCTGATAATAAACTATGGATTACTTGTTGATATCTAGTGCATTAATGTGAATAATTTTCTTCCTACTCTTTTTTCCTCTAAGTATAGTGATTTCTGACTGAGCAATCTTAAATTCACGGGCAAGAAAACGCAGTAATTCAGCGTTTGCCTTACCTTTGTCAGGGGCTGACTTTAGCTTAATTCTATAAGAATTTCCTTTTTGCTCAGTTATTTCTGTTTTTGAGCTGCGAGGTATGACAGTGATTGAAAGTTTCATAGTCTAGACAAATATCTAAATTTAGCGTAATATTTTGTTAGCCACACCTGCTGAGGGAGTGCGCTCAATACCGTCAGGGCTGTCAAAAGCTATGGTACTTGGGGAAGGATTAGATACCCTTTCCTGCCATGCTTAGTAGCAGCGATCAGTAAATTCGGCGATTAGCTGTAAGTAAAAACCGAATGGCCTGGAGAGAGCGGCTGCTCTCCGTCGTTGTGAGGCCACATAAAAAGCTGATCTTTAAAGAGATAAACGTGTTTATTGCAACGAGTCGGGAAGCTCAATTAGTAACCAACGCATGGTGATATTGCTGCGCTCCTCACACAGAAGAGCGACTATGCATTTTTGCCGCAGAGGTTAAACTCATCAGCGAGTATAAAACCCAGAGACTCAGAGCATAAGCCACCTTCTCCAAGAACCTGACGGTTCTTTTTTTACTTCTATATTTTTTCAAGCAAAAGTAATTGTGCTACGTTTGTTTCCGTATCAAGTAGTGCAAAGGTTGCTTTGTTTCGTAAGCCAGAGAGCGGTCCAGGATTTCTAACAATGCACTTCCCTACTTTTTCTTCCCAAGGTATGTGTGTGTGACCATGAAACACTGCATCATATTCTCCAGATGCTGCTTGAGTGCGAGCAACTTCTGGGAAGTGGTTCCAGGCAATTTTTAAATTATTAATTTCTATTTCACCTTCGTCACCATATACAATGACATTGTCGTACTGATATGATATGTCATTTAGTTCTTCCTGCATGTAATCACCATTACCATACACTACGTGAACTTCACCATCAAAGTGCTTACCAATATACTCTAATGTTTCTGCTGAAGTAATATCTCCACAGTGAATAATTGTGCTGACACCTTGCTGCGCAAGATACGTTAAGCACTTTTCTAGATTTGGTAAGTTGTCATGTGAGTCAGAGATAATTGCAATAAACATATTTACTTGTCGCGAAATTTTTTAAGAAGCTTAAGATCGTCTTGTTCAACGCCATCGTGCGGAGTTTCTAGGATAACATCAACTTTTTTCAGTTTAGGATGTTGCACAAGTGCTTTGAAGCCGCTTGCTCCTATATGACCCTTGCCAATATGTTCATGTCTATCTTTACGTGATCCACATTCATGCTTAGAGTCATTAGCGTGAATAAGGGTAAGTCTATGAAGACCAATATGCTCATCAAAATCTTTCAAAGTTTTTTTAACGCCAGTTTCAGTAGATAGATCATATCCAACTGCAAACGCATGACATGTGTCAACTGTAACACCGATGCTATCTTTAAGACGCTTATCTTTTTTTTCGATTTGTGTAATATAGTATCCAATCTCTTCGAAGCTTGCACCTAAAATAAGTCCAGCGCCAGCTGCAATCTCCATGGTAAATTTTGTAGAGCCCTGATAGCCATCAAGCATCTCGAGAATTCCTTGTACCACCATTTCCCGTGCAGTTTTTTCATCTACATCTTTGCCGCTTCCAAGGTGCGTCATAAGTGCCGTTACACCTAACTTTGATGAGCGTTCGAGTTCATCTCGTACAACCTCAATAGCTGCTTTTTGAATCCGCTTTTGTGCAGAAGCATAGTTTATGTAGTATGGCGTATGAACGTAGCAACTCGTAAATCCATGTTGCTTACAGTTATCTTTAAATTGAGCTTCAATTTCGTCAGTGATTTCTGCTGCTTTACCACCACGTGGTGAGCGAGTGAAAATTTGAAATGTTTCACAGTTTAGCTTGGCGGCATTATCTGGGGCGTTAAAAATTCCACCAGCCATAGATACGTGTAGTCCAATAAGCATAGTAAAGTATTATGAGTATATAATAGTAGTATAACAAGCAGGTGCTATCTGTCCAATAAAAAAATCGGGTAAGCCCGATTTTTTTGTTTAAGAGAAATTATGATTTTTGAACCATTTTTTCTTTAAGGAAATCCATTGTTTTTCGAGAGGTAATGATGTTGTGTAAGAATCGAAGGTACTCAGGATTTTTAAACTGCTTCTCCATGTCAGGGTTATTGCCATACTGTGCTTGCATTTTAGCAATCTCTTCATTTACTTCAGCATCAGTAGCTTGGATCTTTTCTTTGTCAGCAACTTCTCGCATGATCAATGCACTTTTTACACGCTTAGTACCTTGTGGTACAAACTCGAGTAAGAGTTCATCTCTCTTCTTTCCAATATGCTGCAGGTAGTCATCAAGTGAGATTCCTTGCTGTGCAATATTTCGTTCAAGCTCCTGCATCATTTTTTGTGTTTCAGCATTAATCAAAACATCTGCAATATCAGTGAAGTTTGTTTTTTCAATAATTTTTTCCATCATTTCATCTTCAAGCTCATTTTCTTTTTTGAGCTTTTCTTCTTGTTCCATGTTCTCTTTCATTTTTTTCTTCACATCATCCATGCTTTTGAAATCACCAAGCTGCTTAGCAAAATCATCAGTAAGCTCAGGAAGATCTCGTTCATATACTGCAAGTACTTTGACTTTGAAAGTCGCTTTCTTACCGGCTAGTTGCTTTGCATGATATTCTTTTGGAAACTCAAGTTCAAATTCTTTTTCTTCATCTTTCTTCATTCCAACTAGCTTGTCTTCAAATCCAGGAATAAAAGTATTCTCACCAATAACAAGTGGAAACTTTTTGTTTGATCCGTTTTCGATTGGTACCTTGTCTTGAAATGTATCAAAGTCAATTTCAACCTTATCACCTTTCTTTGCTTCACGGTCAACTAGTTTTTCTGAGGCTCGCATGTTTTGCAGATCGGTTAAAGATTTTTCAACACGCTTTTCATCAATTTCAATCTTTTTAGGTTTCACTGAAATTTTTGAAAAATCAGCCAGTGTTACTTCTGGCAACACAGATACTACTGCCTTGTATGCAACAGGATTGCCTGGTGCAAGGGTCGCAGCATCTACATGTGGCTGACCAACAGTCGGTAGTTTATGCTCTTCTAGAAAATCAACAAGCGTTTTGTGTACTGCAAACTCAAAAGCCGCCTGCCAGATTTCACCTTCTCCTAGCCGCTGTTTAAGAACATCATACGATGCCTTCCCTGGGCGAAATCCAGGGATAGATGTTTTCTGAGATAGCTTTTCAGCTGCCTTTTCCAAAAATGGCTTATATTCTTCTACGGTAAGTTCAATTGTGATTTCTTTCTGTCCCTTTGGGAGGTCTTTAATGTCAGTTTTCATGTGTTCTATGCTAAATTATGTCTTAAATATAGTAAAAAAGTGCGTTTAGACTACCAAAAAGTGTGGTTTTTGTCAAAGATATATATTGACAATTTAACATAAATATGTTATATTTTTGAAAGTACATTACAAAAAAGGAGTCTATATAATGCACAAGCATTCAAGACTAAACAAGATTGTAGAAAAAAACCCGATCCTAGCTTTCATGACCTTCGTTTTATCAGTTGTAATGATAGGTGGATTACTGCTCTATACTCTCTCTGCCCCATGGGCCCGCTCAGCAAGTAGATCAGAGAATTCTGGCCATTCAGAGGTACTAAGTCAGCAAGTTTCAAGTAGCCTAAGCAATCTTTCAGTGACCTACTCACCCCCATCCGGAGCTATTATTGAAGCAAAATGTCCCTGTGACAGTTTTTATTTGTTTCGTACAATAATTGAAACCGATTCAGCTACTCAAATCAGCGCAGTGGTCCTAGTCATTGAAGGAGACGAGCAAGAAGCAATCGATGTAAGGTCAATCACAGCATTTGATGGCAACAACAGACGGCTCAATTCACATATATCTATACCAAAAACAAAACAGAGTGGACCGCAGCTAGTTAAAGTACCATTTTCAGAACCTCAAAAATCACCAGTTGTTGTAAAGTTTTATGCTACAGTAAGCAGAGAGCTTGAGAGTGATATCACAATCAGTACGCTTGGAATTGAATACAACAATTCAAAAACCGTACAAGCTCCTTCTTGGGCTATCACAATTAGCAAAAACCTGCCAATCATTATGCTGATTCCAAGAAAATCAGAACAAGAAGTATAAATCGCACATTATGCCGATCATCTATATGATCGGTTTTATATTGACAAAAAATCATAATTATATTATAGTTGACAAATCCCAAAAGGAGTTGCAATCATGCACTCAAAACTGTTTGTGGTTCTTTTACTCCCTGCCCTCCTTACCTGCATTTTGCAAAAAGCAGGCGCTGAGGTGCCAGTCAACCTTCGGGTCTACCCTGAAAGTAACACTCAGCAGTTAGCGAGTGTCCCAGGTGACCAGACAGTTGCCGCAATAGTGACTGTTACTGCAAATGCTCAGCACGAGCAGGAAGGCTCACTCAATCTTAGGTCAATCGTCTTTGGTTACTTAACCAACAAGGACACAATCGTTGACTGGAGAAATGCAAGTGTTGTTGACCATGTAACAAGTCAAACACTCAGGACAAGAACGTATATACGAAAGAAAGTTCCAGTCAACGGTGAGCCACCAGCAATGATGCAGTTTAAGTTTGATCTTGATCAGGAGCTGAGTCCTCCATTTGCATTGGAAGTCCATCTTCCAATTTATCATATAGACAAGCTTTTATTTTTTCAGCTCGAAGAATTACAGTTTGATGGTGGGATCGCAACTCTAATACCTGTCTGGGCAACGACTCTTCTGCCTGGATATGATCAACCAAGATCAAATCCCATTCCCAGTCATCAAAGGAGTATTCAAAAATCGGTACAACCATAATCTTTCACATCAGCACATTTAGGCTTAGTTAATAACTAAGCCTTTTTTATTGACAAAAAAAGCTATTTGTTGTAAAAAATGCACACACAATCATAGGTTGTGATATCTTGATCTTTGAAAGGTTTTCATCATGAAAATTCTCCCTCTTTTGTTTGCATCCATTATTTTTTGTATTGGATGCCACAGTAAGAAAAACACAGTGGTACATGTTGAGCCGCCACTGCAGTCTGTCCAACCTTCATTGCCAGTCGAGTCAGAATCGCCATTTTTTATCGCTAGCTCTGAGCCAAGCTTGGATGAAGTCAATAAAGCTACCATGCAGAATCCGGCAAACCCATTTGGGAATAACTATGATCCTCGGACAATTTATCCGTTGGGTGTTACTTACTCACCAAGTTCTAGAGAAGCTCGGATACTTCAAGTTAGTACAGAAAAAGAATTTCAATATAAAGACATTGGAAGTATCCGGGTTAATCCACAGAGTATTGGCAATGTAACAAAGCTAACTTTTCGTATTATTTCAGAACAACCCTTGGTGAGTTCTGTTGATACGATTGCGCTTCCGCAATACTCCGGCAATCTGAAAACGGTAATTAAATCAAGCAAAATTCAAAATGGAGCGCAGGTCACTTTAGAGTTTCAGGAACCCCTCGAAACGCCGTTCTCTCTAGGAATAAGTGTTTCTATGCTACCAGTCCACGGTTTTGGAAGACTATACTTGTATAGCTATGAGCTAGATAATGCTCACATTATCGTGCCGATAAATGATGAAAATACTCTACGAATTTTTGTAGAACCCTATGAGCCACTTAGCTCGGCACCATTTGTAGAGTTAGAAAAATAACAACTCAAGAAGAGGTGTCATCGTACATTTATTAGTCAGCCCAGTGCTGACTTTTTTTATAAATAAAAAAAGCGAGGACGTACATCCTCGCTTTTGAAGTTGATTGCAATTACAAGCTACAGAAGTGTAATAAGAAGAATAGCAACAACATTGAGCACCTTAATCATTGGATTGATTGCAGGTCCTGCAGTGTCTTTGTATGGATCACCTACAGTGTCTCCAGTAACTGCAGCTTGATGAGCAAAGCTGCCCTTTCCACCATGGTTACCTTCTTCGATATGTTTCTTAGCATTATCCCAAGCTCCTCCACCAGAGGTCATTGAGATGGCTAGGAAAATTCCAGTTACAATACTTCCGATAAGCACACCACCAAGTGCAGTAGCACCAAGTGTAAAGTAGATAACAATAGGAACAAGCACAGGAATAAGTGCTGGAAGTGTCATTTGCTTCAGAGCTGCCTTAGTTACGATATCAACACACTTTGCATAGTCTGGCTTAGCAGTTCGTTCCATAATACCTGGAATCTCTTTGAACTGACGTCGCACTTCTTCGACAACTGCACCAGCCGCTTTACCAACTGCTTCCATAGATAGGGCAGAGAACAAGAACGGTAGTAGACCACCGATAAATAAACCAGCAATAATCAATGGATCAGAAAGTAAAAACTCTCCTGCTTCACCGACGTTGTGTGCATAGTCAGCAAATAGCGCAAGTGTCGCAAGTGCTGCTGAACCAATCGCATATCCTTTAGTAACTGCCTTAGTTGTATTACCAACTGCATCAAGTGCATCAGTAGTCTCACGAACCTCATTAGGCATGTCAGACATTTCTGCGATTCCACCAGCGTTATCGGTGATTGGACCATATGCGTCAATTGTTACGATAATGCCTGCTAGTGAAAGCATGCTCATCGCAGCAATTGCAATACCATATAGACCAGCAAAATTAAAGCTGATCAAAATTCCAGCCACAATTACGATGATTGGCCATGCAGTAGCTTTCATACCAACTGCAAGTCCTGAGATGATATTTGTTCCATGACCAGTTTCAGATGCTTTCGCAATATCTTTTACTGGTTTGAATTTTGATGAAGTGTAGTAGTCAGTGATTACTACAAGAAGTCCAGTTACTACAAGTCCAACAAGTGCTGCCCAGTAAATTGGCATCCACTGGTTTTGTGGGATTGAACCAAGTGCCCATCGTGTACCAAAGAAAAATCCAATTGCAGATAAAACTCCTGCAACAGCAAGTCCTTTGTAAAGTGCACCCATGATGCTTTGCTTCTTGCCAAGCTTGATGAAAAATCCTCCAACAATTGAAGCTACTGCCGCAATCGCACCAATAAGAATTGGGTAGAAGATCGCATTTGGAAATGTTGCATATGCGATACTTCCAATAAGCATTGCTGCTACTGCAGTCACTACATATGTTTCAAATAGGTCAGCAGCCATACCTGCGTCGTCACCAACGTTGTCACCAACGTTGTCAGCAATCACGGCTGGGTTTCGTGGGTCATCTTCTGGGATGCCAGCTTCTACTTTACCAATAAGATCAGCTCCTACATCTGCTGCCTTAGTGTAGATTCCTCCACCAAGTCGAGCAAACACAGAGATCAAGCTAGCACCAAATGCTAGACCGATCATTGGACGCACTGCAGCTACAAAGCCACCTGTTTGCTGATATGCAAAATAGTAAAATGCTGTAACACCAAGTAGGCCAAGTCCTGCAACAAGAAGTCCAGTTACTTCCCCACCTTTTACAGCTACATGGAGTGCTTTAGCAAGGCCACCTCGAGCTGCTTCTGCGGTTCGTAGGTTTGCTCGTACTGCAACATTCATTCCGATAAATCCTGCAAGTGCACTGAAAATCGCACCAACTAAAAATCCGATGATGGTAAGTCCATCTACATTTGTCACCCACATCAAAACAAGTAACACAAGTGCAACAATTCCTACAGAACGATACTGTCGCTTCAAAAATGCTTGAGCACCTTGTTGAATTGCATCTGCAATTGCTTTCATGGTGTCGTTACCTGCTGGTTGACGACCAATCCACTTACTAATGTAGAGTCCGTAGAGAATAGCAATAATAGATGCGATTGCTCCAAGACCGATTATCTGATTCATATAAATATGTAATTAAATCTAATTATGTATTATTTTTCTTCTTCAGCAGTATCGACACCCTCTTCTGCTGATTCATTTGATTCTTGTGTTGGTTCTTCTGCAGAAACCTCCTCAGTAGGTTCGCTTTCATTTTCAGTCGCTACGCCTTCTTCTGCCTCATCTTCAACCACTCCGCCATTTTCTGAAACAATGTCAATCTTCCAACCTGTAAGACGTGCTGCAAGTCGTACGTTTTGTCCAGCCTTACCAATAGCAAGTGAAAGTTGATCTTCTGCAACCTTTGCTACAGCTTCTTTTTCTTCTTCATTGGTTTCAATACTGAGAATTTTTGCTGGAGAGAGTGCATTGGTAATAAACTCAACTGGGTTATCGCTGTATTTAATAATATCAACTTTTTCACCCTTTAGTTCTGAGATGATGGTTTGAATTCGAGCACCACGTTGTCCAATACATGAGCCAATAGGATCGATGCCTTCGTCGTCTGTCCATACAGCAACTTTAGATCGAGATCCTGCTTCACGTGACACACCTTTAATTTCAACTACACCACTAGCAATTTCTGGAATTTCCAAAGTGAATAGCTGCTTTACAATGTCAGCGTGTGCTCGTGATAAAACAATTTCAGGACCCTTAGTTGTTGATCGAACTGCAACGATGTAAAATTTCATACTTGCACCTGGTAGATACTTTTCTCCAGGAATTTCTTCTTCCGGAGGCATCACACCAGTTGCTCTGCCAAGATCGATTAATACAATTCTTCGTTCTCGTCGTTGAACAGTTCCAACAATAATTTCGCCTTCACGGTCTTTGTATTCATCAAAGATTGTTTCACGTTCTGTTTCACGAATCTTCTGAGTGATTACCTGCTTTGCAGTTTGTGCAGCCATACGACCGAAGTCGCCAGGCACTTCTAGTTCGGTAGTGATCGTGTCACCAAGTTCATATTTTGAATTCAAAGCTTTTGCTTCAGAAATTTGCATGTCTGTTTTTGGATTAAAACGGTGTACTTCTTCTCCGTCTTCATCAACTTCAGCATGCTCATGCATTCGTGGTGGCAGAGATTCACCTTCAGCGGCAGCTGCCTCTTGCGCAGCTAACTCTTCTTCAGGAACATCTTCAACCACAGTTTTAATATCAAAAACTTTAATTCCGCCTGTTTCAATATCAAAGTCTACCTTGATATTTTGCAGTTTGTTACCAAAGTCTTTGCGGTACGCAGCAGCAAGTGCAGCCTCGATTGTTTCGATGACTGACTCAAAGCTAATACCTTTTTCATCGCAGATTTGCTGTACAGCATCTGCAATAGATTTATGGTCCATCATAGGCAATTAATTATGTTTCTAAGTAGCCAATAAAAAGTGGCAGCCGGGAAGCTACCATTTACATTCACTACAATATTATCTGATTCAAGTATATGAGTAACTGAGTAAAAAGTCAATAGCTAATATTTCTAATATGATAAATATTCTGACTTTGTTGAGTTAAAAGTATGGCAATTACATCAAGGCGGTAAGCGGTGTTATCCATAGCATGTTCTTGGAGATATGCAGCTATTGTTTTATTCAAGGAGTCTATTTTTCTCTCAGTTAAGCTGTTTTCAGGATAACCCGCTACAGTACTAGTTCTTGTCTTGACCTCAACAAAGACAATTTCGCTATTATCCATACAAATAATATCAATCTCACCATAACGAGTGTAGTAGTTTGTAGTAATAATATGATACCCAAGCTTTATTAGGTAGTCTTGAGCAAGTGATTCACCTAAGTTGCCTATCCTTTTACTCATATAAACAAAAAAGCGCTTAATTAAGCGCTTTTGATTCTTGTATAAACAGTGTAATTATCCTTGCTTTGGTAGGTATTTTCTGAATTCCTTAGTCTTTTTATTTGCTTCTTTCTTTTGTGGGACTTCAACCTTAAGGTATACGATGATAAAAAATAGCCAAATAATACCTACACCAAGCCAAATTAGTAGCCAGAATCGCCCACCAAGCACTGCTACTCGCTGCCAGGCAAAGAAAAGGTAAGCAAATCCAATAAGGCCCATTGTCCATCCCAGCACTTTAATTCTATTGAGTCCTTTGGCAGTAAGGCCATCGCTTGATTTTGCCTTCAAGCCAGCAAAGATGCCAATAGCAATAGTTGCAGCAAATATAACTGCCAGAATCGCAATTGCTCTCTCGCTCATTTGTGGTGGAGTGATGGTAAAAAGGTGTGATGGGTTAAAAAAGTATTTTAAGTATTCAATCATATTTCTATTTCTTATAAACAAGTCCAAAGTGATACATGCCAGGTTCAAACTCTTCCGCTAGTTTTAGCCCAAGTGACTCACAGGTAGTTTGAAGCTCGGCCTGATTAACTCTACGAGCAGGCTCTGGGCCAAAGCTAGCAGACTCAGGGAGCCAGTCGATGATCAACAAAGTACCACCTTTCTTTAAAAGTCGCAAGGCCTCTTTTATCATCGCTTTTTTATTGTCAGATTGAAACAATACATTAATAAGCAGAGCAATATCAAGACTTTCTACTTTAATTTTTGTAGCACCTTCAATCTCTAGATCAGACCAAACTGTTTTAATATGAGTGATATTTTCTTGTCGTGCACGCGTTGCTACATTTTCAAGTACAGACTTTTGTACATCAACTGCAAACGCCATTCCACTATCACCTACCATTTGTGCAGCAGGAAGTATGAAGTGTCCAATACCTCCGCAGCCAAGGTCAGCAATACGCGAGCCAGGTTTAAGCTCAGCTTTTTTAAGCACAAAAGCTGGATCAATTAATTCATTTCCGCTTTGAATAGTCATATGGTGTCTATTAGATATTATTACGCAATACCACAGTATGATGCTGCGTGATAATCTCTAACGACGCAAAAAGTTTTGAATTGGTTCAAATGAGTAGCGGTGAATATCACAAGGGCCATGAACTGAAAGCATGTGATGATGGTGTGCTGTACCATATCCTTTATGTTGTTTGAAACCATATACGGGATAATGCTCATCAAGGTAATCCATAATTTCATCTCTAATTACTTTTGCCACAACTGAAGCAGCTGCAATTGAGGTAACTTTTGCATCACCATCTATAATATTTTCACATGGTACTGGCATGTCACGTGCAATGATTCCATCAGCTAAAACATAACTAGCGCGTATTGGTAGGGATTCAATACTTCGAAGCATCGCAGTAACGTTGGCGTTGGTAAGACCATGATGATCAATATACTTACTACTGCAAACACCAATTTGCCA
>CAYXZR010000001.1:50779-66672 GCA_964470025.1 uncultured Gammaproteobacteria bacterium | reverse complement strand
GCACAGTGCCTTTGATTCAATTTCTTTTAATAATTCTTTTCGCTGCGGAGCACGAAGCTTCTTTGAATCCTTAAGACCACTGATAGGTCGTTTCGGATCAAGCACAACAGCCGCTGCAACTATAGGTCCAGCCCAAGATCCTCTGCCGGCTTCATCAACTCCAGCTACATGGTGGTAGCCTTTGCGCCAAAGTCTTTTTTCTTTTCGAATGTTTGGGAAAATCATAAGTACACTTAGTATACTATTTAATAGCAAAAAAATAAAAAGTACTATAGTATAACATTAGTAAATATATGAAAAAGATGAAAAGAGACAATGAGCCCTGGAGCTCACTTACACATTCAGCTGGTGCGGTACTTTCTGTTGCTGGTCTCGTGCTTATGGTAGTATTTGGTGCACTTTACGGCCGTGCACCACATGTGGTTGGGTTTAGTATCTTTGGAACGAGCTTAATCTTGCTGTACAGTGCTAGTGCCGTGTATCACTTCTTGCCAAAACAAACCAGAAGCAAGGAAATCCTTAAGCGACTTGATCATGCGATGATCTATCTACTAATAGCAGGCACCTACACGCCGATCTGTCTTGCAATTCCTTTTCGCGGCTGGGGTTGGAGTTTATTTGGAGTAATTTGGGGGCTTGCCACCATTGGCTTTATTTTAAAAATTAGCGGTGTTATGTTTGAACGTATTTCACTTGCGCTGTATATCCTTATGGGTTGGCTGATTACCATTGCAATTATTCCACTGCGACAGTGGTTAGGCTTTGAGGCAATGCTCTGGCTCGTGCTTGGTGGAGTTTTTTATACAGTTGGTTCAATATTTTTTGCGCTCAGTGAAACGAGACAAAGCAAGTACTCATTTGGCTATCACGAAGTGTGGCATTTGTTTGTCATGCTCGGTAGCTTTAGTCACTTTTGGTTGATGTTTGCACATATTAGTAAGATATAAAAAACCCCGGCATGACCGGGGTTTGTAGTGCTGCTAATAACTATGTTTATTCGTGCTCTGCTAAATAGCGTTCAGCATCAAGTGCTGCTTTGCAGCCTGCCGCCGCTGCAGTAATTGCCTGACGGTAGGTAAAGTCGTGTACGTCTCCGGCAGCAAATACACCTTCAACATTTGTAGTGCTTCCCTTACCTACTTTTATATACCCTTTATCATCAAGTTCAAGCGAGCCTTTAAGAAAATCGGTGTTAGGTTTGTGACCAATCGCTACAAACACACCGCCGGCTTCTATTTCTTTGGTAGAACCATCTTCTATATTCTTAAGAACAACTCCAGTAACTTTGTTTTGCGACACATCTTTTATTTCAACAACTTCACTATTCCATTCAACAGAAATTTTTTCGTGGTTAAGTACACGCTCTTGCATGATTTTGGAAGCACGAAACTCATCACGTCGATGTACAACTGTAACATGAGATGCAAAACGTGTTAAAAACAGTGCTTCTTCCATTGCTGAGTCTCCCCCACCAACTACGATAATTTTTTTATCTTTAAAGAAAGCGCCATCACATGTTGCACATGATGATACTCCATACCCACGTAGCTTTGTTTCTGATTCGATGTTTAACCATTTTGTTGCGGCACCTGTAGCAATAATAACTGATTCTGCTTGGTACTCCTCTTCTCCAGCATATACTTTAAGCGGTTTACTTGAGAAATCTACTTTTGTAACATCTTTACTGATAATGTTTGTTTTAAAGCGCTCTGCTTGTTTTTTCATTTCCATCATTAACTGTGGTCCCATTATTCCGTCTGGAAATCCTGGAAAGTTTTCAACTTCTGTTGTCATCATGAGCTGTCCACCAGGCTGTCCACCAGCATTTACACCTTCAAACAAAACTGGTTGTAGCTCTGCACGTGCAGCATAAATAGCTGCAGTATATCCTGCTGGTCCTGAACCAACAATAATTACTTTTGCTACTGAGTCAGACATACTTACAGTAATGCAGAGAGTTTCTCAGTAAGAATTTCTTTTGTCTGCACACCAACAAGTCGCTCTACCTCTTTACCATCTTTAAAGATAATAAGTGTAGGGATACTTAACACCCCAAGTTTACTTGCTGAAGCTTGTGCTTCGTCTACATTAAGCTTACCAATTTTTACTGTTTTTCCTTCCATATCTTTTGCAAGCTCTTCAATAATTGGACCTTGCATCTGACATGGTCCGCACCATGGTGCCCAAAAATCTACAAGTACTGGTTCTGCTGATTGCTCAACTTCAGCAGCAAAGTTGTCGTCGTTGAAAGTTAATTCTGCCATATGAATATAATTATTTATTTTAGTAGTGTTATGTTAACTAATTTTTAAAAGATAATCCAGTGAACGCTTAAGTTCGCTATCCTCTATTGTCTCAATACGCTGCTCTATGAGCTTCTTCTCAAATGATTTTAGACTTCCGCGTACTGCCTCAATTTGCTGTAGCACTTTATCAAGCGGCTCCTTATCATCAAGCATTTTCTGGATACATCCCAGCTGTCCACAAAGCCTATTGAGATGCGAAACTTCAGAGCTTTGCTTTTCTGTCATATTATTATAGTTTAAAAGTAAATATACTATATACTAGTATAGAGTATATATGTACAATTGTCAACTAAAGTGTTATATAATTGACAAAAGCAAGAAAATATGCTATTTTAAGTAGAATTCTAGTGAAAAGGAGTAGAAAAATAGTTATTATGCAGTTTGTTCGTCCAAACTCGCAAGTTGACTACTTTGTCGGCGTCACAGAACAAAGTATTCTTGCAGACACCAAAAACGGTACCGAATTCGGAGATGTCACCTACAGACACAGATCGGTTGTTTCGAGAGAAGTTGTAGAGAAGCTAGGCCTTAGATTTTTCCATGATGGAGACACTGCAGTTGATGAGTCAGGGGATGAGTGCTTCCTGATCGGCAGTCCATCAAATCAATAAAGCGGTAAGTAGTAGATCTTTAAAAGAGTCAGAAGCTGACTCCTTTTATTTTATTTAAGTGACTATAAATTGTTCCACGTGGAACAATTTTTTTGTTTAATATTAGTATGTCAAAAAAATTGACACATAATAAGTAGTAAAAAAGGTAAAAAAGAACATTAAAAAATCAAGATGTCAAAAAAATTGACATATAAAATAGATAAGAATAAGGTTGTAGCACAAATATGAATGTCGCAAACGCGCTTGCACAATCAGGACTTGATGAAAAAGAATCAAAAATATATCTTGCATTGCTTCAGTTACAACAAGCAACTGTTCTTGAGCTGTCAAAAAAAGCAGACATAAAACGAACTACAGTCTATGTAATTCTTGATCAGCTAGAAAAAAATAAGCTCGTAAATAAGGTTAGCGCTAGTAAAACCACGCTGTATAAACCAAACAGTCCTGCTCGACTTATAGAAATGATGAATCAGAAAAGAGCATTGCTCGAACGAGTAATGCCTTCGCTGCTTACAATATATAAAAATGATCCAAGTATCCCTTCAATTAAAATTCAAAAGGGGATAGATGCAGTTAAAAACATATATAAAGAGATGGTCTCGGGAGCTTATGGAAGCATTTATCGGTTTGGAGATATGTATTCATTTCAAAAAACCACAGAGTTCGATCAGCATAGCTTGGTTGGCGTGTTTAAAGACAGGGGAGTAAGTTTAAAAGATTTACTAGGAAATACCGAGTATGAGAAAGGTAACTTTAAAAATCTCAGCGATAACTATGAATCACGACATTACAATGCTCCAAAGGATACTTTTACTGTTATAAGCAATAACAAAGTATATATATTCTCCGTGGGCACAAGCTCTCATGTTATGGTTATTGATGATAAGGCGGTCTATGAGGCGTATTATGGTTTGATTGAAATGGCATGGGTTAGTGCAGAGGAGTAGCAGTTATGTTTGCCACGCAAATGTTTCACGTGAAACATAGACCATTGACAGGTTTATAAAAAGTAATATACTATCTAGCACTTTCACTATCAAAGGAGAATTTTATGAAAGCGACTCTTCTTCGTTTTGAAGATGGATTCATAGCTCTTTACAAAACAAACAAGATATTCGAAGTTACATTTGCCCTCCTGGCACTTGCAAGCATGGCAATAGTTCCACTCTGTTTTGCGATTGAGTCTTCGCACTCAATTCATCATTTGCTATCATGGCGAGTTATTCTGGGGAGTGTCCTGGCTGTCTATTTTGTTTTCTATGCCTTTGAGCTGCTCTTTCGGTCACACAAATATAACTCGTCAAACTGACGAGTTTTTTTTAGCTAAATTTAGATAAAAAATGACCCACGCTAGTATAAAACCAGCGTGGGTTGATGAATGTACGAATTGGAAAGCTTAGTTACTTGCCGACACCGCATCAGGGTCGAAGTTACGGAAATTGCGGCCAAGCCCACAGTACATACAGTCCCACCTGTCGCCGTACCGGAGAAGGCAAGGGACACGCAGGTTGCCATCCGAGTGACGGTAAATCGTTCCCCAGAAAAAGATGGCCTTACTCTTCCATTCCTCGGGGATGAGGTGTGGATGGGCGAGTAGGTAATCAAGGAGGCAGACATTAAACACGGGCTTGCCTTTCAGCTCTTTGCGGAGCTTGTTGCCCTCAATCAACTTGTCGCCCTTTTGCTGCTCAGATACATAGAGCGCAACCTTATCGGGAGTCCACTCAAGCGAACCGCCTTTCTGGTGTTCTTCCACGCTCCAGCCGTCGGGAACCATTGGGTCTGTATCGCAGTCGATGATAATAGTGCTCGAAGTTTGGCTGTTTGCTGTCATGATCCTGCTCCTTGTACCTGGTAAGTCGGTTGGATTGTGATAATGCCTGCTGAGGTAGCCAGAGCCAGAAAACGCCTTAATTACAAGGTGCCTTGTGGCTCTGGCTATCCCTATTTATAAGTAATTTAGCTAAAAGGAACTAATACAGTATTATAGCATATTTCTATAATAATGTCAATAAATCATAGTTAAATATAAAAATAGCTTTGTGAGCTATTTAGTATCAGTTAATCAGATGGTGGACCCTATGGGATTTGAACCCATGACCTCCTCCATGCCATGGAGGCGCGCTAGCCAACTGCGCCAAGGGCCCTAAGTATTAAAAAATAGCTAAATTTAGCTAAATTATTTGTCGCAAAATATTTTTTGGTGGGTACGCGTGGATTTGAACCACGGACCTCCACAATGTCAATGTGGCGCTCTAACCAACTGAGCTACGCACCCATAAAGAGTGGTCAAATAATAACAAAACTGTAAAAATATCGCAATAGTAATCATTGACAATTATAGCTATTTATGATATATTTTAATGTGCTTTATCGCACAAGAGAAGTCTGATACTTCTCAAATCTGACTGTCTGGAGAGACAACAAATGTTTTTTACAACACAAAGTGGAAGTAATTCAACTAGCAACGGAGCTACTACTCGTCGAGCCTACCGTGGAACCATCGTGACTGCTTACGAAACCTTTTCCTATATCGCAGATGTTACCAAGGCAGACGGAGAAGCGGTAGCAACCAACGGCGATGTCTTCGTGCCCGAAGCCTTCGAATCTGGTACAGTTGTTGAGTTCGATGAGCTCAATACCGATCCAAAGCGCGAAGGGAAGTTTCGGACCGAGAAAGCTCGCGTGCTTTCTGAAGAGTGCACGGCACTTACTTTGACTCAGCCAACTGAGCTTGCTGTTCCCGGTCAAAGCACACGGCTAGACTATCACCGTCAAGCCAAAGTAATTGATCCTGAGCTGCTTGCTAAGGCTACTGCCAACCAACCCTTTGCCGGCCTTGAAAAGTTTGGCCTCGGTATTTCGCAACCTGGAAACTTCGACAGAAGCCCAGAAGCTATTCGCCTTGCTAATGAGCTAGCCCTAGCATTTCTTCGGCAACAGTTTGCATTTCTCAACTCGATCGGTGTCAATTTTACATTTGACGACGGCACTGATCTTGCTGAGGAGGAGCAAAAAATCACCGAACAAATTGCTGGGTACCGCGAACTTGGTATGGAGAACCAGGCAGCAGCTGCAGAGCAAGAGTACGAATCATTCTGTAATCTTCGTAAAGTGCTCACTAGTCTCAAGAGTAGTGGACATCTTAGTATGCAACACATGCTACCGGTCAATGCACTTGCAGAAATCAGTGTTGCTTTTCCCGTTTGGTATTGGGGAGGGCAAGAACTTGAAGACACGACTAAGAGTGAAGACCCTCGCCCATCAGTAGCACTGCAGCATATCTGTGATGCGGTGGGTACTCAACAATTTGCCAACTGGTTACAGATGTGGAATCGTCGGACTCGACTGATCACTAGCTTTGACAGTAATCGTGACTTGATGCCTCCGCGGATTGTAGAAGCGATCCGTCTAGCCAATCAGATCTTTGACTATGTTGTGATCGCGACGCCGTATCACGATATCGCTAGTCACGAGTGGGCTGACCTTAATTGGCTCAGGTTGATTGATCCACTGCTGATCGGCTTCAAGAAAGAAGTGCCTGATGTGGTATTTGTCATAGATCGCTGGTCGGGAACTGGCATGCTTCCGCTTTTTGTCGACTGTGTTGCTGATACCATGAGTTTCCTTGAGTTGCATAAATCTGGGCTCAAGAAGTTTAAGAGTGATACTTACTGGCATAAAACACCAGGCATTATTTCAGCACTATCTCGATGTGTGAGCAGTGAGGGCTTACATGGCTTTGCTGAAGAGTGCCTCAGGATGTACGAAGAAGGTCGGTTGTTTGACTTCCTCCGTGGATCAATTCCCCAACAAGCACTGACAGCCGAGTCGTAACTAACTTCCTCGTTCTTTAAAAAATCATAGCGGTAAACTTGAAAAAGTTTACCGCTTTTTTTATTTGTAATTAAAAAAGCCCTGAAGATATTTTCAGGGCTGGTAAAGTGCAAACTCGTCAGACTAAGTAATAAGCTTGAGCATGTCGAGTCGTTTTTGCCACTCTTTTCTCGTTTCATCTGTAGTGTTAGGAGGAAGGAGGGCTCTGGATGTGCAGTGGAGTAGAGCTTCGAGCGTTTGTTTTTCTCGCGCGAGCTCTATCGGTGATCTGATGAAGTCATGAATTGCACGTAGTGCGACTTCTTCAGTTATCTCTTGAGTAAGGCCGGCCGCTGCTACTAGTGATCTGATTTCTGCAAAGTCACCAGATGAGTAGCCAGCTGTGATTTTGGCAACTTCAGCGATGAGTTGCTCCGAAGGATTTACTACATCAGACAAAGACCAGCGAACAAATGCCATGAAGTCTTCGTCTTTCTGGTCAAGAACGGGAATGATCAAGCTACCACCCCGACCACTTCGACGAATGTCTTCAGAAAGCAAGTGTACTCGTGCGGTCATCAGTAGCCAACATACTCTTCCACGAAGTGAAGGGTCAGACATTAGCTCTTGGATTTTTCCGGTGAGGCGTTTTTCTGTTTCATGGCCATCACCATCAAGTTTTCCAAACTGTGTGTCTGCTTCATCAACAAAGATAAGAAGTTTGCCGAGTGACTTGATAACCATTCGGAGCGATTCAATCAGTTTATCAGTTCCACCATACCACTTACTTCGAAGTCCTTTGAGAACAATCACCGGCATTTTGGTTTGACCGGCAACTGCTTCGAAGATAAAGGTTTTGCCTCCGCCAATTGGACCGCAGACAATTGCACCGGGAAGTGCTGCTTTGCCATCAGTTAAAAGGCGGGGGATAAAGCTGGTGTTGATAAACTGTTTAAGCCTGGTAAATCCAATCACATCCTCCATGCTATGGCGTGGACGTTTGAATTCAACCACACCCTCTCCTAGTATGCTTTCAAGGTGTCGTTCAACCTCCTTGGTGATTGCATCTTGCGTGAGTGGTTTACTTGTGTGCACTGCTCGAGTAATCAGCCGCCGCATAGCATGGAGACTGAGTCCAGCAGTAAACTCAACAATAGTATCCTCAGAAAGGTTCTGGGACAATATCGCTAGCTGAGATTCTGTGGTCTGGTGCTTGAGATATGCACGGCGTTGGTCAGCGTTCGGTGGAGCTACCTCGACTTTTTCTACCGTTGGTAGAGTGGTGATCTCGGCATTTACTCCAGATGATGACGTACCGGTCATAAGTACAAGATCGTCACCCATCGAAAAGTCATCATCGCCAAGCCAGTTAACACACGTCAACAGACGATGGCGATCAATCTCTCCTAAGGTTTTGATCTCACCGTCAGGGATGTACATGTCAATCCGTTCGATCAGAATTAACAGGCGTTTACCACCGAGGATTTTTTTTGTTCGGCGGTCGTGTCGCGCTGCAACACAGAGCTGTCTCAGTAGGTCGAGCTTTTTACCTGGGGAGCTAGCATGGGTGAATTCATCAATGACAGTAGTGCTGCTGACTTTTCGTGGATCTCTGTTTGAAGCATAGGCTCGCAACTCTTGATCAGTGGTGTCGTCACCGTTCAGCTGATCCCAAATTTGCTGCAAGAGGTGTGCGTTAGATGCTTTAGGTGTAAACAGTGGCTTGCTTGTTTCGTAGACAATGGGGATGATTCCATCAACTGCCCAATGTCGTGCAATCAGAGAGAGCAGTGAAGTGTATTCAACTGCTCCATCAGGTTTCTCTTGCCGAAACAAATCAAGTACATTGCCATGTAGTAGAACGGCAGGAGCAAGCTTTGCCATTAGAACTTCACCGGCTTCGGCGATGAAAGGGTGTTTAAGGTTTGACATATTCAAGTACCCCCGCGCCTTCGCCAGAGCGTAGTTGCTCAGTGATTGTCACGTGATCATCTGGCTTGCCATTGTGGCTGGTGTTCAGAACCGTTTCAGCAATTTCGCACTGTTGATCACGAAGGCACTCAAAATCACGGTTTGCATCTGGTGAAAATACCGGCGCCACTTTGTCATAGACAACAGTTGCGCCAGGGTGAATAGCGATCGAAGGATCCCGCCAATAGTTACGCGACAAGCCAATTACTCGATCACTTACATAGAGCGCCTCACGAAGTTCGTGAGTTACGATCATGATAGTGTAGAGCGGTTGCTCGCCGGCCTGAAGCTTCTTGAGGTTTCCGTCATAGATCTCGATCAGTAGCTGTTGCATCGATTCACGAGTCGCCTCATCCAAGGCACCAAACGGTTCATCGAGCAGAACTACTGATGGCTTAAGGATAAGCGCGCGAGCAATTGCAACTCGCTGACACATGCCACCCGACATCTGGTGAGGATAGAGATCAAGTGCGCTGCTCATGTGCATGCGCTCAAGCATCTCCGCTGCTTCATCTCGGTAAGCTTTGAGCTTTTTGCGAAACGCAGGGAAGTTGAGTCGCTCGAGAAGTGTTGTTCGGCTAAAGACTAGTCCAGCTGTCACATTCCCGAGTGCAGTGAGAAACGGGTAGAGTGGGTAGCGCTGAGGCACCCATCCTACTGAGCCATTTGGGTCGCCAACTTCGGTAAGTACACCAGAAGCATTAGCAACCTTAATTGATCCTGCGGTGGGCTTGTGAATTCCGAGGATCAGGTTGAGTAGAGTGGACTTACCACAACCGCTACCACCAACGAGTCCGACAATTTCACCTCGGTAGATTTCCAGGTTGAGATCAGCAAGAACTCGATTTTGCCCAAAGTGCTTTGCGAGTCCGGCGCACGAAAGAACCGGATTAAGCATCATGCGATCCATGTTATGTCCTTTCCGTGTGCCAACGGCACAGTAGGTGTTGAAGCTTGCCAAGCAAAAAGCTGATGACAAGTCCGATGATAGCAAGTAGTGCTAGGTAAAGGTATGCCACATTCATTGCTAGGATTTTACCCTGGAGACGAATGCGGTATCCGAAACCTTCATGCGCAACCATCACTTCGGCTGCAAGTAGATACACTACTGCTGGTCCGATTTGCAGCTTCACCGCCTCAATAACCTTGGGAAGGATCTGAGGTAGAATCACGCAAAAGATAATTTCAAAGCGTGATGCCTGTAGTGTGTAGCTGATGTTGATGATATCGTTCGGGATATCTTTGACCGCCAGGTAGATGCTCATCGTTAATGATGGCACCACTCCAAACACGATCATCGAGATAAACATCGGATTGTCTGTGCCGACTAGCACAAAAAACACAGGAAGCGCCGCGGTTGGTGCAACTTTTGCTATTGTCGCAATCGGCGGTTTAAGCATTGCCTCAATCCAAGTAAAGCATCCCATCGCAATGCCAATAATAAGTGACACTGCTACCGAGATTGCCATGCCGATTCCCAGTCGCTCAAGTGTTGCCAGTGTGTCGACAACAATCCATCGATCACCTGAACGATCAGGCGTACAGACCTTCTTAATACCTTCCCAGAATTGTGACCAGGTTGGGATCGTAGTATCAAGAGGGTTGATTTGGTGTTGTCTGTATGACATCCAGGTGTAGAGCAGTAGGAGTACTACTGCTGAGCCAACTGCGAGTGTCAGATACAGCCATCGCGGTATTGGTTTGCGAATCATTACACTCTCCTTTCAAGAGAAGTTAGTTTTTGGTTTTCAAGGGGCAGTCCTTTTCGCCTCCTTCTTATAGTGTCTATTGATAATACACAATATAAGAAAGAGGGACTGAGAAGAGTATTCTTCTCAGTCCATGAAAGGTGCGGGTATGTACTACCAGTGGTTCACATTATTGAGCGGCGAATTGCTGCGCGAAGCTGGGATCAAAGCGCAGTTGTGCGTTCGGTGCGTCAGCTGCTGACCCGTAGCCGATTGAAGGTGCGGTTTCGACCATTTCCTGTTCGACACAGAAAGCAGTCACACGGCCCATGATGGCTTCAAGATTGCCGTCGGTTTCAACACCACCGCCAGGGAAGGCTGTGCCGTTGGTGAGCAGTTCGATGTTCTGACTCGGTGTCATGTAGAAGCGTGTCTGGTTGACGACCGTTCGCATTGACCCAAGATCGAGATTACTGAATTTTTCACCAAGTCCGATGAGTGTATCGCTTTTGGTGGTGGGATCTTCCATGCGATCGCAGATGGTGTAAAACACTTCCATGACTGCCATGGCAAATCGATCGCCACCTTCGCGCTTGAGTGCTTCATCGGCAACGACCACCATGTCGAGCACTTCACCAGGACATGAGCGGGAGTCACCAAGGACCTTGACATCAGCTCGTTTGTTGAGTGTGTCCAGCACGAAAGGATTCCAGACCATAATTGCGGGCTTGCGGCCAGTTTGCATTGCTGCAGCAGCCGCACCTGGATCCATCATGGTGAATTTGAATTCTTTCGGATCAGCACCGTTTTGTTGAACGATGCGGTAAAAGACATACTCGGAAACCGAGTTGTCTAAGCCGAAGACATCTTGTCCACGAAGCGAGGCGAGGTCCGGGTACTGGTTCTTGTCGACCAGAAGTGCATCACCACCGTAGGAAGTCGAGGTTGCCATGATGGCCACTGACTTACGGGAGGAGGCGATGGGTAAGATGTCGATGTTGGTGATGCATACAGCATCAACGGTACCGGCGCCGTACATCTGAAGGCACGGATCATATTCCGCTTCCTTCAGTATGATGTCGACGTTCCACTTCTGTTCGAGGGCGCTTTGCTTGCCGGCTGCACCATCGATAATGCCTTCGGCGTCCGCGAGGATAAAGGTGCTCCAAGAGGGGTACTCGCTGGGTGCCAGTGAAAACTGCGGAGCCTGGGCATGGGCCGAGGTGACGATTGCCATGATGGCAAAGCAGAGCGCGAGTACGATGTGGTTAATTCTGTTCATTAGAAACTGTTCCTTTTCAGTCGTAGTGTGGTTTGAAGTCAGAGGTGAGTGCTGTGCACTAGCTTTAGTTAGTTGGGAAGTTCAGTGACAGTGACTGGTTTTGATGAAACTCCTTCTCCTTCCGGTGATTCTGTTAAAGGTGTCGGTGTCGTAATACCAATAGAGTCGAGGAAGTCGCTTTTGCCAACTTCAAGTGCAGCAGCATGACGATATTTTTGGCGCGCTGCTTCTGTGTCAGCACCGGAAGCAATACTTGTGACTTTTGCTGTGGCTTCTGTTTCGCCAACTGTTTCTTCAACATCAGCAAAAATCGAGTCAGCCCCTGAGCTTTCCTTGAAGCCAGCCATCGCCTTGTCTAAGTCAATTTGCTGCTGCGCAGTGACTAGCCTGGCAACAAGTTCCGGAGCACGTCTCTTGTATTCATCGATTTCATGCTTGAGCGTGCGTAGTCGACTGTAGTAGCCTTGTAGCGTTCCTTCTCGTTCCTTGATCGATTCTTTCAGAGAGGTTTCATGAGCCTTCTGTCGTTCAAGGGAAGAGGTGAAGTTGGCAACATCTGCCTGGGCATGGGCGATTACTTTGTCAGCCATCAGTTCTTCGTTCGTGATGCTTGGGTTTTGTTGCCTAAGCTCCTCTACACGCTTTCGTGCAACTGCCTTTGCTCCAACGATATCCTGCTCGAGTTGGTCGATATCTTCGGAGGTTTTTTTAAGGTCATTCTTTGCACGAGTATGTTGATGTTCCATTTTGCCAACCAGGTCAGCAAAGTGAGAGGCTTCCTCCCCCTTTTTTCGAATCGCTTCGTCGAGCCTGGCCTGCACAACTACGGGATTGCCCTTAAGGGCGTTTCCTGCAGCATCGATGTTTCCTGTAAGTAGGTAGCCAATGGAAGCAAATAATCTTCCGATGGCCCCAAAAACTGATTTCATGTGATTTCTCCTATCGAGGTTTATTGCTCTGCTTGCGAGCGGTATCGATCACGTCGTCCATCTAGCTCAGGATCCACACCTCTAAGTCGTAGTTCAACCTCTTCGGCTATCTTCAGACTAGTGTGTAGATTTTCTCGCAGTGTTTTGGTGTCGGTTGTCATTTCTGTTGAGTGTCCATCAAGGGTGTGCAGTTCTACTAAGGCCTGTTCAAGTGCCTCGATTGTTTTTGCAATATCCTTGATCAGTTCCGTGCGTTCAGTTCGAAATGTTCTAGCAAGTTTGCCATTTGTGCCCTTTGCTTTTGTGTAAAGCGTTAGGCTCACTTCGAGTTGATGAACGCCTGCGTCAAAAAGTTGCTCAGCTTGGTGTTGGAGTTCGATAAGAATCGAGTGAGTAACCTTGAGGTCTTTCGATGGCTGACGGAATTGCTCTATCAGCTCACAGAGTTTATCAAGGTATTCTTCAGTTCTATCGTCATTATCTCCAGTGAGTTTATATCTAAGCTCAGACAACCGTTGGTTCTTCGCCTGGATTAACTCCTCCTGAGCTTCATTGATTGCCGTAGCAACCATTTTCTTAGATGGTGCAAAAAGACGAGAGATGCCTACACCGACTCCCACAAGAGTGACGACACCAGAGCCAAAGGCAAAGGTCGCCGCATCAAGTGCAAGTGATGTAAGTAAGCCAGTAACTCCAACCATCACTGGCAGGAGCACTGTTGGACTGCCGATCGCAAGCAAGCGAAGCTTGCTCTTGATGGTTGTTTCATCCATCAGATAACTCCTTACATGTGATTGGAGTGGTTAGTAGGGTTGTTCTGCAAGCACAAATAACACTGATTGTGCTGCGCCGGTGGTATCCTTCGGTAGTTCTGCGAAGGTTTTCATTCTCTCTTCAGGCACACCTGCCGAGAGCAGATATTCATATGCTGATCGTGCTCGCTGTTGTGCAAGCGCGAGGTTAGCATCTGCATCGCCTCGGTTGGCTGCCTGGCCAACTACCTTGAGGTAGTACGTGGGAAATGAATCAAGCTGACCCTTAAGCGAATCGAGTGTTCGTTGTCCGCCAATTGAGATTCGCGAACTTCCTCGAGTAAAGCTGATCGGATCAACTCGCAGGTTTGCAACTGAGTTAAGGCTATTCCACTCAGCATCAGACAGCGTGCGCAGTTCAACTGCTCCACGAACCTGTTCTGTGCCGACGTGGCTTTCCATGCCAGAGATTAGATTAACTCGTCTAGCCGGATGAAAGCCCATATCTTTTAGTTGCCGTAGGATCCCATCATAGTACAGCGTTGTTTCCTTGCCAGGGAGAGGATCTTTATCCAGTCCCTTGGTTTGGACTAACACTGCGCTGATGTTTCCAATGACATCTTCGAGTATCGTCAGGCCACGTGAGTCTTGCCGATTGAGCAAACCAAAGTGGCCGTAGTTTTCCGTGGTATTTTTCCAACGGATGGTTGTGCTGAGTTCTTCAGCCTGTGAACGAGACAGCTTTTTTCCGCCAAACGTTTCGGCGTCACGCTGAATTAGTTCAACAAGCTCGTTGTGATTATTTGCGTAGTGATAATTCACCCGCAACATCGTCTCGACAACCTGCCGAACAACATCGCCGTGCTCAGTGAGAAACTCACGGTTAACCACCAACACATCAAACAAATATCCGTTAAGTCGCTGGCTGTTAAAAAGCTCAACAACTCCGTCTATCTGCAGTGCTTGTGATCGTTCCGGCTCCCACAGCACAAACGCTTGCTTCTTGTATCGGTCAGCCTTCGCAAGTCTTGCGAGGACATCTTCCGATCCATCAGCTGATACCCAGCGTTCGGTTGGTACCGTTACGCTCATATTGCCGATGACGATGCGAGCCAGCGTTTCGCTGGGTGAATCTCGAGTGAGCACGAGCTCAGTTTGAGATTCGTTAAGCGAGTTGATGTCAGGGCAAGCTGATTGATACGCCACTATCGCGTCAGCACCGTAGCTTTCATCAATCACTGCCACGATTGTGCCAGGGAAATCATTGAGCTGGGCGCCTGCTATAAGCAGCGAGTCAATAGTGAACACTGCCATTTCCACATCGCCATCTTGCAATGCTTCGAGGCGAGCGGGGTAGTCAGCGTTATCATTCGTGATAGTCAGCTTGATGCTTTGAGCTTTGAGCTCGTCACGCATCATATCTGACCGTAGCATGGAGTATCCAGAAAAACTGTCAGCCGCCAGTGTTAGTGTGTGCTCGTACTGACTTTCACTTCCAGTTTTACTCATCAAGTCCTGTGACCATTGCGGTTTGAAGAAAAACACATAGGCCCCAAAGACAAGAAGAGCTAGGAAACCCCACACCACCATAAGTGTCAGAGCACGTTTTGCTCCGCTGGTGGATTGAGTCATAAGCGACTTCCTTTTGCAAAAGCGCCAATCGCCAGTACCAGTAATAAAATTACCGGAACCGCGATACAGACGATAGTGCCAGGATCTGTTTGTGGTGTTCCAGGGTGGCCACGGAGGCCACCACTGGATTGGTTGCTTGAAGACGTCTGGCGAGGCTTTTCACCGATTGGGTGGTTACCTGATGTCGTTAGTGCTTCGATCGCTTGCAGTGCAAAGCCATCAGGAAGCGGCGCAATTGCATCAAAGATCTCCTGCGATGCAGCTTGATCAGATGCTCCAGAGCCGACCTCGCTAACGATTTGCTGAATCGCCTGAGTAAGACTCTGGCTATCATTGCCGTTGCGATACGAGTGTACCTTGGTTGCCAGGGTATGATCCCTGGCCATATCGACTCCGATAGCATCAAAGGTGATGCCACGTGCCATGACTTCCGGTGTATAGCGATCGACTAAGTTTGAGTCTCCTGCTTCACCATCAGTGATAACAAGAAGTCGGTACGTTCCAAGTCCACGCTGCTTTTCGCGTTGCACCAAAAGCTCATCCGCTCCAAGCTTGATGTTCTTTCCAAGCGGCGTTCCACCGCTGGCTGAAATACCTTGAATTGCGCGGTTGAGCTTGACGCCGTCCTTCGGACCAAGTCGGTACACCCATCCGTCATTTAAGGTGAGGATGCCGATGTTGGTATTGTCATCGACAGTGTTCATGACGGCAGTGATTGCAGTTCGTGCAACCTCGATCTTCTTGCCGCCACTCATCCTGTCATCCATTGATCCCGAGTCATCAAAAACGACTACGAGATTGTTTCGGGTTTGCGCAGCTGAGGTACATGGCAACAAAAGGCACCATGCAAACAGCACATAGAGTAGTACTGTGAACTTGTTCATGCCGGTGGCCTTTCTTAGAATT
>CAYXZR010000001.1:33458-50769 GCA_964470025.1 uncultured Gammaproteobacteria bacterium | reverse complement strand
TTGCTTCAGCCTGCACGCGCAGGACAACAAACTCAACTCGACGGTTGAATGCAGCTTCATCCTTGTTGGCTGGCTTGGCAACGAGTGGTTCTCTGATGCCTACGCCAATCGGTTGGATTTGGCTGGTGTCAAAGCTGATGTTTTTTGTTGCCGCGTATGCGGCGATTGCAGCAAGTGCGCTATCCGCACGAGCACTTGAGAGGTTCAATGCAGCTTGCATCGTTTCTCTCGGCCGATACTGCGAGTCGCCATCAAAGCTTCCTGCCTCGATTTCGGCAATCACTGCTGCGGTGTTGGTAACGTCAAGCGGCTTTGAGTTGTAGAAGTATGAATCTCCACTTGCTCGTAGCACGCCTTTGTTCTGTCCAGCCTTCACCATGTGATACAGGGTAAGAGTCGGGTCAGAGTGTCCTCGTACCGCAACAACCGAGTTGGCGAAGCTTGCCGAAAGTTCCAGTACCTTTTGGAAGTCAGCACCGTATTGTTCGATCGAAAACTCTTCCTGGTTTGGGGCAAAGTTAATAGTGAACGAGTAAATCGCATTACTGTCACCTGCACCCATGTTCAGCTGCTGTATTTCATCAGCAACGGCTTCTGCTTTGAAGCGCTGCTTGATTTCCACTTTCGTATTGGCCAGATAGCCAACGAATGCAGTTGATTGCCAGTTGAGTCCCGCGGACAGATACGGCTTGCGTGATGCTGTAGCACCAATGCTCTGAGCCATTTCCAGTGCTTTGGACTGCATATTCTCAAACCCACTTAGGTTGCCATCTTCTTCGAAGAAGCGGACATTACCTGGGTAGAGAGCAAACTCACAATCAAGGATAAGCCCGTGGGCATCCTCGAGTGTTGGGATGACTTCAGGCGTATAGATATCCTGAATCATCTTCAGTAAGGCCTCGTACTGTGGTGAACCTTTGGTCTCGTAATCGCGCTTCATTGTTAGGACTTCTTCGCAGCCCTTCAAGTAGCCGGCGACAAACTTCTCCACCCAGCCAGTGTTGGCTTGGTAGAAGTCGCGGCGTACGATGAAGATGTCTGCAATTGACCGTGACATGTCAGCGGTTGAGACGATAACCGTACCACCCTTGACTGTGCCTTCTGCTCCACTGCCAGTGCTTTGTAAGCCACCGGTTAGTCCGAGCATGTCAGGGGTGATCACAAAACAGATGTCGATATTCTCGTTGGCACGAAACATTTCTGCCGGCGAGTCAGCGGTTGCGGTCAAGTCTTTTGCCCAGACGACATTGATGTCTGTCCATGAGGCATCGATTGTGCGCAGTGCTTCATCGAGAAATCCGACGTGTGGACCGCCCGACTGCAAACACACAGTAGGCTTGTTGCCATTTGCAATAGCTTCCTGAAACTGTGTCAGGTTGCCATAGGTGCGTGACACTGCATGGTCGCCGAGTGACCAGGTGAGTTGTAAGATCGCTTGACCCTGTGTGTTGGGCGTAGCGTTTACAGCCTCACTGGCCAGTCCAGCCATACCAGTTGTGCTACGCAGCAAAGGCGATTTGCCGCTGATGTAGCGTTCGGCTTGTGCCGGAAAATCATCTCCGGGCACGAGCTTCAGGTTCAGTTTGAGTTTTCCGTAGATTGAGTTCGGGGTTGTCTCAAGGCCGCCATTGGCGTGAAAGAGAGCGGATTCGCCGCCCCACACGATGAAGGGGACCTCGATCTGTCCATTGGCATTGACGTTGCCGACCGAGGCAGAAACCTGGTCGGTAAAGCGGGTTGCTTGCGCCGGACCATTCACGGTCAGGGCGCAGAACGTAATGAGGGCGACAAAGAGTGCCAGCATTTTGTTCATGATGGAAGATTCCTTTTCTATCCAAACTGGATGTGGTTGAGTGTTGGGTGGTTCAGGGTTTGTGGTCAGGTCGCTGCAGTTACACGTAAGACGTGTGGTTTCGGGTTCTGTCTGTCGTTCAGTTTTTGTTACTCGAAGTTAACTCCTCCTTTAACTTCTTTTTAAGTACATACCTTGTCAAAGTACGCCAGAATCACCAAATTTGATGTAATTCCGGATTGACTAAATTAACAGAAATAACCAAATTTGTCAAGCAAATAATAATTTTCGAAAAAAAGTGAAAAAATAGCTTATTTAAGCAAAAAAACATGGAAATCCATGTATTTAGTGTAAAAGTATATATAGTAGAGTAATTGGTGCGCTCGGGGGGATTTGAACCCCCGACCACCGGCTTATAAGACCGGGGCTCTAACCCCTGAGCTACGAGCGCATAGTAGGATGAAGTATACCAAGATGAGATATTATTGACTAGATATAAATTTCTCTAGTTCTGGTATGACTTTTTTCTCAGCCTGCACCAGGTTGTGATCCACTAGATCAAATGTCGCTAGTGCTCGATCTCCTCTGGCCTTAAATGAGTTTGTGATATGGACTGAGTCGTAATTTTTGAGTGATCTCACCAATACGCTAGTTGTAGAGTCTTTTTGATACAGAAGTACTACAACTTCTACACCAGGAATAAAAGAGATCAGCTCATCGATTACGTCTGGCAAGTCTTCAGCGCTAGCGTTTGCTTTGATGATGTCCTGTTCAGTTAATACTGACCAAGTTAATCTGTTTTCCATTGAGCTCTTGAGACGAGATAATACTAATCCCCAGATACGCATAGTTGATAAACTTCGTGAGCGATATAGCTGTTGCACAATCAGTTGTCGATCTGCATCAGCAGCAATAAGTTCGCTCGCTGTCTTTAGTGTTTTAGGTGTTACATTTGGAGTTTTAAAACTTTTAGTTTTTGCAATAAGTCCTGCAAGTAATGAGGTAGCAATCTGTGGAGTCATATGATTACCGTTCAGTTCTTTGAAAAAACTGTACACAACTTCTGCAGTTGATGTTGTGTTTACATCAATCAAGTTGTACTGACCATACTGCTCATTTGATGGTTTATGATCGATATTTAAAATGCTTACATTATAAAAAAACTCAGAATTATCAGTAAATACGGCACCAAGTGAAGCCAGGTCAGCGGTATCAAGCACGATAATCAGATCATATTTATAGTCAGATTGCTTTGTGGTAACAAGCTCTTGTTTAAACGAACCATTCTTTGGAGTGATATAAATTTTTAATGCCTCATCAACTACATCATAGCTAAACTCATCAATACTTTTTCCCGCAATATCAAGCTCAATGATAAATTGCTGTACATTACCAATCGATGATCTGACAAGCTCGCTGTTGTCCAAAAACTTATGGTTTGATTGTAGTTTGAATTCGTCACATGCAACAGTTACTTTTTTACCAAGTTTTGTGAGCAAGGAAAAAAAAGCCAACGAGCTAGCAAGCGCGTCGACAGTATAATTTTTCGCAAAGGTAATCAGCACAGCATCAGCCTGATTAATTGCGTCTTTTACTTGTTGTGTTTGTGTTTTTGCCATTGGTATAATCGGCTGTATCACGTGGACAAATACATGCGATACACATATCTTTGCTCAAGCGACAAGCTGTAAGTTAATACGCCAGTATAGCCAGTATACCAGACTGAGTCAAGCCTTTTAAGTAAAATGATAGCTACTTGAGTAAAAATGGATATTTCTTGCCTAATTAAGCTAAATTGCGTACTATAGACTACATGACACACAAAGAATTTCCAAAAGCATACGAGTCAAAAAACGTAGAAGATGCCATGTATCAAGCATGGCTTGATTCGCAATACTTTAATCCAGACAACCTTCCAGGCGACAGATCTGAGAGCTTTACTATTTCTATGCCGCCACCAAACGCTACCGGCACACTACATCTTGGTCACGCGGTAATGCTTGCAATCCAGGATCTTGTGATTCGACATCAGCGAATGGCTGGCAAGAAGGCATTATGGCTACCTGGAACCGACCACGCTGCTATGGCAACTCAGGAGAAAGTAGAACGCATTCTTCTTGACACTGAGAAAAAAACTAAACACGATTTGGGTCGAGAAGCTTTTTTGAATCGAATTAATAAATTTATCGCTGATTCCCAAAGCACCATCCGCAATCAAATTTGCAAGATGGGCTCAAGTTGTGATTGGTCACGCGAACGCTACACGCTCGATGCTGGGTTGAACAAGGCAGTCAACCGCGCATTTGTAGAAATGTACAACGACGGCCTGGTCTATCGTGGTGATCGTATCGTAAATTGGGATCCATTTTTACAAACAACAGTGTCAGATGATGAAGTAGAGTATAAGCAAGTTGCTGAACCATTCTACTATTTTAAATACGGTCCATTTACTATCGCAACGTCTCGACCAGAAACAAAATTCGGCGACAAGTATGTGGTGATGCATCCAGACGACAAACGCTACACGCAGTACAAACATGGTGATACATTTGAAGCAGAGTGGATCAACGGACCAGTTACTGCCACAGTGATTAAAGATGACTGCATCGATATGGAGCTTGGTACCGGTGTGATGACTATTACTCCATGGCATGATGCTACTGACTTTGATATTGCTGAGCGACACAACTTACCAAAAGAACAAGTTATTAATTTTGACGGCACACTCATGGAGATCGCTCAAGAGTTTGCTGGCATGCACATCAAAGACGCACGTAAAAAAATTGTAGAAAAACTAGAAAGCAAAGGACTACTTGAAAAAGTTGATGAAAACTACACACACAATGTAGCGATTAACAGTAGAGGCGGAGGAGTGATCGAGCCACAGATTAAGCGACAATGGTTTGTAAACGTTACTAAACCAGTTGCAAAATTTGATGGCAAGAGCATTAAGGATCGTGCGATTGAAGTAGTTCGTTCAGGGCAGATCAAAATCATCCCAGAGCGTTTTGAAAAAACATATTTTCATTGGCTGGAAAATTTACGTGACTGGTGTATCTCTCGACAGATTTGGTTTGGCCATCGCATTCCAGCGTATTACAAAAATAACGAAGCAGATATTTACGTGGGTGACACACCACCAGAAGGAGAAGAGTGGAAGCAAGATCCCGATACACTTGATACGTGGTTTTCTTCAGGCCTTTGGACATTCTCAACACTTGGTTGGCCAGAGCAGACAACTGATTTAAAAACGTTTCACCCTACCAGTTTCATGGAAACAGGGTACGATATTATTTTCTTCTGGGTTGCTCGCATGATTATCATGTCTACATATCTCATGGAAGATATTCCATTCAAAGAAGTATATCTGCACGGGTTAGTAAAAGATGAAAAAGGCCGCAAGATGTCAAAGTCACTTGGAAATATCATCGACCCGCTTGATATGATTTCAAGTTATGGTGCAGATGCTACTCGTCTGAGTTTGGTTATTGGTACCACACCAGGAAATGACAGTAATTTATCCGAAGCAAAAGTTGCAGGTTATAGAAACTTTGTAAACAAACTTTGGAACATCTCACGTTATATCCTAACTTCAGTTGAAGAAGTGAAGCTTGTAACACAGCAGCCAGCACCAGTAACTACAGCTGATGCTTGGATTATCTCTGAGCTCAACGAACTTATTGGCTACGCTTCAGACAATTTAGAAAAACGAAACTTCTCAGCAGTAGGTGAAAAGATCTATGAGTTTACTTGGTCAAAGCTCGCTGACTGGTATATTGAGGTTGCTAAAGTAGAGAAAAACAAAGATGAGATCCTGCTCTATATCTTACAAACCATATTGAAACTATGGCATCCGTTTTGCCCATTTGTCACAGAAGAGATCTGGAAAAATTTTGAAGCCGGAGATTTCCTGATGATTCAACAATGGCCGACTGCACAAAAGCTTGAGCAAGATGGCAAGACATTTGAGCAGATTCAAGTAGTAATTACCGCAATTCGTAACGCTCGCTCAGAAGCTCGCATTGCACCAGCGCACAAGCTGGACGCAACTGTTATTACTAGCAACACAGAATTATTTGAACAACACAAAGAAGTCTTAGCAGTACTCGCACGGTTGCAAAACATTACCGTTGCCAACAAAGCAGATCGCCCAGCACAATCACTTGCAGTCGTAGTGCCAGGCGCAGAGATTTACATTCCAGTTGGAGATTTGATCGACATTGATGCAGAAAAAACTCGTCTACAAAAAGAGCAAGAGCAATTACAAAAGTATATTGATGTTCAAAACAAAAAACTTAGCAATGAAAGTTTTGTTAGTAACGCACCAGCACAGGTTGTTGATGGTGAAAAAACAAAACTGCAAGAAGCGCAAGATAAGTTAACAAAAATTACTGACCAAATTAATAATTTATAAATATGTCAGACGCAAAAAAAATCGATGAACTACTAAATCGCGGTATTGAAAATGTATATCCTTCAAGAGAAGCATTTGAAGAAGCATTGCAATCAGGAAAAAAACTGACAATCTATTATGGTATTGATCCAACTGGTCAACTGCATATTGGTCATGGTGTACAGTTCAATAAACTTCGACAGTTTCAAGAGCTAGGTCATAAAGTGATTTTGTTGATTGGCGATTTTACCGCAATGATCGGCGATCCAACTGACAAGTCTGCAACTCGTAAGTCATTGACACGTGAACAAGTACTAGAGAATGCAAAAGACTACGAATCAATTATTTCAAAAATTCTTGATCCAGCACTAACTGAGTTTCGATTTAATTCAGAGTGGCATAGTAAGATGACATTTGAAGATGTGCTTAAGCTTTCTTCTGAGTTTACTGTACAACAATTCTTAGAGCGTGACATGTTTGATAAGCGAATGAAAGAAGGTAAGCCAATTCACTTGCATGAATTTTTATATCCGCTAATGCAAGGTTATGACAGTGTCGCACTTGATACTGATGTAGAGATCGGTGGCAATGATCAGATGTTTAACATGCTTGCCGGTCGCACACTGCTCAAGAGTTTAAAAAACAAAGAAAAGTTTGTCATTACTACTAAGTTACTTGTTGATCCGACTGGGAAGAAGATGGGAAAGACCGAAGGTAATATGGTAAACCTCGCTGACGCACCAGAAGAAATGTATGGCAAGGTGATGAGCTGGACTGATGGCATGATCGTGCCAGGATTTGAAATTGCTGTACAGACTCCTTGGGAAGATGTGCAGCGCGCTGCAGACGAAATCGATAACGGAGCAAATCCAAAAGATATTAAAATGCGACTTGCAAGAGAACTTGTGAGTCAATATTATTCTCCTGAAGCAGCGCAAAAAGCAGAGGAGCAGTTTACTAGTGTATTCTCAGAGAGTAAGTTGCCTGAGGAAATCCAAGAGTTTAGTATTGTAGAGCGAAATATCGTGGATGTGCTGGTTGCTACTAAGCTTGTGACTTCAAAGTCAGAGGCTCGAAGAGCTATTGAGCAAGGAGGCGTAAAAGTCGATGGGGAAGTAGTTTCTGAGGTTGATCATGAAATAGAAGTAGCCGCAGATGGCACGGTAATTCAAAAAGGTAAAAGACATTTTGCTAAAATTAGGTAAAAAATAACTTAAGATACCTAGCCCCGTAATACGGGGCTTTTTTAGTGTGTGCAAAAAAGTGTAGTAATGGAGATAATATTGACTTTTTTACTATTTTATGTAATAATTAGGTGTTATTGCCATATAGGCAACACTATATTATTATTACTTACCGTGCCGAATTTGGCATCAATTAAGATATTTTATGACTAAGAAAAAGAAACAAATCCTTATTGCAGTTGGAGCAGTTGTATTGTTGCTGATTGTAGTAAATGCAGTTCGTGGAAACGATCAAGCACAACAAGAGCAAGAGCCACAAAAAGTGGTGAAGCAAATTCAAGTACAAAAGGTACAGCGACAAGATCAGATTAAGCGATCACTGAGCGCTAGTGGAACCGTTGTACCTAAGCAGTTTACTGAAGTGCATAGTTTAACTCAGGGCACAGTCGAGTTTATTGTGCCGGTCGGTGAAACTGTTGTACGAGGACAGTCACTGTTTTCAATCCGTGATGCAAATGTAGAAAACAACTATTTTAACGCATTGCAAAATGTTCGTCAGACAGAAAGCAGCACAGCGCAGCGAGTTACTCAAGCAGAGCTTGCAGTAAATAGTGCACAAGCACGTTTCAATCTTGCGCAAAAAAATATTACCAACACCCAGTCACAAATTAAGCAGTCGTTATCAAACAGTAAGAGCTCAGCAGTAGTTACTTACAACTCAGCATACACTGCAAGTAAACAAGTGATGGACTTTTTAAGTATTGGTAAGATCGAAGAATTAAATAACTACCGATATCGAGGAATCGTTACTACTGAAGTACAAATGGGAATCGACGCACCACAGGTGTACAACACTGCAGCACAAGCATTTCTTAAAGTGAAGCCTAGTGCGACTATAGATACAGTTGAAGATGAGCTACAAGTATTGCATGATGCAATGGTTGAAGTAAAAGACATTGTTGATCATACATTAATCATTCTTCGAACCGCAATTCCTGGAAGTAATGAGGTGGTAGCAAATCTAGAATCAGATATTGCTACTATTAGTTCATACCAGAACAGTATTAATCAGCTAATAAATTCAGTGATCTCATCTTCTAATGCAATTATTAATACACAGATTAATAATGATATTCAGTTAGATCAGGCAGAAAATCAACTAGAACTCGCAGAAGTTGAGCTAAACAATGCAAAAGTTTCTCTCGAGAGCGCAAAGATTTCTGCAGAACTTGAACTTACAGCTTCACGATCACAACTTGATAATGCATCATACAGTTACAATAACCTTTCACTTCGATCACCATTTTCAGGTACAGTGCTTGCACACAATGTAAGTATTGGACAACAGGTAAACGTAGGCCAAGGTGTGCTTGAGATTGGAGACCTTGATATTATCGAGATCGAAGTGCAGGTAGATACAGAATTTTCACAAGGACTGCGTGTTGGTGATACAGTCGCTATTGCTGGAGATGCAACTGGCATAATCACAGAAATCGAGCCAAGTGCAAATATTGCAACAGGAAAAGTTGGAATCACTATTCAACGCGACAATACAGATAAGAAGTTTGTATCAGGTCAAGTAGCCAGTGTAGCACTTGAGTTAACCAATGAAGTTTCAGGTGCAATAGTTATTCCGCTGAAGTCAGCAACTGTTGAAAACACAGGCACGTATGTACTTGTGGTCAACGATGGTATTGCAGAAAAAAGAGCTATTACCCTCGGAAGAGTATTTGGTACACAAGTAGAAGTCACTAGTGGATTAGAGGAAGGTGATCAAGTAATCTTGGTGACTGGCGTGTTTGTGACTCCTGGTGATCACGTAGAAATTACCAACTAACAATATGTCAGAACACAAGGAAGTTCATGGGCATCAATTAAGTCCATTAGATCAAAAGCGAATTGAAAAAACATCACGAGGTGTATTTGGATTTTTTGTTACCCGAGTTAGGGTAACAGCACTTGTAGTCTTCGCGTTAGTGATCGGCGGATTTATCTCATTGGGCAATATCCCACGAGAGGCTGATCCAGAAGTTAAAATTCCTATCGCAGTAGTAACGACTGTATACCAAGGAGCTTCACCATCAGATGTTGAAAATTTAATCACCGATGAGATTGAGGAAAAACTCGAAGATCTTGAAGACGTAAAGTTAGTAACCTCACGTTCAGTACTTGGGCTGTCATCAGTTACAGTTGAGTTTGATGCTGCAGCCGATCTTGATGACAGTATTCGTGAGTTAAAAGATAAAGTTTTAGAAGTAAATTCTTTACCTGATGACGCTCTTGATCCAATTGTTACTCAGATTCGAGCAAACGATCAGCCAATTATTGTTTTTAGTTTAGCTGGACAGCTTGATGAGCTGAGCTTTAAGCAGCTTGGTGAAGAGCTTCAGGACGAGCTTGAGTCAATTTCAGGTGTATCAGAAGTAAACCTACTTGGTGTTCGTGATCGAGAGTTTCGCGTAGCTGTTGATCGGGCAAAGATAGAAAGACTTGGATTGACACTTCCTGCCATCGCTGGCGCGATCGCAAGCAGTAATAGTGACACCCCACTTGGAGATGTTTCGATTGATAATGTCAATTATAATATCAGAACAATTTCAAAGATTAAGCAGATTGAAGATCTACAGCGAATCGCTGTAGCAAGCGTTGATGGCAATGCTGTATTTCTTGAAGACATTGCAACAATTACTGACCAGTTTTCAGATAGAGAAACATTCTCACGTCTATCACTCGAAGGACAGCCAGCAGTGGATACTATCTCACTGCAAATTCTCAAAAAAACAGGAGGCAATATTTTAAATATTGTTGATGCAGCAAAACAGCGACTCGAGCTTTTGCAAGAAGAAGGTGTGATTCCTGAGGGAGTGAGCGTAGAAGTAAGTAGTGACTTCTCTAAGTTCATTAGAGATGACTTACGAATTCTTGGCATGAGTGGTGTGCAGTCAGTAATTTTGATTTTTGTTATCATGCTTGTTGCGCTGAGTTTTAAAGAGGCAATTATTTCACTCTTTGCGATTCCGCTCACGTTCATGATCTCATTCTTTATTTTGTATGTACGTGGTGATACGTTAAATAGTCTTACCTTATTTGCCTTAGTACTATCACTTGGATTACTTGTCGATACATTTATTGTTATCTTGGAAGGTATCTTTCATAACATGAGAGTAGGGTATAGCGCGCGAGAGGCAGCCTTACTTTCTATTGCGCATTACAAGATACCTTTATTCTCAGGTGTATTTACTACCATCTCAGCATTTTTCCCAATGCTTTTGGTGAGCGGTATTTTAGGAGAGTATCTAAAAGTAATGCCAATTACCATCGGTACGACATTGCTCGCCTCACTGTTTGTTTCACTCGCACTTGTACCAGCACTGGCAGCGGTATTTCTGAAGAAGAAAAAAATAACTGATGAAAAACAGGAAAGTCTTTTAGAGAAGTATGTAACAAATGCACTTAACAAGGTATACCTAAAAACTGTTAATGTATTTCTTCGTGTAAAAAAGATCAAAGTAATTTTCTTAAGCAGCTTAATTGGTTTGATTATTGCATCGTTTGCCATGCTGATGTCAGGTGTAATTCCTGTTCAGATGTTTCCAAATGTAGATGTAGAGTTTACCTACATTGATATAGAGATGCCAATTGGTACAGAGCTTGCTATTACCAACACCGTTGTAGGTCAAGTAGAAAATGTTCTCTATCAACGAGATGATCTAAAAAACTTTGTAACTACTGTAGGGTCGTCATCAGGATTTAGCGGTTCGTTTGGTGGTAGTTCAAGTTTTAATACTCACTTAGCAAGTATTACAGTAAACTTTGTCCCACTGGATCAGCGAGATCAAAAGAGTTTTGATATCGTCGAAGAAATTCGCGAAGAGCTTAAACCAATTCAACAAGGTAAAATAACAATTAGAGAAATTAGTGCCGGCCCGCCAACAGGTGCGCCTATTGAAGCGCGTATTCTAGGCGATGATTTAGCAGAGCTTGATATTTTAACCGCACAGGTTGTAGCTGAATTGGAAAAAACTGAAGGAGTGATTGATGTAGAGTCAGATCGAGATGTGAGTCCGGCTGACATTAGCTTTACGCTAAATCAATCAGCCCTAGCAGAGCTTGGCTTTAGTCCAAGCGATGTCGCGGGTTCACTTCGTGCAGCAATTTTCGGACTAGAAGCAACAGAAGTCTCACTTGATGGTAAAGATATAGATGTAATTGTTCGATTCTCAGAAGAAGATGTTAGCTCAATCGAAGAAATAAAAAACATCTCATTGATTAATCGACAAGGTCAAAGTGTAAAGCTATCACGTCTTGCTGATTTTTCACTACAGCCAGCACTAGCGGCTATTCGACATCGAGATTTTCAGCGTACAGCAACGGTTCAGGCAAACCTAGAGCCTGGCTATGTTCCAACAGCTATTGTCCCAAATGTACAGCAAAAAATAGCAGGCTTTGTCCCAGAGGGGTTTGAAGTAAAGTTTGGCGGTGAGGTTGAAGATATCGAGCAGTCATTTTCTGAGCTATGGAACGCTATGATTGTAGCAGTGCTACTTATTATCTTTATTCTTGTACTGCAGTTCAATTCATTCAAAAAACCGCTAGCCATTATTCTTGCACTACCATTTACATTGCCAGGTGTTGTGGTTGGTATGATGCTGTTCAACCTACCATTTAGTTTCTCGATTTTCATTGGACTCATTTCACTTGCAGGTATTGTCGTAAACGATGCAATTGTATTGCTTGATAAGGCGCAGAGAAATGTTACGGAGCTTAATATGCCACCAGCAGAGGCTGTAGCAAATGCTGGATCAACTCGTTTGCAGCCAATCTTACTTACTTCACTAACTACAATTGTAGGTGTGATACCACTTGCATTGGCCGATGAGTTCTGGCTCGGATTATCAATTGCCATCGCATTTGGTTTAGCATTTGCTACTGCATTGCAGCTATACCTCATCCCGATGTTTTATCTCAAGTTAGCAGGAAAGCAAATCATTAGAATGCAACAATCAAAGTAAATAACATGTATCACAAAAAGCCCTGATAAAGGGCTTTTTTGTATTGCCTCATCAACGCTACTGTGTCATACTATTTAAAAAGTGTTGCACTAGCACTATTTGTGCCGATAATATCATCACAATGATTGAAAAAATTATTTCAAATACCCAAGCATCATACGCCGATCTAAAAAGAGCAGTGTCTCAACTAGGTCTGCTGAATCGTCAGCCTCTGTATTATACGGTTAAGATTTTTTACACACTTGTATTACTAGTAATAGGTATTGCGGTGCTTATCATCTTTCCATATACATGGGTGCAGATTATTAATGCGCTGTTTCTTGGTTTCGTATTTGGACAGCTAGGATTTTTGAGTCATGATTTTGGGCATCAACAAGTATTTTCAAAACCAAAGCAAAACAACATAGCTGGCTATATTTTTGCACCACTAATTCTAGGAATGAGTTATAGTGGATGGGTAAAGAAGCATGATGAGCATCATGCTCACCCCAACGAAGAAGATCATGATCCAGATATTGATATTCCATTTATCGCATTTAGTCGTGATCAATTAAAAAACAAAAAAGGATTTATAAAGTGGATTGTAAAGTACCAAGCAATTTTATTTTTTCCACTACTCTTTTTTGAAGCATATAATTTACGAATTGGTGGAATTAAGCATTTGCTACGACATAAGTCACATAAGTATTGGATCACCGAAACAGTTTTATTTACACTGCACTTTGTCTGGTACGTATGGCTAATTTTTGGAGCACTTCCACTTGGACTTGCAATAACATTTATCATTCTCCATCAGGGAGCATTTGGTGTATATCTTGGAATGGTATTTGCACCAAACCACAAAGGTATGCCAATGCTTGAAAAAGGTAATAAGATAGAATTTATGCTAAGACAAATTATGACGGCTCGAAATGTACTTGGTCGCCGATGGGTTGATTTTATGTACGGTGGTTTAAACTTTCAGATCGAGCATCATCTATTTCCTCGGATGCCGCGCAACAAGCTGCGAAAAGCGCAGAAAGTCATAGAGGCATTCTGTAGAAAGCACAATATTTCATACTATTCTACCTCAGTTAGGCGTTCATTATATGAAATTTTGGCTGAGTTGCATCATGTGAGCGCCCCACTTCGGCAAAAGAAGAAAATCTCATAGTCTATAGAGAGGTGTAGGGCCTCTCTTTTCATATATTTCAGTATTTTGTATACTACTTCATACAATATAGTTCTTTTTAGAACCACAAACCAACCTAGGAGGTGTCAGCGTGAAGTACGAACCAAAAACGCTAACGGCAGTGCTTGCGCTGCCACCCCAAGAGCAAGCCGCCTATATGGGGTCAGAAAATCAAGAGTGGCACAAGCTTCGTAGGCAGGTAGAAGGCTATTTTGAGTCAAACTACCAGGCGCCAGAGCGCTATCTGATTAAGCATCTGGTAATCAATCTGCTAGCAGTGCTCGCAGTAACTTATCTGATGATGGTTTTTTCTACATCAGTGGTATGGGTATTGTTTCTTGCGGTTGCATTTGCATTCATCCATGTTCAGATGGGGTTTCTCATGCACGGCTTCGCACACATGCAGGCTTTTACTAAGCATGATAAAGTCAATCAGACTAAGCTCAATACCGTGCTGGGGTTACTTGTTACCAACGTTGTGCTGATGTATTCATTTGTCGCATGGCGATGCAAGCATGATGAGCATCATTACCACTCAAACATCATCGACGAAGATCCCGATCTGGAGATTGTACTGGCACTACACGAAGCAAACGCCAAGAAGCAAAAATCAACATTGTGGTCAGTAATTACCATGTTTCAAGGTATTTTGTTTTATCCATTTTTGGCCGGATTTCAGGGATTTATCATGAGAAAAAAAGCAATCATGTATCCACTGCAAACCCGCCATAAACAGTGGAAATTGCATCTGATCTTGACACTCGTCGGTATGGGATTAAACATCGGCGTACCATTGTTATTGCTACCTTTCTGGCATGCAGTGTTGTTTGTATTTATAAGTCAAGTCGTCACTGGCAATTACCTTGTTGCATCATTTGCTTTCAATCACAAGGCAATGCCAAAGATAGAGCCAGGCACTAAGCTGTCATGGATTCGACTGCAGGCACAGACAGCATGCAATGTAAATGGAGGTGTATTCCCCAGGCTAATGTCATATTTGCTTGGAGGATTAAACCTTCAGATAGAGCATCATTTGTGGCCACGCCTTCCTTACTATAGACTATGGGAAGTGCAAGCAATTGTTCAGCCAGAGGTTGAGCGACTTGGTATCGAGTATACTTCAAAGAGTTTTTTAGCTGCTCAATGGAGTGTGCTTATGGAGCTTCACCGACTAGGGTACTGGGAGCGTAAAAAACTTCCAAGGTTCATCCGACAGCTACTCGGCGATTGCAAGCGAGATACTAATCCTGTGTACGCTGAGTAAGTCAACCGTTCTTTCTTAAGCATATGTGCAATACATGTGCTTTTTTTGTATACAAAAACACCGTCAGGTGACGGTGTTGTAAAGGCTATACTTTTGCTGATTTTTTTCGAAGGTCTCGAGTTTTTTTAGCTAGTACTTTACCTTTCGGTGTTTTTTTCTTAGCATGCTTAATGCGCGCTTTAAGTGCTGAATTTTGTCCCATATAAATTAATTACTTTCATCAAACGCACATCTGCTGTTGACACAAGCCGCTGCAGTTCTTTCAAAAGTACCGCATGGTTTACATCGAGGCAATTCTTCGGATGAAGCATACTGCTCATCTCTAGATCGCTGCGCTGCAATGTGGAATTGATTTTCAAAATTTTTATTAATAGCTGAATTACAGGTACATATATGACTGCCACTTTCAACAATAATACAGTCGCTGTCTTGCTGGCAAGTGAAATAGTTCTCAGGAATAGTTACAGTAGAATTTGTATCTCCTGTGATTTGATTTTCACCAGTCAATTCACCATCTAATGGTGTTTGTGATACGGCACATGCTGAGAGCAAAAATGTCGAAATCAGAAGCAATGGTAAAATAGTGTATCTCATGTACAAAGTAATTATAACGTGAGTATAATGACATGTATTCTTTTTTTTGTCAAATATAGGCAATTATACCCCGAGCTTCATACGCAGGTCTTTTAGGCGCATATAAAAGCCCTTTGTGTGGATTGAATCAAGACTGAGTACATGGGTATCATAGTGATGAACCCACTCATGCAGCAAAGTATCAACAAAGCTTTTAGCAGCTAAGATTTGACCTCGTACCGCAGTTCTATTTTGAATATAAATATAGCCCGTTTTCGGTCGGTAGTAGCCGTATTGCTTAAACGACACTCTGCCATTACTTTTCTTGTGATATTGATTAGTGTCTGAAATCTTTACTGCAACAAGTTCAATATCTACTGATCGAGATAGTGAATCTAGAAGTAAAGTGCTTAATCGTTCTCTGCTTTTGAAGTCAGTCGCATCCATAAGCTTATCAACCAAAAATTTCGCCTCAGCCGTAGGTTTAAAGTTGACGGTAGTTATCTTGTTGCTACGTTTATAGTTTTGATTTTGGGTAAACATAGAAGCAGTATAGCAAAAGACAGCCATGCGTTGAAAGTTGACATTTTAGTTAAATTTAAGTAATGTAAGTTATTCGCCAGAACCATAGGAGGTGTTATATGAGTTCATCGGCACAGAAAAAGAAGCTACGCACAGTTGTGCAGACAACAGTGTACCTTTCCCCAGAGATTATGGTGTCACTGCAAGAGAGAGCAGAAAATGTAATTGCTTTCAACGAGATTGGCCTTTGCAGAGAATGGAGTGAGCATACTCCTGAGGAAATTAGGTGTAGCTTAGAGCCTATTGAGCAGGGGCAAGGTATACGAAATCAAAATTACACTCTAGAGGGCTACGCTCCAGAGAAGGTTGTCGGTGTAGCCGCAGCAGATATATTTTGCAACATCAAGTTTGCTCCACCAAAGCATCACTCTGTCGCTGGCTTGCTTCCCTTGCATCAGGATCGAAAAGACGGCGATGTAAAATACAGATTAATTATCACTGTTGAGTTGATTGTATAGTACATTCTACGACTCGGAAAATATTTCCGAGTCTTTTTTTAAAAGATATACACAGTGAAAATAGAGGCTACAATTTTCTTCTCTACTAAGTCAAAAAACAGCTGCTTGTCATGAAGCCAAAAACAGCGGTATACTAACTATGCAAACTGTATCGAAAAGGTGCTTTCACTATTATATGAAAGAAATATCAACACTAGCTGAGTATCGATGCCCTGACTGTCAAAAGCTTCTTTTTAAAGGGATTTTGATCGATAGTACTATCGAAATCAAGTGTCCACGATGCAAGAGTTTGAAAAAAGTTACAGGCAGTTCGGGGAGTAAATATATGTGTGGCGTGTATCCGTGTCCACATCGTATAGCAGTTACAAAATAATATTATAATCATAGAAGCTCACGAAGCTCAACCATTACTTGGTTGAGCTTTTATTATCTAAAATTATGCCAATATACAAAATACAAAAACGCAATGGCTCTGTCGTAGATTTCAATCCTTCAAAGATTAAGTCTGCAATCGCAAAGGCAGCTCATGCGGTGGATATAAGTTTCGATAGTCTAGAACAAGAAGTGACAGAGCTGGTCCTGGCAGAGCTTGAGAAGAAGTACGTTGACAAAGTTCCTGGGGTTGAACAGGTTCAAGATATCGTTGAACAACAGCTAATAGCCTGTGATTATCCTCAGATCGCAAAGGCATATATTTTATATCGTGAAAAACGTAGAGAATCACGACAAAGCAAAAATGTAGTTGTAGAAGTGGATCAAACTATTTCCGAGTATCTTGATAAGCTTGATTGGAGAGTTAATGCAAACTCTAATCAAGGGTATTCACTCGGTGGAATGATCTTGAATACCTCAGGAAAGGTAACTGCAAATTACTGGTTATCA
>CAYXZR010000001.1:26644-33448 GCA_964470025.1 uncultured Gammaproteobacteria bacterium | reverse complement strand
CCAGGTACGCGCCTTCGTCGCCCAGCTGTGGCGTCCAGCTGAAGTTGGCGCTGCTCATCGCAATGCAGATTTTCATATTCATGATCTTGATATGTTCTCAGGGTACTGTGCTGGTTGGTCATTGCGTGCATTACTTGAAGAAGGGTTTAATGGTATAGATAATAAAATAGAATCAGGCCCACCTAAGCACTTGAGTTCAGCGGTGGCTCAAATGATTAACTTTTTAGGCACATTGCAAAACGAGTGGGCTGGTGCACAGGCATTCTCAAGCTTTGATACGTATCTTGCTCCATTCGTAAAAAAATATCAGGAAGAGTTAGAGCAAGAAGTCGTAGAGTACGGCATGACATTTACAAGCAAAAATGAACAGCAGAGATATATTAATGAGAAGGTATACCAATACGTGTATCAAAATATGCAGTCATTTGTTTTTAATTTAAATATCCCATCACGATGGGGGACGCAAGCTCCGTTTACCAACATCACACTAGATTGGGTTTGCCCGGAAGATTTAAAGGAAAAACATTTATTGCTGGGCGGAAAGCCATATAAATACACTTACGGTGAATTACAAGAGCAAATGGATGTTATAAATTCAGCATTCATAGAAGTAATGTCGCAGGGTGATAAAAAAGGAAGAACATTTACTTTTCCAATTCCTACGTACAACATTACCAAAGACTTTGACTGGGAAGATAAAAAAACACTTAAGCTATTTGAAATGACAGCAAAATATGGCACGCCGTATTTTCAAAACTTTATTAATTCAGATCTTAATCCCGGTGACGTACGATCTATGTGTTGTCGTCTACAGCTCGATCTTAAAGAGTTAAGGAAGAGGGGTGGTGGTCTCTTCGGCTCTGCCGAGATGACTGGTTCAATTGGTGTAGTAACCATTAATGCAGCTCGGATAGGGCATCAGTATGCAAGCGATAAAGAAGGATTTCTACATCGCATCAAGTATCTTATGGAGTTAGGAAAAATTTCTCTTGAGCTCAAGAGAAAAGAGATTGAGCAATGGATGGATCGGGGGTTATTCCCATTTACAAAGAGATATTTATTGAGTTTGCGAAATCATTTTTCCACTATAGGGATAAATGGATTAAATGAGGCAGTGAGAAATTTCACTAACGATGAGGATGATATTACTACAAGTGCTGGAAAGCAATTTGCAGAAGAAACGTTAGAGTATATGAGAAATATTTTAAGTGAATATCAAGAAGAAACCGGAAATTTCTATAATCTAGAAGCAACACCTGCAGAGGGTACAACATATCGGTTTGCAAAAGAAGACCAAAAACGCTTCCCGAAGATTATTCAGGCTGGAACCAAGGATGCACCATACTACACAAACTCATCACAGCTACCGGTAGGATTTACTGACGATCTATTCGAGGCATTAGAGTTACAGGATTCACTTCAAACAAAGTATACCGGAGGGACAGTCCTGCATTGTTATATGCGAGAGCGTATTTCTAGTCCCGAAGCATGTCGCTCATTGGTTAAAAGTATCTTAGGTAATTTCAGATTGCCGTACATAACTATAACTCCAGTATTTTCAATTTGCCCCAAGCACGGGTACTTGGCAGGTGAGTATGATTTCTGTCCTCGGTGTGATGAAGAGCTTGGAATTAAAGCAGAGACCGTATCAGCACTCGATAATGAAGTACGACAACTATACCAAGAAAAAATAAAAGTATAAATAATAAAGAAAAAAATATGGATAATACAATTTCTCAGCGAACAAAGTGCGAAGTGTGGACACGAGTTATGGGATATCATCGACCTGTCTCACATTTTAACACTGGCAAAAAAGCCGAGCATTACTCACGAAAACATTTCGTTGAGTGTTCAATAGATAATGAGCAATTTTCAGAAAAATACGCAGTATAAAAAATGTTAATTAGCGGCATCGAAAAACTAACATTGCTAGATTTTCCGCACCACACAGCCTGCATAGTGTTTACCGCAGGCTGTAATTTTCGATGCACCTACTGTTACAATCCCGAATTTGTATTGCCTGAGTTAATTCACAAAATCAAACATAGTTTTATACAGCCAGAAACATTTTTCAATTTTCTAAAACAACGAAAAGGAAAGCTGGATGGTGTAGTGATTACAGGTGGAGAGCCCACACTCATGCCTGACTTAGAAGAGTTTATTAAAAATATCAAATCACTTGGATTCAAGGTGAAGCTTGATTCAAATGGTAGTAATCCAGAGAAGTTGCAGCGGATTATCGATCAACAGTTGGTTGACTATATTGCCATGGACGTCAAAACAAAACCAGAAGCCTACTGTAGTTTAGCGGGGAGCAAGGCAAGGTCAGAAAGTATTCTCAAAAGCATTGAGCTACTAAAGCATCATACAGTGGAGTATGAGTTTCGTACTACTTTAATCAAGCAGGTACATAGTCCAGAGGTGCTCGAAGAGATGTGCTATCAGCTGCAAGGAGCAAGGCGACTATTCTTACAGTATTTTCAGCCAGGACACACCCTGAGCCTCAAGGGTAGAAAGTATAGCGCTTTTAGTCAGGATGAAATGGAGGAAATAGCCCGATTATTTAGAAATGCCATAAGGTTTGTTGAAGTTCGCTAGAGGATTGACTCTCTACTACAGAAAGTGGTAGTCTTTAATCATGAAAAAGTTTCACAAAACATTAATAGCCATCATGGTGTTGCTCGGAGTCATTGCTACCGGGATTTTTGGATATCAGGCAATTGGTACTGAGCAGGGCTGTATTGCGGTGATCTCTCATGGGGCACCAGCCTGTATGTCTATGGCGGCAAGCGACCACACCATGTTTAATATTGATGCATTCCTAGGCTTTACCTTAGCTGTCGTAAGTGCCGCCAGCATCGCATTTGTAGCATTTGCTACTGCAGTGGCTATTAAGATATCACTCGTACACAGCTTACCACTTAAGATTTGCAGAGTAGCCAGCGCTACAACGAGATACTTTTCACATTTGAAGCAAAAACATTATTTACATTTGCAGTTTCACGCTGCTTAAAGAACTGTTAGAATATACGCAGTAGGTGTATGCTAGCAGTTTTATTATTGAAAAAAAATTATGTCTAAGAAAAAAACTAAGAAAAACATATATATCGCAATTGGCGCTGTACTTATAGCAATTATTGCATTTATCGCTTTTAAAGATACAAGCGTAGCATCTCCATATGATGAGTTTGCGCAGTGTCTTACTGATAAGGGGTATAAAATGTATGGAGCATACTGGTGCCCCCACTGTCAGGATCAAGAAGAGCGATTTGGGTCAAGCTGGAAAAACATTGACTACGTAGAGTGTTCATTACCAAACCGCGCTGGACAAACAATTGCCTGTAAGCAAGCAGGTATTCAGAGCTACCCAACCTGGGAGACAGGAGAAGGTGAGCGTATTTCTGGTGCTCAAACACTTGAGCGTTTAGCACAGCTAAGCGGCTGCAGCTTACCAACAGAGGAAGAGATGATTACTGAATAAATATGAAAAAGTTATTTATTATAACCTGGACCTTACTTGGCGCGTTACTGTTTGCACAAAGTGCGGTAGTTACTCAGGCGCAAGAAGTGGAAGCGCAACAAGAACAAGAAAGTGATCAACAAGTTAGAATTGAAGTATTTGAGCGAGAAGAATGCGTTCATTGTCAGGCGGAAAAAGCATTTTTAAATGATCTGCTTGAAGAGCGTAGCGACATCACAGTCATATTTAGAGACATTAATATTCAGGAGCATAATGAAGTCTGGCAGCAGTTGGCTGAAGTGCAAAATATTCCAAAAGTCACGCCAATCACCATTATCGGAAGCACTGTTATACAGGGATTTGATAAGCCCGAGACTACTGGTCAGCGTTTTCTAGCAATCATTGAGCGTTCAAAAGGAAAAACTCAGCTAACAGCAGACGAGATAATCAAAGCCGGCGGAACAGCTGAGATCGAGTCAGTTGAAGATGCTACCTGCGATGATGGGACAGGATGTGTTATTGATGGTGAGTATGAGCCATGGTTTATATCTATACCTTTTGCAGGTAGCGTAGATGTAAAACAATACTCTTTGCCTGTGCTATCTATCCTATTAGGGTTTATCGATGGATTCAATCCATGTGCTATGTGGGTGTTGGTGACATTCTTAATTGTACTGGCTCAGGTAGGAGATCGCAGAAAAATGTGGCAGATTGCAGGATTATTTATTCTTGCCGAGGCAATAATGTACTATTTAATTCTAAATGTTTGGTTTACGGCTTGGGATTTTGTAGGATTAGATAATATCATTACGCCATTAGTTGGAGTAATCGCGATCGGCGGAGGAATATTTTTCTTGTACGAATACAAAACATCTGATGGCACATGTAAAGTAACAAACATGAAACAGCGTGCAAAAATATCTGCACGTATTAAGGAGTTTGTCGCAAAGCCAATGAATTTGGCAGTGGCAGGTGGCATTATTGCACTTGCATTATCAGTAAATGTAATTGAGTTTGCTTGTTCAATTGGTATTCCTCAGGCATTTACCAAGATTGTTGAGTTGAATAATCTTGGGTTCTGGCAGACACAGTGGTACATGTTTCTCTATATTCTGTTTTACATGGTGGACGACTTTATCGTTTTTGCCATCGCACTGTACAGTTTTGAGAAAATTGGTGCTACAAGTAAGTATTCTAGATGGTCAAACTTAATTGGAGGTATCTTGATGATTCTTCTTGGTTTATTGCTTATCTTTAAGCGTGAATGGTTACTCTTCTAGTTTATACACTCATAAAAAAACAGCCCGATAATCTGGGCTGTTTTTTTAATAGTAACTATTCTGTTTGCTGTTTTTCTTTTTCTATTTCTGCATCATCTTTTTCGACGGCTTTATTCGCAGTTTTTCGATATTGATACAATCCAGTTATAGAAAATACCACTGTACTAGCTGCCGTCACACCTATCACGTTCACTATAAAAAGCAGAAATGAGTGTAGCGCAATAGACATATCAAGTCGAGCTAGTCCAATACCCACAACTGAGAGTGGTGGAATAAGCGCTACAGATATTGCAACACCAGGTAAGTGTTCGTTAAGCTGTGGCTTAAGCCATGCATATGATGCAGCAAATCCTGAAACTATGGCTACTAGTAAGTATTCAAGTGATGGTTCAGTTCGTGACAAAAGCTCATTCGTTAAAAGTCCTTCACGAGCAAAGAAAAAGCCCACCACTGCAGAAAATATTAGTGCCAGCATTATTGACTTAAAGATTGTTATGATTGATCTCCAAAATAGTTTACCATCAATCAATACAAAGGATAGTGAAAGCGCTAAGAGTGGATAGAGTAAGGGTGCTATAAGCATGCTTCCAATTACAATGGCAGCGTTATCAAGAGCAATTCCAAAAGATGCCATAGTTACTGCGAGCACCATCATCGTGAAGAAGTCCACCCGTGGTGAGCTTTCTACGATAAGCTGTTGAATCGCCTCTGCTTTATCTCGGTCCTCAGTATTTGTAACACTTAGAAACTTAAACATAATTGAATTATTGATACGCTTCGAGTAGTGCGTCAATCTCAGCTTGCTGGTCTGGTGAGATCTGGTTACCAAAATTTGGTGGCATTACTTCAGCTTGACCTTGTTGGGTAGGAAAAAGTGAGGTGTCATCAAATCCACCCATCATCAGCGGAAAAAACAGCTCAAATACTGACTTTGCAAACGCAGGTGGCTGAACTGTTACAGTGTCACCATGATCACTTAAATTAAACTCCATAGAAAGTGTCACGTTTTCATCACCTTCTCCAGCTGGATCTGTAATTGTAAATTCATCAATTACAACTTTGTAAATGTATGAATCATTTTGTCCAATCCAGAGATTAATTCGTAAGTCACTTAACAACTCAAAGAGTGCTTGCTTCTCTTCAGTAGTAATCTCACTATTTGAAATTTCATTCGTCTCATCAATTAGCTTGCCAAGTGCATCTTGATCAACTGTCGCAATATAGTGATACGTAGAGACACCATTTACCTTTTCCTTGCCTTTATCTTCTACAAGTGTGAGTAGTTGAGCATTTTTGCTGAGTTCTTCTATCTTTTCTCGCTGTTCCTCAGTCAAGTCTTCATCCTTTGCATCACTGACTACCTCAGCTCCAAACATGGCACGAAAATCTTCTTGATTTGGCAAACGGTACCAGTCGTCGCCCGCAAAAGCAAATTCAGGACTCTGTTCAGTATTGATTCTAAAGAAAATATCAGTACTTTCTATTATCTTAATACCAAGCCCAAGAGTGAATGGGTCTGTCCCTGGAGTCGCTGCATTGAGTAGGCCAGTTAGATCGGCATTTGCATTAGTTGCAGATGGATTTGCAACTACACCTTGTAAATCCAAAGAAAAGGTGCCATCAGCTTCGCCATTGTTATAGGTTCCAGACAGGGTTCCCTTTAGTGCTACACTATCAAGCTCTTGCATTTCATGTTGCATGTTTGACAGCACTTCTTCTGGTGAGTCAGATGAAAACAAGAAACATCCAGAAACAAAAATTGAAATAAATAAGAAAAGTCCAAGAAATCTATTCATCGAGTGATGCATATGAAAAAATTATGAGTAATTACAGCTAAATAATACCACGGTTACACACGACTACGCAATCGTGACGCTTTGTAATTTTTAGCAAAATGAGAAACAAGCACGGGACTAATAAAGGTAGATACTAGGCTTAGTATTATGATGGCAGTGAGTAATTGTTGGTCAAATAAACCCATTTCAAAACCACTAAAAGCAACAGCTAGGCTTGTAGTCAGCTGTGGCAGAGTACTTGCTGCAATAATACTGCCACGTTGCCAAG
>CAYXZR010000001.1:0-26634 GCA_964470025.1 uncultured Gammaproteobacteria bacterium | reverse complement strand
AAAACCACTAAAACGTGCACCGATCCAACCACTAAAGAATTTAGAAATCAAAGAGCCAAGTACTACAGTGACTGTAAGGGCAATAGCAGTAATGCCATTTTGCAGAACCGCAATATTTGTTTGTGAGCCAACTACAACAAAAAAGATCGGTACAAAAATTCCATAGCTTAGAACATGTAGTTTTTCTTTGAGTTTTTGACTAGATATCATTTCAGAGAGTACAAGGCCAGAGAAAAATCCAGCAATAATAGGATGCAGACCTAGAAGCTCAAAGATAATAACGGTACCAACCATAATAACAATAATAATTCGCACCTCTTCTTCAAATAAATCTTGTTTACGCTTAAAAAGCGAAAATTTCTTTTCAAAAGCTCGATATAATCGAGGAATAATCCAGCGAAATCCAAAAAGAGCAATGATTAAGAGTAGGTAAAATAAGGGTAGTGGAATACTGGTTACTGGTGCAGTAAGCTGAAGTAGTATAGAAAGAAGAACAAGGCTAATAACATCTTCAATCATAGTTGCAAGAATTGTTGTTTGTCCAAGTCGTTGTTTGAGTAGCTTATTATGGGCTAATGTAGGAATGATTACTGCAATTGATGATGAGATAAATATAGTACCCAGTAACAATGATGCAGTCCAAGAATAATCAAAAAATCTGCCAATAAATAGACCAATCAAAAAAGGCACAACGCCATTAAGTAGTGCGAGTGCCTCAACGCCATGTCGTTTGTTGGAAAATTCTGAAAATCGAATTTCTAGTCCAGCCATGAACATCAGAAATACTAATCCAATTTCTGCAAAAAAATCGAGGGTAGGGGTGGGGTTAATTACTTTAAAACCAAATGGCCCAAGTAGAATACCAGTGATAATAAGTGCAGCTACCCATGGTAAATGAAGTCGCTTAAAAATTTCAGAAAATAAAATTCCTGCAGTAATGATTATAAAAAATGATACTAATTCACCTCCCATACACATCTAGTATACACTATTTTATTGAGATGCAGTACCACATACTATGCAAATAGCTTTTTTCATGCACGAAAATCTAGTATAATAAGCACTATAGAAATAGGAGGGGAAAATGCAAAAAATTTTTAAAGAACAAGATTCTCACGAGCACTACACAGTCTCTGTATCTGATTATGTCACAAGTCTTATATCAGTTGACAGTGAGCTTAAGGCTGAGATATTTACATGGCTTACTCAAGAGGAGATTGAAGTGATACAAGAGCAGCAACTCTGGTTGAAGAAACAAATTGAATCTAGATTTGGCTTTCAACATGTTAACTATCTAGAGCAAAGTGCTCGACTTTTTTTTGACTATGCTGTGAGGGCTAAAAAAGATGGTGAGGACCAGTACGGTGCTCTTTTGTTGGCTGGTAAAAAACGCTTAGTTCTCGCACGAGAATACCGTTTACGCTCAGGAATCATTGAAGATCTTCGACGTGGTACTACTGACGACTATTTACCTTACCTAGAAGAGGCAATACGAAGTATCGATGATAGAATCGATGAGCTTGATTCATATCCGCAAGACATGCAGCTCCAGCTACCAGTAGATGCGCTCTTAGTCGCATTGGGGTATGAGGCTATTCATAAAAGCTTAGAAAAGATTAGGGAGCAGTATGAACATATGGCAAAAGAGGCAGCTCAGCAGGCAGATTTGCTTAAAAATCCTTTGGCACGACAAAGGGCGGTAAATAAAAAGAACTTTGCACAGGGAAAGGTTAATCAGTATCAAGAGAAAATGCACAAAGTATCAGCAAGGCTTGCAAAGATTGCTGATCAAAAACAAAGTGTAAAAAAAATGGAGCGACTTCAAAAGGATGTTGAACAGGTTGCCGTGGTGTACCAAGCGCTTAATGCCCTAGAGTCACCTGAGTTAGTTGATAGTATCGCTACAGTAAGGAGGCTCGAAGCAGATGATGAACTAACTGATGAGGTGCTGACATACGCTCAGACATTACAAGCCCATGGTGCTACAAATACTCTGCTAAAGGCATTTTTGTTACAAAAGGTGCTCAGGGCATGTCATGAAATTGTGTATACACAAATTGATATATCCAAACACAGAACCGCAGCAGTAAAAGCTGCAGAAGCCTTTGCTAGTGGATTATAAGATAAATTTCGCTCGCTTTGGGAGAACTTTAATATCGATAGTATCTCCATTTAGCTCTACAATATCACCATCAAGGTGAATTTTTTTATCAAAATCTTGTCCTATGAGTTCCACTTCTTCAATAGGCATATGTTCAAGAAGCTGCGTATTTTTTTTGACTGTAAAAAATTCAATCACCGCTTGTACTAGACCCATGACGTTAATTCCCTTAAGAAGAAACAAGTTAAGCTTCCCATCATCAGGTTTTACGGATCTACCTGGTAGCCATGGGTACATATTAAGGTGATTACAAATCAGCACACTGTGCGCAGCGTTAATTTGCTTACATCGAGCCTGCTTCCGCAATTCAAAAGGGTACCGTTTTATATTCCACATCATTTTATCGATGTTTTTATAATTTATCAATCTTCCCATAAGATTCTTTTGTTTCTTGTTACGGTTTATTGACACCTCATCAATTTTTCAGAAGCAAGCATCAATGATAATTATGTTTTTATCATTTACTTGTCCTAGATCAAGCAACTTTGGTTTTCCATAGAGAATTTTTTCTAAAGCAGCTTTTGGCCGCCGTGGAATTTTTAATGAATGCGCAACAATATTAGCCGTACCAGAAGGGATAAATCCAATTTCAAGATCTAAATTGTGCTGAACCAAAAATTCGAGAGCTCTACGAAGTGTACCATCACCACCGATTACTATCAGTCGTGGATCATGAGTTTGTTTAATGATATTTTCAATTTTTTTCCAGTGAACCTGTTTTGGATCAGATCTATCAACTGTAACAACATCATATTTAATATGGTTCTTCTGAAAACGCGACACCGTTTTTTTTATAGCCCTTCTATCCCAAAATCTACCTGAGCTCGGGTTATGGATTACTAGGTATCGACGCTTACTATTAGTAGAAAGTTTTTTTGATGCCGAGGGCATAAGAAAGTAGGTTAACAATCGGATTTGCAATTAAGGCAAAAAGTGTAAGAAATATAACATGGTTAATATCCCAGCTAAAAGCCAGTGCGCTTAACGCAACTGCTCCAACTATATAATCAATTTGATCAAATGGGATAAATGGCCCGCCACTTGCAATGCCAAGCTGTCGTTTAAAAAAACTTTTTACAGCATCACCAGCAAGTGCGCCAGTACTAATAAGAAATCCCCATAGCATTGCTATAAAGATTGATTGCCAACCAAAAGATATTGGTAAATAAAATAATAGCATAGCAGTTACAGTGCCGCTAATAATACCAGTCACAAATCCTCTGAGTGTTTTATGGTCACCAAAAATTCTCTTACCTCTAAATGTTGCACCCTTATCGACCGGAAATGCAAGGCGTGGGAGAATGTGTAGCTTCTCCGCAACGACTGGAACCATGTTAGCAATCATGGCAGGGAGCATACTGATGAGTAATACAATATATTCCATAGTCTATTTTGGAGAAAACTGTTTAACGAGAAAAATGAAAAAATACGTAATACTTAAAACACCAAGTATAAGCCCAGCGCTTAATAGTACAACTGCAAGATCATACCACAAGCTGCCATAAAGAATAATATATAGCAACGCACTTACTATGCCAAAAAACTGGCATACAGCTTTTACTTTTGAAAGAGTAACAGCAGAAGCAATATATTCTTTACCAAATAGTGAGCCAAAAATAATTCCACCAGCCAGCATAATAAACTCTATTATAATCGTACCAACAAGAAGTGCAGTTTGATCAAAGGTAGTTATTAAGAGTAGTAGTAGAAGGATAACAAGTAGCTTGTCAGCAAGTGGATCAATAATTGCACCCCATTTTGAAAACTGTTTTCGCTGACGTGCCAGCGCTCCATCGAGTGAGTCAGTTGCTATCATGAGTACTGTAAGCCAAAAAACAACATCAAGTTGATCAACAATAAACAACCAGGCAATAAAGGGGAGGAGTAATAGTCGTACAATTGTAAAGTGATCCGGTCGAACAAACCGTGGAATCAGTGGTAGCAAAGTTTTGCTCCAAAAAATATCAATTGTTTTCTGTATAGCTGACATGAGCTTATTGTATCATAGGTATTCTACGAAACAAACAAAAAACTCCCCAATGGAGAGTTTTTGTTATGCATTCAATAGATCATTAAGATCGTATTTCTTGCCTTCCTTTTGCCACTTCATCAACGTTCGAAATGCTCGAGTTGAAAGAGTGACACGTTGGTATTTTCCAGTAGCAGGATTTAAAACGCGCTTAGTTTGGAAGTTAACTTGAAAGAGTTTCTTGGTCTTTCTCTGTGAGTGACTAACTTGCAAGCCGTTTTGTGCCTTTTTACCGGTAACCGCACATACTTTGGCCATATAGTTGTAATGTAATAGTTTCAAATCGTGTCAAAATCATACACGATTTAAGAATTATTGTCAAGATTTAGTGAATATGGCCATGATGCTCCTCATTTGAGGGCTCGATGACATGCCTACCATAAGCCTGTGCGGCAAGATAGGTCGTTATAGGTACAGCGATAATCAAGGCCGAGCTGCCAACTAACGTTCTGATAAGCTCCTCAATAATTACTTCGCTATTAAGAAGAATCTCAATAGGCTGTGGTGATTGAGTAAAAAGCAACATAAGCGGAAATGAAACACCTACATATGCAAGTGCCAAAGTGTTAACTAGTGAGGCAATATGTTCGTGGCCTACAGCTAAAGCTCGCTTAAATAGTTCTGCACGAGAAAGGCTAGGATTAGCTTTATATAACTGTTCAACCACGGCTGCTTGTGCGGTAGTAATGTCATCTAAGACACCAAGTGCTCCGATAATAATCCCGCCAAGAAGTAGACCTTTGATATTAATATGTTGTAGCTGGCTTACTTGTAAGTAAAAGGCCTCTTCAGATCCAAGGCCAAATAGTTTAGTCCACTCCACCGCAAAAAAAGCGGCCAGCGTTGCAATGCCCAGCGTAATCAGAGTACTGATAACTGCCAGCGTTGTACGCTTGCCAAGTCCATGGGCGATGTAAAGCGAAAGCACCGCAATAAGGCTTCCGGCACCAAGTGCTACCAACACAGGGTTTGAGCCATTAATGATTGCTGGAATCATAATGTAAATGATGGTTACCAGTGTAACTCCAAGACCAAGGAGTGATCGAAAACCTTTCCACCCCGCCAGCGCAACTACAAGAATAAAAAATAAAACTAAAATCCAAATCACACTGGTGAGTCGATAGTGATCAGCAAGATAGTAAATAAACTCATCTCCATTTTGAGTTCGTACTGCAATGAGCGTATCGCCAGCTTTGAGTTTATTGATGCTTTCCTCTTGGCCACCCGGTACATAGGAGAGCTCAAGTTCCTCACCTTCATCTGGTCCGTTAAGCAGCCTTACAGAGACAGTTTGCTTGAAACGCTCAGTAAGCGGCAAGTATGGATCATCATCAATTTCTTCTTTGATTATTTCAAGTACGCGAGCTTTATAAAACTCATCAGGTTGACGCTCTGGAAGATTCTCTTGTGCGTGTAAAGCACCACCCCAAATAAACGAAGTAACAAATAAAAGAAGAAAGAGTAGTTTATTCATGTCCATGGGTATCCTGTTCATGATGTAATTCTTCAGCATGTCCATGATCATCAGCATGAACTGCATCATGAGGAAGTAGGAAGTTAATACCAAGCATTAAACCTACACCAATAAATAAGGCAATAGTTTGTCGGACAACATTTTTCTGGTTCTGCTCATGATGAAGCTCTGGTACAAGATCAGCAAGAGCTAGATAGATAAAGTTTCCGGCTGCAAATGCTGCCATTAGTGGGATAATATGCTCAACTTGCTCACCAACATAGTAAAATACTACGGCTCCAACTATCGCAGTTAGCGCGATACCAAAGTTGTAGAGCAATGCCTTTTTCTTAGAAAGCCCAGCGTGAAGTAGTACGCCAAAGTCACCAACTTCCTGAGGTATTTCATGCAGTACAATTGCAGCTGTAGTTATGACACCAACAAGTGGATCGAGGAGGAATGCAGCTGCGATAAGAAATCCATCCAAAATATTATGCAGAGCATCACCAGTGAGGTTGGTCCAGATCAAGCTTTTTTTGTTTGAAAAATCATGATGATGTTCACTATGGCTATGGTGTGTGCAGCAGCAGTGGTGCCAGTGAAAAAATCGTTCAAGGATAAAGAAAAACAACATGCTCAAAAGTGTTGTGCCTAAAATTACTTTTTCTGAGAAAAGTCCTGAGTGCAGTGCTTCTGGTAGTAAGTCAGTCATCGCCACTGTCAGTAGAGCACCAGCTGCTAAGCTAATAATGGACTTAAAGATGTGCGGTTTTTTGATCGCATTAAATACGGTAGAAAGCGTGATAATCGATACGAGGCTTACTACTGCTGTTGCAAGAATAATATAAAATAGTGTCATAAGGTAAATAATTTATTTAGCACACGATGGACAAACACCAAAAAATTCAAGAGAATGATCTACATTTGTAAAGCCACTTTTTTTGGCTATTCGTTTTGCTTGAGAACATACGCCCTGGTTAACTGCTACATCTTCAACAGTATTGCATTCCACACATACAATATGATGATGATGTTTTTGTGCTGCTCGCTCAAAGCGCTTGAGTTGATCAGGTAAAAATACTTCCTTAATCAGTTCTTGCTCAACCAGTAACTCAAGCTCACGGTATACCGTTGTTTTGTTGACCGAAACAGTGAGCAATTCTTGTATCTCTTCTACCGTTAGTGGGTGAGAGTGCTTAGTGAAAACTGCTGCGAGTGCTTTTCGAAACGTAGTAATTCGAAAGCCACGTTGTTCCAGTGTAGTAATATAATTATCCATACCTTTATACTAATGCAACTCAGTTGCGTTTGTCAAGGAGGTGGCAGTAAAAGCATTAACACCTTTAGGGCACTGTGCTACACTATGTATATAAGACTAGTAAGTAGTATACGTTATAATATGTATCAAAATGTAAAAACAACGCTTAAAAAAACAGGAGAGCTAATGGTAAAGGTATCAGATGGTCAAACATTTGAGCTTCACCTGCACAATGTGAGCTTTCACGATAAAACTAAGCTCATCGAGATTGATGCCGGTCACGAAACGTACTGGGTTAATGGAGATGAGGTAGTGTATATGTGGGTACATCGTGTAAAAGAATAAGCAGTACACAACAATAAAAGCACCTTCACCTAAGGTGTTTTTATTTTGACAATTTTAGCAGCATAGAATAATGTGTGGGTGAGGTGTATTTGATGAAAGGAATACAGAACCTTGAAAACCAACATAACAGTGCTATTCTCAGATGTGCATCTTGGGTTTCCCACCAGCTTGCCACTGCTATTACTAAAAGCACTGGTACAGCTAAGCCGCAAGTACACTATCACCCGAATTATTATTGTCGGTGATTACGCTGATGATTATTTTTTTCGGAACTTCTGCTCACCAAAAAGCAGAAGACAACAAAACAAGTTATCTCGCTGGCTGAGGTTATTTGCCAAAAATGGCGGTGAACTTGTTTTGACAGATGGTAACCACGATAGGTTTGCAGCAAAACATCTGAAAGGAGTGGGGTGTCGCAGAAAGCAGCATTATCTATGGAAGCAAGGAAATACCCAGTGCCTGGCTATACATGGCGATGGCTATGATGAGTACATGAAAGTTGGCTGGAAGTATCTTGTCGCTGAGTTTTTCTCAATGATATATCTACTCTGCCAGCTTATGTGTAAGCATTACAATCCAGGCAAGGGTCCGCGTCTTGTGCATCAGCGGTGGCTTGCAGCAGCCGACAAAGTCTTAACACGAGTCTGTGCTGCAGCAAAAAGTCATCAGGCAAACATCGTTTTTTTTGGACACACTCATATCGCTGGAGTATTTCACCGAGATGGAGTGACCGCAATCAACTGTGGATGCTGGACATTGGCACCAGGACATCTGGCACTACTAAGTGACGAAGAAGTCCAGCTTATTGCCATGCATCCAGAAACAGGAATGACAACCGTAGAACAACACCAACTATAGAAAGAGAGTCAATAGTGGCAAAATTGAAAATCTCAGAGCTGCAAAAAGAAGGCAAGTGTCCATCTTGTGAACGCTGGTTCTCACTTGAACGAGGATGCAGTTGGCTTCCAGAGCACAAAGTGAAGAAGAGGCAAAGGTGCCGCAACTCAAAAATGAGCCCATCAGAATGGAGATATCGCATCACTGGTCTTAAGATAGCAAGGCAGGTTGCGGCATTTCTGATGAAAGACGATGGTCGCTGTCTTCAGAGTGGCAAACAGCATTCCTTAGCTTGTGGAGACGGTGATACGTGCGATCAGATCAGAAGGGAGTTAGCACGAGCATTCGCAATGTACTTTTCAAAATAATTATTAAGCGTAGTAGTAACTACGCTTTTTTTATAAATAAAAACACCTCCCCAAAAGGGAGATGTTTTTCCTCGGACTTCGAAGTACTTCAGAGGCCAAGGTCGGCTATGGGACGAGTTTGGAACTATGGTATACTCTTAATATATGAAACATGGTAATGCTAATTTTTACACAAAGTTTTGGGGTCGGTATTTACAGGTTATTTTGGGATTATTAATTTCACAGACCCCATTTGTTATCCAGCTGATATTAACTACCCCCAAAGAGCTGATTTTTTCTATAAAAAACGGCTTAATCATTGTTGCTGGAATTTTGATTATCATGCAGTTTATCCTTATATTTTATATTATAAGGTTGGTTAGAGCAGCGATGTATGGGTACATTTTTTTATTAGTTATCTTATCGTCAATGCTTATTATATACATGGTTCTATCTTCCAGCGCAAAATCAGTAGTAGGCTTATGGTTCATACTTCTTTATTTTATACCTAATATTTTATTTATTTATTATTTTCACCAAAGCCGTAAGATTGTATAAATAAAAACACCTCCCCAAAAGGGAGATGTTTTTCCTCGGACTTCGAAGTACTTCAGAGGCCAAGGTCGGCTATGGGACGAGTTCCGAACCGACCTTACCAACTCATTGTGTTTAGTTACTTAATAGAAAGCCAAAATAAAGCGAAAAACCAACAAAAGCAGTAACAGCTAGGTAGAACAGTAGATTTGATTGTAAGTAATTCTTGAGAGTAAGCGACTTAAGGCGAAGGCTATTGAGAAGTACTGAGATTGAACTAAATGCCATTGCTGCCGAAGCAATGATAGGCGAGAGTAGTAGTCCAAATCCTGGGTAGAGCACACCAGCTGCAATTGGTATGGCGACTGTATTGTAGCCAAACGCCCAGAAAAGGTTTTGCTTGATTACTCCTACTGTGAGTCGAGATATGCTGATTGCCTCAGCTACCTTAGATAAACTTCCTTTAACCAAGATGATATCTCCTGTTTCTATTGCCACGTCAGTTCCAGTACCCATAGCAATCCCGATGTCAGCTTGTGCAAGTGCTGGTGCGTCATTAATACCATCACCAACCATGGCTACAAGCGACTGCTTCGGAATTGCTGACTGAATTTTTTTGATAATCATTGCTTTGTCTTGCGGTAGTACTTCTGCAATCACTTCATCAATTCCAAGTTGTGCTGCAATTGCATTGGCAGTTTGTTGGTTGTCTCCAGTCAGCATCACTAGTTTGATGCCTTGTTGCTTGAGTTGTTCTAGCGCAGCCCTGGAATCTTCTTTAACCACATCGGCAATAGCAAAGAGTCCAACGACGGCCGAATCAATTGCAAAGTAAGCAACAGTATTGCCTTGTTCTGCTAAGCGAGCTGCATCTTTAGCAATCGCATCGCTGATAGTGATATTTTCTTTTGTCATCAACCGCGCATTTCCAATGTAGACTTTTTGTTTATCAACGCTCGCTTCAAGTCCATGGCCTTCGATTGCATTGAAATCCGTCACCGCTACTTTCGTAAATCCGTCAGAGGATTGCGCGTAGTTAGTAATTGCTACTGATAGTGGATGCTCTGATTTCATTTCGACACTCGCAGCAATAGAAAGTAAATTTTTTTCATCAGCATAACCAATAAATTCTGTAACTTCTGGCTGACCTTTTGTTAGCGTGCCTGTTTTGTCAAACACTACCGTGCCTACTTTTTCTGCTAGTTCAAGTGCGCGTGCATCTTTGATTAGTATCCCTTCTCGCGCAGCTTTGCCAGTGCCTACCATCACTGCTGTTGGAGTTGCGAGCCCAAGTGCGCATGGGCAGGCGATGATCAGAATAGTTGTTGCTACATATATTGCGAGCTGTACTACAGAAATATCAGCAGGGAGAAATCCAAATCCTGCTGCAAAGAATTGCCAGAACACATACGCAGCTATGGCAATCGTAATAACAATCGGCACAAACACCGCAGAGATTTGATCAGCGCGTTTCTGAATTGGCGCAGTAGTTCCTTGCGCTTCTTCCACCATTTGCACAATCTGTGAAAGTAGTGTGTCGCTACCAACTTTCTGTGCTCGGAAATGAAAAGTCCCAGTTTTATTAATCGTCGCACCAATAACTGTTTCACCTTCTTTTTTCTCTACTGGTAGTGATTCGCCAGTAACCATTGATTCATCAAGGGTACTTGAGCCTTCAATAATCACGCCATCAACTGGTACTTTGCCGCCGGGTTTTACAATGATTTCATCACCAACCACCACTTGCTCAAGTGGGATAGTCATTTCTTTGCCATCACGTACTACTAGGGCGTCTTTGGCCTGTAGCTCAAGTAGTTTTTTGATCGCATCATTTGCTTGTCCTTTGGCTCGCGCTTCAAGTAGTCGTCCGAGTAGAATAAAAAAGACGATAAACACTGCTGCTTCATAAAACACGTCAACAACTACATCACCAAAGATGTGTGGCGCAAAAGTAACTACAGTCGAGAAAAGCCATGCAGTAGTAGTTCCAAGAGCGATAAGTGTATCCATGTTGGCCGCACCAGCTTTAAGCGCCTGCCAGGTACTAGTGAAAAATGATTTCCCACCAATAAAAAGAATAGGTGTAGTCAGAATAAACTGCAGCAAGAAAAAAGTATTAATTTTGTATGCATCATTAAATGACACGAAGCCAAGTGGCGCATGCATCATACTAATAACTCCAACTGCATTCAGCAGCATCGCAATCATCATGATCGCAAAAGGGATCGCACCAATCCCAATCCATAGTACTCGTCGTTTGAGCTTCTGATATTCTTCTTTACGTAGCTGTGCTGCATGATCGTGGTGTTGCCCTTGCTGTTTGCGAGCTTGTGGTTTTGGGGTAAGCGTTGCCTGGTCATCTTCAACGACTAGTGTATAACTTCCAGCGTTACTTACCGCAGCTGCAATATCCTTAAGAGCTACTTTTGACTCATCATATTCAACTGTCATTTTTTCTGCCGCATAGTTCACTGCAACTGAAGTAACACCATCAAGCTTGCCAACCATTTTCTCAATCAGCATTTTGCATGCTGCACAGTGCATGCCGACAATAGGAAATAGTTTCTTCGTCATATAATTATGTTACTGAGTAAGCGTCAAAAGAATTAATAATGTCTTTGATTTTTTGCACCTCTTCTTCAATTACAGAAGTAAGTGAGATAATTCCTTGTTTTTCATCTAATGACATTTCAATCGCTGAGACCTTGTCATCAAGTCCAGCTTCTTCGAGTTCCATGGTGATGAGTGTTTTGCAAGCCTGGCAGTGCATGCCATGCACCGTGAGTGTTGTGTCCATATTATTGAAAGTTAATAGTTACTGGTGGCACCATACCCATCGAGCAAGTGATGCGGTATGTCCCTGGAGCAGGTGAGCCAAGGTCAATTGTATTTACTCCTCGTTCAAGTGCGACATAGCCGTCTATCAATCCTCGAGAAGCAATAAACGCGCCACATCCAAGCACACCCTGGTTGTCTACCACAAGCTGCGTTGGCGTGTTTGCTGCAAAAGTAGTATCTCCGGTAGGGATATAGCTAAACTCTTTTGCTACCAGGCCAACTACTTGTTGGCCAGTGTTGGTAGGGATTGCTGAGCTATCAACTGTCGCAGTTTCACTAGCTGGGTTGCTAAACAGCGAGCTCAAGCTTGGATAGCCAAGCACGTTGAGCTGACCATTTGCAGTATAGAAGGCAAAAAATACAATAAGTAATCCAGCTATAGTAGAAAACTTTGCGGTCAGATGGGGCTTACTTGTCATGCTCACACCCGTCACACTAATACCAAGTAAGAGTGGCAACGTTCCAAGTGCAAAAAATAGCATTACCAGTCCACCGCTAAGGAAGCTGCCAGTAGTCAGTGCCACGCCTTGAGCGATTAGTGTGAAGCCACATGGCAGAAAGAACGTTCCAGCTCCTGTAAGCAGCGGAGCAGCTCCGCCAGAGCGTTGATCAGAACTCGCTGCTCGAGTCATAAATTTTGGCAGCCGAGGAGTGAATTTGTATGCCCACTGCACACCAAGCATTTGCAGTGCCAAGACAAACATCACTACTGAGATGAGAAGTACCAGTACTGAAAAAAAGGATGCATTAGTAAGCGCTGCACCTTCACCAACTTTGCCGAGCACACCACCGAGGATAAAAAACGAAGCAAGCCTTCCAGCATGAAACTGCGCATGTGGAATAAAGCGCTTGGTTTTTTCAGCCCCTCCATAGCGGCTATTCCAGTGCTTGGTCAGCGAAAGCAGTAGTCCACCGATAAGCGCTGCACAACTTGATGCACCAGCTACTAGGCCTAGGATAAAAAACGCTGGCAGTGACGAGTTGGCATCTACTGAGATAAATCTACCTAGTTGCAATGTTTCAATATAGTAGAAAAGAATCAGTAGCACACCAACAATTCCGAGTGTTTTGAAAACTTTTGTTAACTTCTTACCGTTAAACGAAAGCTTGCCGTCTTTGGTTTCAGTAAACCATGGCTCCTTAGTAGAGTAGGCTGGGTGTTCAGAAAGTTTATATCCGTGTTTTTGCAACTTGTCGTTGATATTTTTGATATTCAGATACTTACTCTCTGTAATCTCAACAGTTGCTTGTCCAGATCCCAGAGAGGCGTTAGCCGACTGCACACCGTCCTGCTTAAGGAGAGTTTTTTCAACGATAAGTTCACAGGCTGCACAGTGCATCCCTGAAACATATAAAGTTTGTTTTTTGTTTTCACTCATATTATTTGTAGTCAAATAGTCGTAATAGTTCAGTGGTAGTCTTAGTCGTCTGACCATTTTTGATTTGGCTCACCACGCAAGTATTAAGATGTCCTTCAATCAAAAGGCTATCTAGTTTTTTAAGCGCCTTTTGTACTGCAAGTGATTGATGCACGATGTCTACGCAATACGAGCCATTTTCCAGCATTCGTTCAATGGACGAAAGGTGCCCTTGGATAATTTTGATACGATGCAAGGCCTTTGCCTTGGTAGTAGTTTTTTTGCGTTTGTCTTGCTTCATAGAGTAATTGTTAATATCCCCATAGGGGGGATATATATGTTGTACTCCTTTTGTATTTTTATGTCAAATAAAAACACCTCCCCAAAAGGGAGATGTTTTTTCCTCGGACTTCGAAGTGCTTCAGAGGCCAAGGTCGGCTATGGGCCGAGTTTCGAACTATGGTATACTGCTAATACTTATTAATTTGGGCATAATATGGAGATTTTTATAGGTGGACTCAAAAAAGTAACTTTGCATGGCCAGGCTATCGTGTTGACAATAGTTTTAATTGGATTTCTTCTAGAATTAAATAGAGCAGGATTGAAGATTATATTATTAACCTTGTTGCTCGGGATATTAGTATTTCTCCAGTGGCTATTTGTCCTACGTTTGGGAAAGACATATATAGTTAAAATTTTAATCACGTCGACTATTTCAATTCTATTTATAACCACCGCAGTATTAACTGTGGCCTCTTATCTTGAAAGAGAATGTAATTTTTACGAGAATTGCATTTAGGTAAATACTAATAAATAAAAACACCTCCCCAAAAGGGAGATGTTTTTTCCTCGGACTTCGAACGACTGCTCAGAGGCCAAGGTCGGCTATGGGACGAGTTCCGAACCCAATTTTTTATTCAAGTACTATAATCATTGACAATAAGCAGTATTTATGTTATTTTCTTGCAATATCTTTACAAGGATAGAAAATCAGCAGTTAGGAGGGTACTGATGATTAATGATATATCGTTCCTTTGTTTAAAGTTTATTGGTTTAGTACTCGTTTCCTTGATAATATGGTCTATAGTACATGCGATACTTGATCAGATCACTCGAGCTGAAATCGAAACCGCAATAATTAATACCCTGGGTAGATTGGGGGAGATGAAGGGATATGAGCTCAAAAAAGAATTAAAGACTCAAGGCATCCATCTTTCTTTGAATAGGTTCTATAATATTATGAGTGGTTTAAGTGATGCTGAAGTAGTGACAATAAGATTCACCGAAGAACAAGTTGTAGATAAGACTTATCGAGTAGCGTGGTACAAACTGAAAGACGGTAGCGGAAGGAGGAAAGATAAAAAAACAAGCAGCCCAAAGTTTTGGTTGCCAACCCCATCATTAGAAACAACATAATACCCTAATAGTTATAGTAGGGTATTTTTTTATATAAAAACACCTCCCCAAAAGGGAGATGTTTTTTCCTCGGACTTCGAACTTCTGTTCAGAGGCCAAGGTGGTAGAAGGGGCTTGAACCCTCGACCGCCGGAACCACAACCCGGAGCTCTACCAACTGAGCTACTACCACCATAATACTATTGTAGCTAGATCGTATTATACTGATTTTTAGTAAAAAATCAAGTGGTTACGTACAATACACTACCTCACATGCCCCCGCTAGGAATCGAACCTAGATCTAAGGCTTAGAAGGCCCCCGTTCTATCCATTGAACTACAGGGGCATATGACGTACTGTATTGTAAACCCTTCGATACTACCAGAAAAAAGCTTAAAAATCAACCTATATATCGCTGCGTAGTAGTACTTGCTACATGTCCAAGGCGTGCTTGAACTTGCTTGAGATCCACTCCATCTTTGATGAGGTGAATCGCATAACTATGACGAAGGAGCTTTGGCGTTACATCTTGCTTGATATGTGCCAGCTGACCATACATTTTTACCGTTCGTTGAATACTGCGTGGAGTAAGCGCAGTTATTTTCATGCCTGCTCGTGCACGGTCATGACGAACAAAAACAAGAGCAGAAGTATCCCTTCGTTTTGAAAGATATTTTTTGAGTGCAGCTAGCGCTTCTTTGGATGTAGAAAGTGCTCGTGTATGAGAGCCTTTTTTAACTACAATACTTTTAGTATCAGTATCAATGTCTTTGCGACGTAGCTGTGATAATTCAGAAACTTTTATCCCAGTTGAGCTTAGCGCTTGAAGTAATGCCGTGTCTCTCAATTGTATCATGACATCATCACTAAACTTTTGAGGAGCTTCAAGTAAAGAAGTTAATTCTTTTTCTGACAGAGGAGTGATGTCGGGAATATCTAGTTTTTTTAATCGAACTTCATAAGGATCAAGCGAATCAATTCCTTCTTCAAAAAAATAAGTAAGTAGTGATCGAAGTGCAATTAGATGGTAGTTAATCGTAGCTTGATCAAGTTTATCGTGATCTGCATTTGAAGTATGCAACCATTTTGTATAAGCAGCTACTTTATCTTTTGTAATACCTTTTGGTCCTTTACTTTTTGACCAGAAAAAAAATCGATCAAGGTAAAATGCATAATTAGTAACAGTAGCAGCACTTAATTCTTTTTCTCGATCTAAGTATTTGTAAAACTTTTTGAGATATTCTTTCATGTATCTATTTTACGACACTTAAAGTATTTTTGCCACTAATGCAAAAGGGAAGTGCCATTCATACTCGCAGGAATAGGAAGTGATAAGAGAGTAAGAATAGTCGGAGCAATATCAGCCAGCCCACCTTCACGTAGAGCAGTATCAGCTGTGATGATAAATGGCACGCGATTTAATGTATGTGCTGTATGTACATGCCCAGTAGTTGGGTCGATGTTTTGTTCTGCATTACCATGGTCAGCCGTAATAATCGCAATACCATCTTGCTGCTGAACCGCTTCAACTACACGCTTTAACTGTGCATCGACTTCTTCGATCGCCGCAATAATTGCTGGTACATTACCAGTGTGACCAACCATATCAGGGTTGGCAAAGTTAATCAGCACAAACTCAATTCCTTCTTGGATATCTTCAATTGCTTTATCGGCAATCGCTTCAGCTCGCATTTCCGGAGCTAGGTCATGGGTCGCTACATGTTTGTGACTTTCAAGAAGTACATGCTTTTCATTAACATGGGCGCCTTCAAATCCACCGTTAAAAAAGTATGTCACATGCGCAAACTTCTCCGTCTCTGCAATATGAGACTGACGTAGGCCAGCTTTTGCTATCTCAGCAGCTAGTGTTGTCTCTATACTTTTTGGTCCAAAAGCAACCTTGCCTCTCGGATCAGTATCGTGCTCGGTCATGGTAACAAAATAGAGATTATCACTATCAACGCGCTCAACTATTTTTTTGTTAAACATCTTGGCACGATCTGATCTGAAGTTAAAAAAGAATACGCCGTCATTTTTTTTAATCGCATACCCTTCTTGCTTATCATTTACAAACACAAGCGGCTCAAGATGTTCATCAAGTACACCTTGTTTATGGAGTTTAGCCATTACCTCAGAGGGTTTTTTGTTGTGACATACCGTACCCTTGCATTCAAATAGCGCTGCTTCTGCTTTTTTGAGTCGATCCCAGTTGTTATCACGATCCATTGCATAAAATCGCCCTGTCGCCGTTGCGATATAGCCGATACCAAGCTCGTCGATGAGGTGTTCGAGTTCTTCTATATACGCTACTGAGCTTTGTGGGGCAGTGTCTCGGCCATCAGTAAAAATATGGATCACTACTTTTTCAATATCATGGAGCTTTGCAGCCCTAAGAAACGCAAACAAGTGATCCTTGTGACTGTGAACCCCACCATCACTTAAGAGACCTTTGATATGTAGGGTTGAGTCGTGTTGCTTAACATGATCAAAGAGCTTGATAAATTCTGGATTATGCTCAAAAGCTCCCGAATCAATATCTTTAGCAATACGCACCAAATCAGCATCAATAATCATCCCAGTGCCAATTGTTGTGTGGCATACCTCACTATTGCCCATCTGGCCCTTAGGGAGTCCTACGTGTTCTTCACCTGCATAAAGTAGCGTGTTTGGATAACGCTGCAAAAGTGAGTCAAAAAAAGGAGTAGCTGCTGCAGCAACTGCATTATTTTGTGGATCATCACTATGGCCCCAACCGTCTAAAATAATAAGTGTTATCTGTTTGTTCATAGGTAGGAATAAGTATGTGTTTAGTGATTGTATGACATAACACTATATATTGACAAATGTGCAGTTAAATGGTAGCTTAAGCTCACATTATTAGTAGTACGTTATCTCGGCTTTGCCTATCGACACGGCTTGGATATCGTAGAGAAAGGGCCACGCAGTATGCTGGACAAGAAGAAAAAAGAACGAATTATTAAAAAGTATCAAACTCACGATGGTGACACTGGTTCATCACAGGTGCAGATTGCTATTTTGACCGAAGAGGTTAAAGAGCTTACTAAGCATCTTAAGGATCATAAGAAGGATTTCTCATCACGACGTGGGTTGCTCAAAAAAGTTGCTGAACGACGACGATTACTTCAGTATCTTAGTCGAGAAGACAACGAAGCATATCTTCAGCTCGTAGATGATCTTAAGCTAAAAGTAGCTGAGTCAAAGCGAAAAAAGGAAGAACCAAAGGAAGTAGTTGAAGAAGAAACAAACGAAGAAGACGAGGCAGAGGCTTAACTTGAGTTAAGCCTTTCCCTTTTGTAAAATAAAAGTATGATAAAACACAAAGAGCAGAGAATTGGCGTATTTGTCGACGTGGCAAACATGTACCACTCTGCAAAAAATTTGTATGGTGCCCGCGTAAATTTTCAAGAAGTGCTTAAGACGGCAACAGCCGGTCGAAAGCTCATCCGCGCAATCGCATATGTGATTCGTTCTGAGGGCGGAGAAGAGAAGTCATTTTTTGAAGCGCTCGATAAGCAGGGTTTTGAAGTAAAGATGAAAGATTTACAGATCTTTACTGGTGGTGCCAAGAAGGCTGACTGGGATGTTGGAATCGCAATGGACGCAATCAAGCTCGCAGATAGGTTGGATAGTGTGATTCTTGTATCAGGAGATGGAGATTACTTGCCATTGCTTGAGTACTTGCAGGTAAACAAAGGGTGTATGACAGAAGTAATGGCGTTCGGCAAGACCACATCAACGCGTCTGATTGAAGGCGCAGATGACTTCACTGATTTAGGAGAAGATCCGAAGCGCTATTTGCTCGGAGGCAACAAGAAAAAAATTAAATTATTACGATAAATTATTATTAAGCAGTAGCTGTGCGTGTGGGTATATGTATTGGGTATCAAAAAAGAAGGTATCCAGAGATATAGTCACAACACTCTCTACTGCACAAGGAGTAACGTATGCAAAAACGTTTTGAAACAGACTTTGCAGGCAAAAAATTAATTATTGAAACAGGTCTACTTGCCCAGCAGGCCAATGGTTCATGTACTGTCCAGTACGGTGACACTGTAGTGATGGCTACAGCAACTATGGGCGGAGTTCGAGAAGGTGTAAACTGGTTCCCACTTTCAGTTGAGTACGAAGAGAGACTGTATGCTGTTGGTAAGATCAAAGGAAGTCGATGGATCAAGCGAGAAGGACGACCAACTGACGAGGCCGTGCTTTCAGCACGACTAATCGATCGATCAATTCGACCGCTATTTTCTAAAGACATTAAAAATGAAGTGCAGATTATCATGACGGTACTGTCATATGACCAGGAGAATGACTCAGATATTCCAGGTATGATTGCTGCTTCAACAGCGCTTGCTATTTCAGATATCCCATGGGCTGGACCACTTGCTGGTGTACGACTTGGACTTATCGATGGAGAATTTCAAGTAAACCCAACTATCGAGGCACGAGAAAAAGCCACTCTAGAGTTAATCGTTGCAGGTAAGCAAGATAAGATTTTGATGATTGAAGCAGAGGGTCAGGAAGCAACTGAAGAAGACGTCTATAAAGGATTTGAAATTGCTAACCAGCATCTTGGGCCAATGGTTGAATTCATCGCCGGAATTGCCAAAGAAATTGGTAAAGAAAAAGCTGTACTTGAAGCACCATCAGAAGAGTCTGAGGAAGAAGAGAGCTCAACAGCATTAGCAGAAGCTATGCAAAAAGCGCAAGTATGGCTAAACGAAAATGTAGCAAAAATTATCTTTGATAAACCACTTACTGTGAAGCACGAGCGAAAAGGCGCAGTGCAGAAGTGTAAAGATGATCTTGATGCATATCTCGAAGCTGAAGGAATTGGTAAAGAGCGACGTAAAAAAGCAGCAATGCTTGTGGATCCACATTTTGAAAAAGTGGTTTCACAGTCAATTATCACTGATGAGAAGCGAGTTGATGGTCGCTCACTAACACAGATTCGTGAGCTAAGCGCGCATGTAAACTTACTGCCACGAACACATGGTTCAGCATTGTTTAATCGAGGTGAGACACAGGTGCTTTCTATCGTAACACTAGGTTCACCAGGAGATGAGCAAATGCTTGATGGTATGGAAGAGGCAGGAACAAAGCGCTTCATGCATCATTACAACTTCCCACCATACTCAGTAGGTGAAACTGGTCGTGTAGGCGGCCCAGGTCGTCGAGAGATTGGCCATGGTGCACTTGCTGAAAAAGGTATTCGACCAATGATGCCATCACAAGAAGAGTTCCCATACACCATCCGTGTAGTGTCAGAAGTGCTTGGATCAAATGGTTCATCATCTATGGGATCAACCTGCGGCACTTCACTAGCATTGATGGATGCAGGTGTACCAATCAAAAAAGCAGTTGCTGGTATTGCCATGGGATTAGCTTCAGACGGAGAAGGTAACTACAAAGTACTTACTGACTTGCAGGATCTTGAAGATGGTAAGGGCGGTATGGATTTTAAGATTGCAGGCACACAAGATGGAATCACTGCAATTCAGTTAGACACCAAAACAGATGGACTTTCACTTCAAATTTGCAAGGAAACGCTCTCACAAGGGAAAGACGCACGACTTGAGATTCTCGGAGTAATGAATAAAGCAATTAGTGAGCCACGTGCAGAAATGTCACAATACGCACCACGAATTAGCGTTATTCATATTAAGCCAGATCAAATCAGAGATGTTATTGGGCCAGGAGGTAAAGTGATTAATGAAATTATCGAAAAGACTGGTGTCCAAATGGATATTGAGCAAGATGGAACCGTTATGATTACCTCTACAGATCAGGCTGGTGCACAAAAAGCAATTGAATGGGTAGAAAACCTAACCAAAGAAGTGCAGCCAGGTGAGACATATGAAGGAAAAGTAACTCGAATTATGGAATTCGGTGCAATCGTTGAGTTCTTGCCAGGGAAAGACGGAATGGTGCATGTTTCAGAGATTTCTCATCAGCGAGTTGGTAAAGTTGAAGATGTCTTAAAGGTAGGCGACGTAGTTAAGGTAAAGGTGCTGAAGGTTGAAGATAACGGACGAATTGGTCTATCTATGAAAGCACTACTTCCACGACCAGAAGGTATGCCTGAGCGAACTGAGCGTCCTCATGGCGATCGTAAACCTCGAGATCGAAAACCATTCTTCAAAAAAGATCGTAATTAGATAACATTGCTCCAATGGAGTACTACAACAACCCAACAATACCAGTAGGTACACGGCGCATTCGAAGTATTACTCGACTCTCCCTATGGCTTAGTGGTATAGGGGTTGTTGTTTTGTTTCTGGCTGGCCTATACGTCCGACTAAACGATGATAATCTGCGACAGTTTGTGCCTGTGCACGCACAAGTCTATATTCATGCACGAAATCCTTTAGTGCCTTTTTCAGACAACACGCTCACACAGCTTCCAATTACGCAGTTGCTACGTGGTTTTGAGCAGCGCTTAGACATCGCTCCGGGACTACTTCAGCAAGAGCTGCTACAGAGCAGTTCAGAGATTGCATTCTTTGCAATACCGAGTCTTACAGACTACTCTCGCAGAGAAGTTGGGCTGCTGTTTGAGATAGATCAGCAAGATTTTAACCATCAAGAGTTGGGATTGACTCAAATTACGTCTGGGTACTATTTGTTAACTGACTCAGCAGATCTTCAGCTATTTGTTGAGCAGACATTTTTAAAGCAGCTGTTTAGCTTTGACTACAAGCTGCCGCATAGGCAGCTATCCGCATACTTTGAGCCTTCTGTATTTGGAACAAGTGAGCCAATTATAGCTTCAGGTCAGTACGATGATGGCGCTTGGAAGGTGGGATTGCCTGGCACAAGCAGTGAAGCTATTGATATGCCTGTGAGTATATTGCAATTCCTAGATGCAGCTATTTTTACGCAAGGGGTGAGCTATAAATCACTCCAAGAGCAATTCTCCCTACATACACCCGAATTTAGTGATGTTTTTGTTGATCTACTTAAGGATCACCAACAGTTAGCCAGTAGCGTGCGTGCTTTAGCACTTGTGTCAGATGAAGTCCAGCCTACTACCTTTGCTCTAGCACTATCAGATGCACAAACTGTTAATTCAACTGAGCTGGAAGAAATTATCTCATTATTTTTAGCGCAGCGATTCCCAGTTCAAGAAACAAGAGAGCTACCTGATGGCACGACTGTTATTGAAACCGTTATTAACGCTGATTCTGTTGATTGGCAAACTAATGGTATCGCTCGTATGGCCACGGTTGGAGATGAGTATCTCGAACTTGGATATATTACCTTAAATAATGAAGTGGTGATCAGTAACAGTTCAAAAGTATTAGCTCAACTTGTTCGTGGAGCACATACTAGTGCTAATTTTGGAAATTGCAGTCTAGACACAGCTCAATTCACAAGCATCAATCTTGAAAAGTCATCAAACCTGCTTCCATTGGCACAATTTTTGGATAGCAAATGGCTTATCCTGCAGGCAAGTAAAAAGAGCACAGAAATTTGTCTCTCACAGTAAGAATATTCACAGAAAGTAGAGTTATTCACAGCAATGGGGATAACTTTTTTTGTTTAAACAATTTAATAAACTATTTGTAAAGGGGTATTTTTTATCTAAATTTAAACAAAAAAATTATTTAATACACCACATTATTGACCAAGAGCAAAAAATGTGCTATTATGAATGTATGATAAGTTAATAACTTATCGCACACCTTAACAACAAGAAATATTTCCCTGATCAGAAGAGATCGGAGCAATCTTTCTCTCTTGAACTACTCTTCTATATTGATCGGGGTATGAAGTTGACCATACTCCACGAAAACAAAAACAAAAGTATCGGTTCATAGCCCACAAAGAGAGCTATAACCAAAGAGTGGTTGAGGAGTGTTATATGCTTGAGTCAACGCAAGCGCGCATACAGTGTTAGTTAATGCGTATCACCAAATCTACGGCAGTAGTGCTATCAAGCACTGGTAGCAGTACTCTCGTAGGTTTGGCGGTCAGTAGCTAGCGCCCGTACTGGGCGCGAACCGCCAAATAACATATTATAAAGGGCGCTGTTCGCGCCCTTTTTATTTTGTCCAAGATGTCAGAAGTCAAGCATTAGTATATTGACAGAGCTGGTTCACTCTCGTACAATTAGGGTGTAAAATAAAGGCAGTATAAATACTGTTTTTGAGTAATAAAATTACCTATGGATGCTGCAACTCTAGAGAAGATTAAAAAAGAGCTTCTCGCGCAAAAACAACGATTAGAGCAAGAGCTACACAATTTCGCTACTGAAGATGCTGAAATTGATGACAACTACAAATCAAAGTTTCCTGACTACGGAGACGATGAAGACGAAAATGCTGGAGAAGTAGCTGAGTACTCAGATCGTTTATCGATTGAGCATGCACTTGAGACTCAGTTGCGAGACGTGAACAAGGCTATTGGTCATATCGAAGAAGGCACATACGGCGTGTGTAAGTATTGTAATAATGAAATTGAGCCACAGCGTTTAATGATTCGACCTACATCAACTTCTTGCGTCGCTTGTAAAAAGAAGTTAAAAGGAGAAGCGTAAATGATCACTGCATTTGTAGCGATTCTATTAGTCGCAGCTGGTGTAGCAGTTGATCAATATAGTAAACATTTTTTTCTAGCACATCCTGAGTATATGCAGGATGTGTTTTCATTTCTGAGTTTTCACTTTGTACAAAATACTGGCATCGCATTTGGTATCCCAGTTCCACAAAATATCCTTTTAGTAATTATTACTATTGTGCTGATAATTGTGTGTGGTTGGTTAATAAAAGGAGTAAAGCGAAAAAACGCCCATACAATACTCGCATCATTACTCATTTTAGGTGGTGCGAGCTCTAATTTGTACGATCGAATTACACAGGGGTTTGTTGTAGACTATATTGATCTATCTTGGTTTACTGTGTTTAACTTTGCCGATGTGATGATTTCACTTGGAGTGCTTATTTTATTTCTCAATGAACTGCGAGAAGTAAAAGCAAAAAAACAGGCCAATAATTCGACTCCCGCAGCCTAGGTATTTGCATAACGCAGCATTTTTAGGTAATCTAGTCTAACAATTTCAAATCAACAAGCGCGTCATAATTCATGAGGCGTTTTTATGTCAGCAAAAATATATTCCACAGCCATTGTCGGGCTAGAGTCAGAGATCATCGAAGTAGAAGCAGATACATCACAGGGGTTACCAGGTATTATGATCGTAGGATTACCCGATAAGGCAGTTGATGAGTCGCGTGAGCGGGTGCGTAGTGCAATTAAAAACAGTTCCCTACAAATGCCACGAGGAAAGGTGACGATCAACCTTGCACCGGCAGATATTAGAAAAATTGGCCCAGCATATGACATACCAATTGCTATTAGTATTTTAGTTGCCACCCGCCAGCTTCCACAATCAAGTGTGGGCAACAGTATATTTTTAGGGGAGCTTGCACTTGACGGGAGTATCAGGCAAGTACATGGTGTGCTTTCAGCCTGCATTAAAGCTGAGCAAGCAGGTATCGAAGCAGTCTATGTGCCAAGTGATAATCAAGCAGAAGCACGTCTCGTGCCGGGTATTAAGGTATTTCCATGTAGCACATTAACCGAGCTTGTTAGGCATCTTTTACAAGAAGAGCTAATACCACCAGCTATCGTAGAGCCATTTACAAAAAGTACCTCCGATGATAGCAGTGGCTATGATATGGCATATATTAAGGGCCAGCAATATGTTAAAAAAGCGCTTGAAATAGCAGCAGCAGGCGGTCATAATTGCTTGTTATCAGGACCACCTGGTACGGGAAAGACATTGCTAGCAAAAGCACTGTCCACGATACTGCCAAGACTCTCAATTAGCGAGGCGCTTGAAGTTACCCGCATTTACAGCGTGGCAGGTAGACTTTCTGCACAGCAACCCTTAGTGACACAGCGCCCATTTCGATCGCCACATCACTCTGCATCAGGAGTTGCGCTTATTGGTGGAGGAGCTTGGCCAAGGCCGGGAGAAGTATCACTTGCGCATCGTGGTGTACTGTTTTTAGATGAATTCACCGAGTTTCCACGTACAGTGTTAGAACATTTGCGGCAACCACTTGAAGATGGCTCAGTTACCATCTCAAGAGCATCTGGAACATTGCATTTTCCTGCCCAGTGCATGTTGATTGCTGCCATGAATCCGTGTCCATGCGGATACGCAACAGATACAGCTCGTCAGTGCACGTGTTCACCTTCAAGTATTATTAAGTATCAAAAAAAGATTTCAGGGCCGCTACTTGATCGTATTGATTTACATGTAGAGGTTCCTAGGGTAAAAATTGATAAATTAACAACTACTTTTGAAGCAGAGTCATCACATAGTATTCGTCAAAGGGTTGAACTAGCTCGTGAGGTACAGCGTAAGCGCTTAGCGAGACACAATTGTCAGGTAAACGCTGAAATGTCTACACATATTATTAAAACAACATGTTACCTGGATCAGAGTTCAAGGCAACTACTTAGAAAAGCCGTACAGAAGTATCATTTATCAGCAAGAACATATTTTCGGTGCATTAAACTTAGTAGAACTATTGCAGATCTGGAGGGAAGTGTTGAGATTTCTGCAAAGCACGTTGCACAGGCACTTCAGTATCGGTCACAGGGTAGTTTGTAAACTTGCCATAGTCACATTTTTTTTATACTATACTATGTAGTAGAATTAATCTATATTTATGACTCAAAAACTTCCACATTCACTTGGCGAACTCGAAAGTCAGATTATGGATGCAGTTTGGGAGTGCAAGGTGGCAACTGTTCGTTGCGTATTAGAAAAACTTCAGCGCAGTCGCACTATCGCGTATACGACTGTTATGACAGTAATGGGAAGGCTAACTGACAAAGGAATATTAAAACGAAAGCGTGATACCTCAGGTGCCTACACATACACACCAATCAAAGACCGTAAGAGCTTTAACGCCTCGATTTCAAAAAAAGCAATTACACAGTTACTCCATGAGTATGGAGATGTTGCTGTTGCTCAATTTATTGACGCAGTCACTACATCAAATAAAAAAGAGCTCGCAGAGTGGAAGACAAAGCTCAAAAAAGTAAAGTAACATGTTGCTCAAGACAAAAGTAAAATTCCAATTCTATTTAATTGCAAGCACTGCAGTTATTTTTATATTATGCTTAGGATTTTTAGGAAGCAATGCTTTTGGTAAGGTGGCAGCAAGTAGCGCTTTTCTTTCTGAGCAAGAACAAAATCTTTGCGGATGTTCTCACTATGCAGCAACCATACAACATCCAGGATTGCTAACACTTAGTGGAATTATTCTTGGTGTTGCAGCACTCTTTTTGTTATATGGGCTAATTAATGCCGCAGTACTTCACATTAAAACCAAGCGATATATTCAGCAGTTTTTGCAGTTACCCAAAGTTACCTCATCTCGAGTTCAGCATGTTGTGCAAAAGCTACGCATTAAGCATTTAGTTTATGTGGTAGATTCTTCAGAAAAAGTGGCATTGTGTCATGGTGTATTCAGACCAAAGATCGTAATCTCTTCTGCGCTAATAAAACATCTTAAGAAAAGAGAGCTAGAAGCAGTATTACGACATGAGCATGCGCACTGTATTGCGTATGAGCCAATGAAAGTTTTTATTAACACACTGATAACAAAATCACTTTGGTTTATTCCAGGATTAAAACAGATGAGTACGCAATACGAGTTGCTCGCAGAAGCCGCTGCAGATGAGTACGCAACGTATAATTTTACACAAAGAAAAGATCTAGCTCAGGCACTTTTAAAGCTTCTACCTTTTTCAGAAGTATCAGGTGGAAGCGTAGCGTCACTTACTACACAAGTTAATCAGCGACTTGAGTATTTAGTAAACCCTGTCAAAACGTTTAGTATTTCTTTTGCTTCATTTTTTATCTGGATCGGTATTCTTTCTATTGCTTTATTGCCGATGGCAACAAATGCCGTCTTGTTTGAAAATCCTGCATTGCCAGAACAATATTCAGTCGGCTATTGTCAAAATATTCAGGTAACTGAGACACAGCGATGTCAGATGATACTTGAAAGCACAGAACAAATCAGCATGAGTCTTGAGC